>NZ_JAOQJU010000011.1:0-98889 GCF_025567385.1 Dorea acetigenes
CTGCACGGAAGAAACCGGAACTGCCGTCAATGTTACGGCCGCCGCCATAACAATTGCCGTAAAACCCGCAAATGCAGATTTTACTTTTTTCATAAGTTTCATTCTCTTTCCTTCTTTAAAAATAGGTAATCGTTTACCTTTTATAATAAAAATACGTATATATACGTATTTTTATTTCAGCTTATACAGTACTTCTTTCCATAATCTCATACGGTAATATCATATCTGTTAATGGGATTTTATTCTCTATATATCCAATCAACATACTTGCAGCCTGCTTTCCCATTTCATAGGCATCTTGTCTGACTGTGGTAAGTTCTGGATTTAAGTATTTTGAAATATATATGTCATCAAACCCTATGATTTTTATATCCCCGGGTATTTCTTTTCC
Organism: Dorea acetigenes; assembly: GCF_025567385.1. NCBI lineage: Bacteria > Bacillati > Bacillota > Clostridia > Lachnospirales > Lachnospiraceae > Dorea > Dorea acetigenes. The sequence continues at coordinate 392 of NZ_JAOQJU010000011.1, forward strand.
CAATTTCTGACATGTACTAATTGCCCCAATTGCAATTGAATCATTTCCACATACGATACAATCAATTTCGGGATCTCTTTGTAACAAAACCATTGCTCCTATATTCCCCGTCTCTACAGAAAAATCCCCCAAATAATGGAGTTTTTTATCAAAATCTATTCCCATTTCTTTTAGTCCCGTTATAAATCCTTCATACCGTTCTTTACTCGGAGACATTAAAACATCAGATGTAATATACGCAATTTTTTTGCATCCTTTATTAACAATATATTTTGCTACATCACGCATTGCCGAAAAGTTATCAATTCCAACACTTCCCATATTCTGGTTCTTATCAATTTTTCTGTCAACAGCTACAATTGGAATAGATATATCCCAAAGCAACCTTTTACTTGTTTCATAATCAGAACTAACATATATAATGCCATCTACCATTTTAGATTTTAATATATTTAAAAATTTTTCTTCTTGTATCGAATTATTATCTGTACTGCAAAAGAACATCGTATATCCATGAACAAATGCCTCATCCTGTGCACCTTTCGCCATTTCCGGAAATGCATGACCAATATCTGGTATTACCAACCCTATTGTTCTTGTGCTTGCCTCTTTTAAACCTTTAGCCATACTATTGGGGATGTATTCCAAATTCTCGATTACTTCAAATACTCTCTGACGAGTTTCCTCTGAAATATGCTTATCTTTTCCATTAATAATCTTTGACACTGTAGCAATTGAAACATCTGCCTGCATAGCAACATCTTTAATTGTGACACGATTCCTTTTTATCATTATGACGCCCTTAGTTAAACGATTACCTTGTTTTCTTTACTATACTAAAAAACAACTAGTTTGTCAATATTTCCATCAACTCTTTGACCTGTACTATAAAAGTCAACTTCAAAATCCACCACAGGTAGAAGCAAAAAAAGAAGCCCCACAGCCTTTTTGCTGCAAAGCCTCTTCTTTTTTCTAATAATAATCCGTCTTACGCCTCTTTTTTCTGTTTTGCCATGGTTTTTATACCATCTACAGCAAGTACAACAGCCAGAACAACCAGAAGCGCTGCAATAATCGCACGCACATAGCACCATGTCACGCCTGCGCCTCCTGCTGCAATTCCCGCAATGTTTGACTTCAGCGTAAAGCAAAGTGATGTAATCGTTACCACCAGCATAAATGCCATTGGGAACAGGAACATCTTGTTATTCTTTCCTGCTTTTCCAAGCCAGGTTGCAACCGCCAGCAGACCAAGAGCTGCAAGAAGCTGGTTGGAAGCGCCGAAAAGCGGCCAGATATTCGCATATCCTGTAAGTCCAAGACCAATTCCCAGTACAACCGTTATCAGCGTTGCTACAAATGGATTGGTAAGAACCTTCTTATATCCTGTCACATCCTTGTAAGTCTCGCCCGGCTCAAGCCAGAATTCCTGGAACATGTAACGTGCAAGACGTGTCGCTGTATCCAGAGATGTCAGACAGAATACGGATACCGTAAGTACCAGTAATGTATAAGCAATCTCCTCTGTCCCTGCAAGTCCCGGAATAGAACCAAGCATCTTAGAAATACCTGTTGCAAATACAACGGTAGGCGTTACCGTCTCGCCTGATGCATAATTTGCCCAGATATATCCAACTGCGCACAGAGAAATAATTGCCAGTGCACACTCAATCAACATACCGCCGTATGCAATCGGCTGAGCGTCCTTCTCATTATTCAGCTGTTTTGCCGTTGTTCCAGAACCAACCAATGAATGGAAGCCTGAGATAGCACCGCAGGCAATCGTTACAAACAACGCCGGGAACATATAGCCAAGAGAAGTGCCTGTTGGCGCCAGCGTATCCTTAAAGCCTGTAAATGCCGGAATATCCATATGTGCTCCACCTGTAAAACCACATCCGATGATTCCCACTACAGCAACAATCATCATAAAGTAAAGCAGGAATGAACTTAAATAATCCCGAGGCTGAAGCAAAATCCATACCGGAGCCACAGATGCCGCCAGGATATAGATTCCCACAATAATCATCCACGCCGTATTGCTCAGGTAAATCGGATGCCAGTTCATACCAATCACCATGCAGGCAATAATTGCCACAACACCGATAACAGTGGAAACACCCAGGCCTGCATTTCTTCTATATACCAGAAAACCAAAGGCAATCGCAATAATGATGAAAAGAATAGAAATCATCGCTGTGGTTGCATTTGCAGCGCTGGCTACCTTATCCACCGCACCACTCTCTGTATAAGTTGCCATGAAAGTATTTGCCACGATAGAACCGAAAGCCGCTACAACCAGAATCAATGTCAGGTAAGAAAAGATGATAAATAATTTCTTCGCCTTGGATCCCATGGTTGTGGCAATTACCTCGCCAATAGATTGTCCCTTATTACGGATGGATGCAAATAATGCACCAAAATCATGAACCGCCCCAAAGAAAATACCACCAATCAATACCCACAGAAGTACCGGAACCCATCCAAACACTGCCGCCTGGATCGGACCGTTAATCGGACCTGCTCCTGCAATGGATGAAAAATGATGTCCCATCAGCACCGGAGCTTTCGCCGGAACATAATCCACACCGTCCTCTTCCGTATGGGAAGGTGTCTCTCTTGAAGGATCAATCCCCCACTGCTTGGAAAGCCATCTGCCGTATGTAAGATATGCAACGACAAGAATCGCAATTCCAATAATCAACACTGCTACGCCATTCATACAAATTCCTCCTCTTTCTCTAAATGTAATCATGTATATTGCTAGAAAGGTTAGAAAATTCCAGCCTTTGAGTAGCCCTTCACCATCTCTTTCGCCGCCCGGTTTCCAAGAATTTTCCGATTCTTCACATCGAACACCAGCAGACGGGCTTCACTGTATCCCCGGAGTCCCATCCGGTAATTCTTAAAATATTTGAAGTTCCTGATTTCCTTTGCCGCATCATCCGCCACACCACCGTCACAGATGAAAATTCCCGTCATATACGAATACATATGATCCTTCTCCGTACACTTCCTGCCACCGCGCACAAGTTCTGGCTCAATGTAAGACACGATCTGCTTCCTGAACCGTTTCAGATCTTCCCCGTCCAAACGATCTAAACAACGAAAAAACGTATGCTCAAAGCAATTCGCCCGCCATAACTCTGCCGTTTTCACAAGGACATATTTCGCGCTGGTTACACAAAACTTTGCATACGCATCGTAGATGTCCCCATCGACATCAAAAGGTCTTTCTATATCGTAGCTGGACTTATGGAAATCAAGCAGCCGCTCTAATAGATCTTTTCCTTCCATATATAATTATATCTCCTTACTATCACTTTACTTTGATAAAGTAATTATAAAAATACTATAAAATAATACCACCATTAAATAGAAAATGCAATAGTTTTAGAGCACGCTCTGTTATTTTTTGTATCAGTTCAGCCATAAGTCGGATTGTGGGTGAATCATGCTTGCATGAATGAACACACGATCCGGCTTATGAGCGGAACGCCATTTTATGAGCAAAAATAGCTGCATAGCAGCGGAGAAGCATCGTAGATGCGTTTTGCGAATGGCGCGGGCTGAACTGTTACATTTTTTCATTGACTCTTTAACCGGTACTATATAAAATATTTTTAGTGTTAATGTCAAAGGAGAGTTTCCAATATGAAAAAAAAGATTTTACTGATTGCCACAGGCGGCACCATAGCATCCCTTCCTACCGAAAACGGGCTGGCGCCGGCCCTGACTTCGGGGGAGCTTCTTGCTTATGCGCCGGATATGCGCATCCCCTGTGAGATAGATTCTATTCAGATCTGCAGCATAGACAGCACGGACGTCACGCCTGAGATATGGCTCCTGATTGCCCGTACAGTAGAACAGCACTACGAAAACTACGATGGTTTTGTGATCTGCCACGGAACCGACACCATGGCATACTCTGCGTCTGCACTTTCCTATCTGATTCAGGATTCCGCCAAACCGATTGTATTTACCGGGGCACAGAAACCCATCAGCATGGAAATCACCGATGCCAAAACCAACCTGCGGGACAGCATCTTATACGCCTGCCAGGAAGATTCCCACGGAGTATCCTTGGTCTTTGACGGCAAGGTCATTGCCGGAACCCGCGCAAAGAAAGTCAACTCCAAAAGCTACCATGCCTTCGCCAGCATCAACTATCCCGAGCTTGCCGTTATCCGCGATGAGCGCATGATTCGCTATATTCCGGTTCCTGCCCCGGCAAAACCGGTAACCTTCTACCACAATATGAAGGAATCCGTATTCCTGTTAAAGCTGACTCCCGGCATGTCCGCAGATATCCTATCGGCTATTTTTGAAAAATATGACTGCATCATCCTGGAGAGCTTCGGCGTGGGCGGCATTCCCCACGGTCTCCTGGACGAATTCTACCGGATTCTTCACTCCTGCCCGGCAGGTGAGAAAATTGTAGTAATGACAACCCAGGTGGTCGGCGAAGGCAGTGACGTAGGCATATATGAGGTAGGACAGCGGGTAAAACAATCCATCGACTGCCTGGAAGCCTATGATATGACACTGGAATCCGTTTTCGCAAAAATGATGTGGCTTCTGGCAATCCCCGGACTCACCTGGGAGGAACGTAAAGAGCGGTTCTACCAGACCATAAATTACGATATAGCACCTCCGATGTAACGCACATAACCCCAATACAACAATACCTAATTTACTCAGCAAGGGCAGGTGTGGCTTATATGCGTCACACCTGCCCCTGAATTTTATACCGTCTATTTATTTTCCATAAACCGCTGTATAATAGCAGCGCACTCTGCACGATTCAGGTTCCCCTGCGGCCTGAGCATTCCCTGGTCGCCTTTAAGCAATCCTTCTTCCACAGCCCATCTTACCGCATCTTCTGCAAATCCGCTTACAAGATTACTATCCGGGAATCCTTTCAGGCTGTCCCTTCCGGCAGTATCCATTTCCTTGGCAGATGCATACCGATACAGCATTGTCACCATCTGCTCTCGGGTTATACTATCCGCCGGTCCGAAGTATCCTTTCCTGTCGCCGCCAGTATATCCGGTAACAATTCCCTGTTCACTCGCCCACATAACTGCATCTGTATAGAATTCATTGCGTCCTACGTCCTTGAACACGGTCTTATACTCCGTTTTCGGGCTTCCTTCCATTCGATACAATACAACCGCAAACTGCGCACGGCACAACTCTTCCGCCGGTCCAAAGCGCAGCGCCTCCATTCCGGTCATGATTCCTTTCTGATATACATAGCGTACATATGTTTCGTACCAACTGCCAGCTCCTACATCCGTAAATGGAAGCTCTTTAGGCGGATCCGTCGGGTCATCTGTGGGGTCATCCGCAGGATCGTCTGCCGGGTCATCCACAGGATCGTCTGCCGGGTCATCCGCAAATGCAGCACACATCAGCAGATAAGTGTCCGCAGCCGACACATTCTGTGCACCATCGGCATAATCGGTTTCCGTGAGCGCTTGAATCTGATACCCTGTGCTCTTCAGATTCGTAAGGGACAACATCCCCTCCCCTGTTGATGCCAGTACCACCAGATAGGAACCGTCATCATAGGTCTTACATTTACTCAGATCAATCTCATAATACATCGCCGTATGCGTCTTACATGAAATCACCTGTGGTTCCGCTCCTTCTGACAGAACCGTAAGCTGCGCCGTCTTATCCTTTTCATCCGCCGCTTTCTTTACTTCCGCCTGTAGGGTAAACGGCACATCATCATCTGCGCCGCCCACCGGAACTGCGCAGAATGCAATCGCATTTCCCTTCCTAAGATATACTTCATTGTTCGGTCCGTTTTTCAGAATCTGCTCTAAGTCCCCGGTTCCATCAGCAGAGCCTTCCACCATCACAGTCCCGCCATGGTAAATGGAGATTCCCTGCGCTGAATCAAACACCGCCAGAGATACAGATGCTTCCTTTGTCGTGTCATTCGACGGTTCATCGTTCTCATCCTTCTTACCGGTCAGTATCTCATCCAGGTTTTCAAAATGAACCTTGCCAAGCAGAAGCTCCCGAATCTCTGCAATATCTGCCTTCGCTTCCTTCTCCTGATAATACTGGCCGACCTCTGCCTTTAACGATTCTCCTACTCCGGCCGGGTGATAGATGCGGATACCGTCAATATAGACCACTGAACGGACTGCCTCTTTAGTTCCTGCCCGCATTGCTCTTATGGTAGCCGTATAGGTTCCATATTCCAGATCCTTCACACTGATAATCGGGAGCTGATACAGATTGCCATTCTGATAAACAGTATCTACAATCTGGCTCTTTACCACCTTCTTATCTGCATCCCTTACTACCAGTGAAATTCCCGCCGTATCTGCGGTACTTCTTCCAACCACGTCAAAGCCCGTTCCATTAAAGGTAAATGTCATCGTGCCGCGGTCAGTACTGTCAGCCTCAAGCCGCGTGCTTCCGCCCGCACTGTCCGGTGTCTCTTCTCCATATACCGCATCATACCCATATACATCCTTCTGATGATTCGACTGGAGCATATCTTGGGTAGTTCCTTCTTTTCCGGAAGCCCCGCTCACTGTTATTGCGGAGAAATCATCTTCATAATAGACAACGGTTGCAGGCACAACGGTAAGCGACGCCCCGACTGCCACGCCGTCTTCTGCTGTACGTATCTCGGTGTCTGCATTCTTCTTTACTTCCACCTGATACTCATAGACATCTGCATCCTCCATAAATGCTGTTGGCGTATAGAGAAGCTTCTCTTCCGTACATTCCAGCACGGCGCCATTTGCATCTACTTTCATCTGCCAGTCATCCTGTGTGCCAGACACGCGAAAACCTTTCAGAATTGCCATATCTGCAGTTCCGGATTCCGCATCCGCCTGCGCAGGAAGATTTATACCTGTCATGCCATAAGCATTTGTTCCAGCTATCCGGTACAGGCCAAACGCATCCTCCCCAGACGCATTCAAGTCTGCCGTCAATCCGTAATCCAACACATACGCTTTATGATCTGCAGCGTAGACATTGACGTGAATGGTAACCTGTTCTCCGTTTGTTTTCTCATAAACAACTGTAAATTCTCCGCAGACATTTCCCGTAAATGTAATTGCATTTTCTGCTGCTTCACAGACCGCACCGTCATCCACCGAGATAATCCGCTGTATCTGCTGCGCCGGAATGCTTGCCTCTATCCCCCGTGCTGCATAAAATTGTACCGGAGTCTCCTTCTCATCTTCTACTACAATCGTCAATGACACATCTTTTGTACTCAACTCTTCTGACAATGTCATATTCAGAATCGGCGTCCCATCTGCCGCAAAATTCAATGACTTTGCCCGGGCGTGGCGGCATGGATCACTCAGGGCATCGTCTCCCCTGCTTACATACTCACAAGTTCCGAAATTACCGTCAGCATCTACCGCATTGGAACAATTCATCGGTCTTGCATGGTATACGATTACAGGATTTCCATCTTTATCATAGGTAAATGAATTGTGTCCCGGGCCACACTGCGGGTCATATCCATCCACCTCAAAATCTTCGCTTTTCAGAAGCGGCGTCGGATATTTTGTCCAGGAATCCGGATTCAGAAGATCTGCGCCTTCCTCGGCCGTCACCATTCCTACACAGTAAGTATAATCAACCGCCGCCCCTGAGAAGCATAAGTGAATCTTTCCGTCATGCTTCAGCACTGCGGGTCCTTCATTAATAATCGTTCCTCCTTCCCACTCCCACGCGAAATCAGGAGTGGATACCAGCATAGAATCACTGATTAACTGCCACGGTTCATCCGGATTGATCTCTGCCAGATATATTTTGGAGATTCCACCCGGCTTCTCCGCCCATGCCACATAATGTCTTCCTGCACTTTCAAAATACGTCATATCCAGTGAAAATTCTGAGAATGCACTTCTTCCGTCCATTCCCGTATCCCCGGCTTTTGCCGTCACCTGATGGAGGTTCGACTCATCCGCCGTCTTCCAGCTATCCGGATTCATGGGATCATCACCCACACATTTCAGCATATGCGGACGGATATCCCATACCGTACCGGTCGAGCGGCTTGCCGTAAAGATCATATACCAACTTCCACCAATATAGTGCATCTCCGGCGCCCAGATATAACGATGGGCTTTTTCTGATTCTGACGCAGACCAGATCGTCACTTCTTCTGCATCCGCCAGCCCCTCTATTGTATCTGCGTGGCGAAGAATAATTCTGTCATATCCGATCCCGCTGTCTCTCTCCGTATATCCGCAGACCGGATAGGAGGCTGTAAAATAATAACTTCCATCTTCTGCTTTTACCACATACGGGTCTGCTCGCTGTTCTACCAGAACATTTCCGTAATCCGGCTGTCTGAGCGTTCCCCTCACCGTATACGTTCCGGGTGTGGATGTATCCACATTCGCCCAGTCCGTCTCGTTCCAGTCTATCCCAAAATCTTTCGTGGTTCCGTCGCTGTAGGACGCCGTCGCTTTGGACGGTCTGCTAATTGTTGTCTTATCCGTCCCTATCTGCACCGTAACCGTCTCGAATGCAGAGACAGATGTATTTACCACACGGCTGTACTTCTTAAGAATTGCATCGTATTCTTCTTTTGTTACCTCGAATACACCGCATTCAATCGCACCTTCAGGAAGCTCTGCATTTACCGCCGCCTTCTGATATATCGTCTCTTCCGGCTGGGTAAATTTCTCAAAGTCTGTTGTGTATACAACGTAAGATTTGCCATCACTTGCTTCATAGCAGAACTCATAAGCATTTCTTTCTTCATTATAAATACAGTTCACATTCCAGATATTCTTTCCGCTTGCATCCAGTCTTACATAACGTGAGTTTGTAAAGCTAGTCAGATTATCCGAATCATAAAGAAATACATACCCGCTGCTGTGGTTATCATCCGCTATGACCCCGTAAGTTCCATCCGCTTTGCGGAAGAATACCGGACTTCCCATCATCTTTGTTCCTTCAGAAGGATAGAGAATTGGTTGGTTGTTATAAAGCGCCTGATAGCTCTGTCCCTTATCCTCACTATAACCGATATGAAGTGCGTCTGTGCGGTCCGTATTGCCGCTTCTTACATAAGTAAGGATTCTTCCATAGGGTTCCTGGGCGACTGTCAGGTGAAATACTTTCTCCCTCGTTACGCCCTGATAAGTTACAGAAGCAGTCAGAGTTACCGCCTTATCTCCGGTTCCATTGTCCGGTCTTGTTACCTTCCCTTCTTTTGTCAAAAGGGCTTCATTATCCGACGACCATGTAACTGCAGCGCCGTCTCCGATACTGGACGGAAGTTCGATGTCCGCCGTCAGGGTTGTCGGACTGATATTCAATCCTTCCATATAATAGGTAAGCCATCCGTCCGGTGTATCTGCCAGAACAGTTAAAGGAAATTCTTTGGTTACCGTTTTCCCGCCAAGCGTCAATGCTGCAGTCAGTGTTACCTCCTGGTTCTGATTTGTTGGAAGCGTTACCTTCCCCCTCGCATCCAGATAATCACTGTTACTGCTGCTCCAGGTGATTTTGGCACCATTGACTCCGGTTGTGGGAAGGCTGATATCTTCCATCACATATTCATATGGAAGTGTCAGACGATCCACATCCTCCTGCAGAGCCTTATCAAGCGCTGTCTCATCCCCAAGACCTTCATAATAAATATTCGCAACACCTGCTTGGTCCATACTATAGGTATATACCCGGACATCCCGGACGCCGCCCTTATAAAACGGGTCGGGATACGTGGACTTCCCGATATAAGATACAAGATTCTCGCCAAAATCACTCACATTCCGGCTCGTTTCTACCGTACCAATCAAGGTATTATTATAATATGCCGTAATGCTTCCCGGCTGAATAATCGTCGTATATAACGCCCACTGCGCATCTGTCGCCGGACCTTGGATGCCCTGCGCGGCAATGGTCGGGCTGATGCCATACTCTGTATGATACGGTGCTCCTGTATTCTCTGAATTTGTAATAACAGACTTATAATACCCGGCAGGATTACACGGATTTAGAAGCCAGTAATTGGAAGCATTTCCAAAGAACATTGCCGAATAATTGCCGGCCCCGGTTTCATTTTTAAGCCACAGGGAAACCGTCAGTGTATTCCGGTTATCAAAAGTCCCCGACGGAATCTCCACATACGAAGCCTCGCTATTCACGGAGCCTCCCGGCAGCGTCAGCGCATCGCCCGCAATGCTGTAGCCGGTTCCCCGGATCGTTCCGTCATGTCCGTTTCCTGAGATGTCAGTAACCGTCGTTCCGCTGGTTCTGGAAAAATCATAATGCAGATAGGGCTTTCCGCCCTCTGCCGGAACGAATGCGGTAAAAACTTTCGTATCCGTTACATTCCCCAATGCCACTTCTGCCGTAAGGGTAACTGTCTTGTCTTCTGCCGCCGGGGTCACCGTACCGTCATTACGGATAACAGACGGTTCGGAAGATTCCCATGTAACCACGGTTCCGTAGCCTGCGGTATCTGCAAGCGTCAGATCTGATGTCACACCATTTAAGTTATCTACCGTCAGATTGTCAACAGCCGTCTGTACCACAATCTCTTTTGTATTGTCTGCCGGAGCCTCTCCCATAATCGTCCGGATTTCTTCTTCGGAAAGAGCGTCCCCGTAGATGCATACATCCTGGAAGCTTCCCTGAAATGTCCAGTCATTCATATAATTCGACCGTCCGATATAAGCGAAAAGATTTGTACCGAAATCTGACACCTGCCTGCTTTTCGCCGTTGTCCCAATTCTTTCCCCATTGATGTATCCGGTTATTGACGTGGGTGTAATGACAGTCGTGTAATGTGTCCAAACATTCTGGTACTGTTCCGTAGGAGTCTGATTCAATCCCGCTTCTGAGTTATAGGGCGCTCCTTCATTCACAGAATCTGTAAATACCGATTTGAAATTCTTCTGCGGACTGTAAGGATTAAACAGCCAGTAATTCACCGGCATATGATTCTTTGCTTCTGTGCCGAAGAAAAGCGCCGACCAATTTCCCGCGTTTACACCGGATTTTATCCATGCCGATATGGTCAGATACTCTTGTCCGGCAAACATTTCTCCCGGAATACTAACATAATTCGTATTACTATCCGTTCCTCCCGGAAGAACCATTCCCGCATCAGCGCCGCTTCCAAATGACACATTGCCCACACTGGTTCCGTGGCGCCCATTCCCTGAACGGTCCTGTACGTCTGTCAAAAGCTCGTACCGCGCCAAAAGCTTTTCCGCTGTTTCTGCCGCTTTGACCGGACTGCTAACCATCAGGCTTCCGGCCGCCAATGCAATAGTAAGAACGACTGCTAAAATTCTTCTTTTTCCTCTATTCCTCTTCATCCTCTTCCTTCTCCTGTTTTATAAGTCTGACATATTCCTTCGTTAATCTGCACAAATATTCTGGTTTTTCTTCCATATTCCCCTGTCCTTCCGCCTGCACAACCGCACCGCAGACAGCGCATACTTTCCGGTATTCACAGACAGAGCACGCTCCGGGAAGCCGAAATCCGCCGATTTTCTCCCCAATCTCTTTCCACCGCTCCGTGAAATTCTCTGCTTCCACTTTTACGCTCGGCTCTGTCATCATGCCGCAGCCCCGAAGCTTAAAATCCCACGTAATCCAAAAGACGCTTCTTCCTGCCATGCACTGCATCTTTTCATCTACCGGGCAATCTCCCCGCATCTCGGGGACTCCCTTTAAGACCCCTTCCTTCCGCGCTTCCCAGTAGCCTCCCCGGAAGCGGAACTGTTCGCTTCTCCACTGCAGGTATCCGGCTTTCTCCGGTGTCATGCGGCAATCCGCCGCCGGACAGTCCGTCTCTTTCTTTCGCACCGGCGGAAACATATACGAAGTGATTCTTGCCGGGAGGTCATGTTCCGCTATGAAAGCCTGGATTCTATCCTGCTCCTTTGCATTTTCTTCTGTGAAACTCACATTGATGCTGACATGGATACCCGCTTCCTTCAGCATCAGGATTGCTTCTGTCGCCCGCTGATATCCGTCCCTATAACCGCACAGTTCCCCGTACGCCTCCGCAGAACCGCCATACAAAGTAACATTCATCTTAGACGGCGGCATTTTTTTCAGCCATTCTACTGTTTCCCCGGTAATCATCGTTCCATTGGTGTTAATGGTAATCAAAAGTCCCATCCGGCACAGACCTTCATAGATCTCCCGGAAATCCGGCCGCAAAAATGGTTCTCCGCCGGTCAGCAAAAGAAACAACATCCCTGAATCCCTGCATACTTTTCCCAACTGAAGCCACTCTTTTGCCGTGCGAAGCTTGCCGGCCCGCTCCTGTTCTTCCTTAGACATCCGAATATAGCACATTTTACAATTCATATTGCAGCAAGGCGTCAACTCAAAGGTTCCCCCTATCGGAATATGCTTATATGCCGCTTTGGAATACAAATATTTTCTAATCTGTGGATTCTCCATTCTCTTCCCCTTCCGGCTCCTGCGTCTTCTTCATGCCTGTAATCTTGCTGGCGCCGTCCTTGTAATGTTCCGAAGTAATCTCCTGCGTCTCTCCTGCAGGGATTTCTCCCAGCGAAATCCTATATGCAATTCCCCCCGGATAGGCATAGCCGCCCAGCCAGTTCTTATAAATGATCTGCACACCGTTTACAGTATTCTCTCCCTGATTGGTTACATAGATTTTCCCATCCTTCTCCTCTGTATCCAGAACAGAAAGCTCTGTATCCGTTTCAAGGAAACCGAAATTATCTCCGACTACTTTATATTCCGCATCCTTCCGGAACGTCTTTCCTTCCAGTTCCTGAGCCAGAACCGTTCCGCCGGAGGGAAGCGCTGACACCTGGAAATGATACGTCTCTCCCTTTTCATCTTCAATCCAAAGCTGCATGACTTCCAGCGTGTCTTCTGCTATATTTGTCAAAATAAGGCTGAACACATCTTCCTTCTCCTGATCCCCGCCATCCTCATAAAACACACCGGCATAGCTTCCGGCATATTCAAGCAGAACTTCCGGATTACTGAGGTCGCCTTCCAATACTTTTTCCGCTTCCTCCCCTTCAAATCCCGGGAACAGATCTACGGTCATCGTTACCTCCGGTTTATCTGAAGATCCTGCCGTCTCCGTATCCTTCCTTCCGGCCATCTTCCACACAATCACAAGTACTGCCACACAGATAACACTTCCTGCAAGAACCAGAATCTTTTTTCGTCTTCTATTCTTTTCTGTCTTCAATGTTCCTCTCCTTCTCTTTCGATTTCCTTGCGCGCATTTTCCCGGTTATACTCCATCCTGCCGGAATCTTCTGCGCAAATCCTCCACTGCACTGGCGTCTTTCCTGCATTGAAAGGTATATACCGGGATCTTCTCTGCAGCCGAAAATAAAAGTTCCGCCTGCTTTTTTTTCATCTTCTCATCCATATAGGCAAATGTACTTTCCCGCATAAGCGGCAGAATACATCTGCTTTCCTTCAATTTCTGAATCTGATTCCTTTCTCCCTGGCTCAGAATAACAATCGCCCGCACCGGCGACTGATAATTCCGGTAGACGCCGGAAGAACCGGCGTAAGGAGAGCCTGCCGCAAAGATTCTTCCCTCCTTCTCATAAAGAACCGCCCGGTCGCCATTCATGGTAACGCCGCCGCCATACTGTTCCCACAATTGCGCCTGGGTAGATTTGCCGATTCCGGAAGGGCCTGAGAAAAGAACCGCGCCTTCCTCCGTCTCCACATAGGCGGCATGAAGCAGGATTCTTCCCCTGGTGTAAAACATTTCCTCAAACGCCATGTAAAAGCTCCAGTTCTTCGCTCTCTTAAAATCCTCCTGCACTTCTTTCGGAAGATAGAGCCGGTATTGGTCTGCACATTCCCGCCTCCGTACCAAAGTTACCTCTCTTTCTTTATGAACCTTACTGTAGGGAAAGGTACGGTAACGGTACTGTCCGTCTTCTGTAATCCGGCAGAATTCCCCTGCATATAACTCCCGCTCTCCCCTCCTGTCACGAGAAGGCCTGCCTGTAAGAACCTCATACAGAATCTCCGGTGTTCTCGGCTCTTCCAAAAGGAATGCCCTGTATCTTTCTTCTAACTCCAACGGCATCCCTGTTATCCAGCGAAATGAAATTCCCGCCACAGAAAAATCATACTGGTATTTCATCCTCTTCCCTCCAAAAAAGCAAAACGAAACAGAAACAAATCCTGCTTCTGTTCCGTCTTTCTCTTTAAATATTACGAAGTATATATTGCATTATCTGCGGGTCCGTGAAGACAGATACCATCGTATTCTTCATGGCTATATGGAATTTCGCATGAATCCGAAAAAATCCCTATCGAAAATGCATCCTCCATAAGCGGATTATTTGTTGATGTACATTGATTGTCCATCATCGTAACAATCGCCCCGCATCCGGACGCAGTCGCAATTATTTCACTAGCCGAAAATTCTTCAATCATAATCCTGGGTTTCTGATATGTTTTTTTCATAATTCTCACTCCTCCTCATCTGTCAGCAGACTCTGCCGCTCCTGGAACCGCTGAATGATTGCTGCGCACATTGCACGGTTGGTATCTCCCTGCGGATTGATCATACCATTATCACCTTGGATCAGTTTTTCAGAAACTGCCCACGCAACACCCTTGGCGGCAAATGCACTTACCTGCCTGCTGTCTTCAAAGCCTGACATATCAGAGGAAGCTTCCATACTCTCTCCCTTATACTGTGCATACCGATACATCATAACTGCAATCTGTTCACGGGTAATCGGGTCTGTCGGTCCAAAACAGCCCGCCCGGTCACCGGAAGTATAACCTGTGATTACACCGATATCCTTCTGGCTTGCCCATATAACTGCATCTGTATAGAACTGATTATCCGCAACATCCTTAAAGGTCTCCTTGTACGCTACCTTCGGACTGCCTGCCATACGGTACAAAATCACTGCAAACTGTGCTCTGCAGATGGTCTGATCCGGTCCGAAATACGTCTTATCCAGACCTGTCATAATTCCCTTCTTATACACATAGCGGACATAGGATTCATACCAGCTTCCGGCCGGGACATCCACAAAGGGAAGCGCCTTACTATCATCATCCGGTCTGATATCCGGCTTCGTATCCGGCTCAGCGTCCGGCTTCGTATCCGGCGTCGTGTCTGAATCTGCGTCCGGCTTCGTATCCGGCGTCGTGTCCGAATCAACGTCCGGCTTTGTATCCGGCGTCGTGTCCGGAGCAACATCCGGCTCCTCCGCTTTACTTACGAACATCGCCTTCATAAGACTATAGGTATCTGCCGCAAGCGTTGATGGCTCGTTCGGATTCTCTGTAAGATCAGAACCGGCAACCGGTGTCAACGTATAGCCTTTTACTTTCAGATTTGTAAGCGAAACCATACTCTCTCCCGTAGATGCCAGGATTACCAGATAGGATCCATCCGCATACCGCTTACAATTTGCCAGATCAATCTTATAATACATCGGTGTATAAGTCGTAAGTGTAATCGTCTGTGCCTTCTCATTATCAGCTGTAAGAACTTTTATTTCTGCAGATGATTTCTGATCATCCGCCACCTTCTTCGCCTCGATCTGTAAGGTTCTGTCTGCTTCTGGAATTGCACTGCCTGCTTCCGGAACCGCACGGAATGCGATTGCATTACCTGCGGCAAGATATACCTCATTGTTCGGTCCGCGCTTCAGTATTTTCTCTAAACTGTCAATCGCATCAATTGGCACGGTCGTATCCGGATTCTCAACCTGTGCATTTCCTGCATGGTACATCACCACTCCAAGTTCCGGATCCACTGCCACAAGAGAAACAGCAGAGCCACTTGTAGTCGTTGTTGTTCCTGTCGTACTGTCATCCCC
The DNA here is from genome assembly GCF_025567385.1 of Dorea acetigenes. Lineage (NCBI taxonomy): Bacteria > Bacillati > Bacillota > Clostridia > Lachnospirales > Lachnospiraceae > Dorea > Dorea acetigenes. Next base: position 16,216 of record NZ_JAOQJU010000011.1, read on the forward strand.
GGAACTATCCATGTTCTTTAAAATTGCGTCCAGATTCTCAAACTTAACAGACCCAAGAAGGAGGTCTCTCACTTCTTTAATATCGGCCTTATATTCGGAGCCCAGATAATATTGGCTTACAGCTGTGTTCTTTCCGTCCTTTGTATTTGCAGGATCGTAAATACGGATTGCATCTATATATACATAGCTGTTGGTAACTGTCTCATCCGCCCTGTTCTTCGTCCTCATTGCCTTAATCGTCACATCATACTGGCCGTATGCAAGATCCTTGATGCTTACCATCGGAAGCTGATACAACTTACCATTTGCGTAAGAAGTATCTACAATTGTGCTCTTCTCAAGCTTGCCCGGAACACCTTCGGTATCCGAATGTTCTCTGACTATTACCGCAAGGCCTGCCGTATCTATCGTGCTTCTGCCTATCAGGTCAAATCCTCTTCCCCGGAAGGTAAATTCCATCGTTCCTCTATTGGCGGCATTAGACGCATCAAGCCTTGTGCTACCTTCGGCGCTGTCCAAAGTATTTTCTCTGCTCTCATAAAGAGTCTTTATTTCATCCGCCTCAAGCGCCCGGTCGTAGATACGCACATCGCGGACGTCACCTGCAAAATAGTCATCACCATTTCCTCTATAGGGAGATGTTCCAATATATCCCACCAGGTCTCTCTGCAAATCTGCAAGACTAATTCCTGTTGCCGGATTCTCAGCTACTTTCTCTCCATTACAGTAAAGAGTCATTTTATTCGCTCCAAGAACCACTGTATACAAGGCAAGTTCACCACGCTTGGCAGCAGCGGTTATGGTTTGTGGGTTGTTATGCCAGGAACCAAGTGTAATAACTGAACTTATATTGCTGCTAGAATCATCTGGCTTCAGCGACCAATAGTGTGTCGGCCAGTTCCCATCATTGCTTCCGATATACATTGCAATATAATTTCTTGTAACATCTGACTGATTCTTCATCCACACAGACACTGTCATATCCGTCTTATCATTCGTAAGCCCTGTCGGAAGCTCTACGTAAGCAGCATCGCTGCCTGAAGCTCCTCCCGGTAATGTCAGTGTATCGCCGCTTATCTTCGCTCCCGACTGCCTGATATATCCATTGTTACCTTTTCCGGAAATATCAGCCACCGGTGTATTTGCTGCAACCGTTCCGTCCGCATTCGCCGTCACAGTTGAGAAATCATAATGTACAAGCAAGTTCTCCTCAACAACCGAAGCATTCGTATTCGTGCTGTATACGGCATCATATCCATATACACCCGTCTGATCATTCGACTGCATAAGCTTACCGCCTGCTGCCTTCTGGTTATCTCCTGTCACTGTAATCGCCTGAAAATCATCCTCATAATATACTACCTCTGCCGGAACCATCGTTATCGTTCCAGCCATACGTACGCCGTCTGCAGAAGTTGCTTCCGGGGCGTCCATATCAGTATCCAATGACTTCTTTACATCCACACGATAATTGTACACATCCGCATTCTCCATAAATGCGGTCGGCGTATAGATCAGCTTTGTGCCATCCAACTGAAGCGTTGAAGTATCTGTATTTACCATTGTAGTATTTTTTCCATACGCATCCCAGGCGTCAGCCTGTGCATTGCCCTGGCTGATACCCATAAACTCATTCGCCGCTGTTACACCACTAATGCTCAGCCCGGTATCTCCGACAATTTCATATTTTCCTGCCGTGCTTGTCTCACGGATACCAACACTGCTTCCCTTCGCATTCAGATCTACCGGAAGGCCATAATCCAGTACATATGCATGGTTCTTCGGTTCATACACATGCACGGTCGCTCTGGCCGGGTTACCATTGACATCTACGTAATCAATGACTACATTTTCCTGCAGCTCGCCTTTAAATTTGATTCCACTATTGGCGCCTGAAGCATCCTTCTCAATATCTGCAGTACAATAAACAATAGGAGAGTTGGTAATTTCCTGTATTCCTGGAATCGGAAGGAACGTCTCATGATCCTTCCATGCATAAAACTCGCTGCTGCTCTTTGTCATATTTGAAATAACATCAACAGTCCCTGGTCTTATATCTCCATCAACTGTGCCGCTTATATGATCATTTCCTACCGTCTGGTATTCTTTCTCATAAGTTCCCGCCGCAAGATCTTCCCGGAACGTATAAGCTGTCAACGCCAGCGGTTGTATCATCTCCCTCGTAAACGGTATAATCTCCTACATAGACGAATGCCTCGCTTCCGGAACCAAAGAGATTGGACAGCGTCAGTTGGAACTTAAAGGTATCTTCACTTTGTTCATCCCCATACATCTCTTTTTTTATCGTAACAGCATTCGTCTTTACCGTATTAACATACGCTGCGGTTAAGTTGACAATTTCCACTCCGTTTTCACTCAGCGATACACTACCGTCTTTATCATACAGTGCAAACTGCCCTTCTGTGTTACCGTCATACGTTGATTTTTCGTCGTCAATAACGTACCCTTCACTGCTTCCAAGCACATTTTTATGTGAATCATACAAATTCCAACTGGTGGCATATTTCTCCGAATCCGCTGTCTGGCTTACCGCAAATAATGTTCCTGCTTCATCCAAAAACCCTGTTGGATTATCTTCTGTAGCCACTCTCTGAACCAGAAGAATGGAATCTTCTCCTTTCACCGTTATATGCCCCTCTTTGAGCGTGTCTGTGGAATAACGGGTCCCGTCATTGTATGCAACCTCTTCCCCATCTACCGGCTGAAGCCCTTTGCCACTTTCCTTATAATCAGAGGAAACGTCCAGTCCAAAGCTTTCCTGCTTGATAATCTCTGCCATCCGATCTTTCAGAGCGTCGTTGACGCCATCCGTATTTACCGTATTTGTAATGGCAATGGTATTTTCCTGCGGGAAGTTAAAACGAATCTTTAAGTTCCCTTCCAGCTTTCCTCTTTCCGTATAATAGATTACCGCTTTATGCTCGACAGACGGGTCAGAGAAATCCAGCCCAAGTTCTTCGAAAGTCTTCGTTACTGTACTGCCTGCCGGTCCTGCAGCATCATTTCTTCTTGTCACTGCTTCGTCATAAGTCTCAATAGTTCGTGCATAAGTAGTTACGGTCTGTTCTGCAAAATCAACCACACCTTCACATTCTCCGTGAGAACCGCCGATGTCAAGCGCTAGCTTCCCGTCGATATAGAGGAAGAAATCATCATCCCCATTGAATTCAAACCTGATAGGAACACGCTCTCCTGAACCATTTTTACTTGAAAGCTTTCCATCATATGTAGAACGGAAATTAAAAGCCATCTTTGCCGCGAATCCGCAATTCGCCACATCCTTGTCATCGCCATTTTGATTGAATGGAAGGAAGCTTATTCCGTCATGGCCGACATAGCCGTTTCTTGCATCATAACACCGGTTATCGGGAACCCATGTAACCGTATTATTAGGATCTTCTGAAATATGAATGGTTTCTTTTCCTGCATCACCGCTCTGGAACTCATAATAGTCAATCCCGGTTGCTTCATCTGTCACCGTTTTAAATGGCATCAGCACATTCTCATAAATGTTCATATAGACGCTTCCCTGCTCATCTGCCGCAAGTGCATCACTAACATCATTAAAATACGGCGTCAAAGCGTCATTCATAGTCAGCGTATCATTCTCTCCAAGATTCGGATCCATACTTCCCTGCGCCGCCAGCTGGGTATACTGGTGTGCATTATATCCCCATATTGATCCGTAGAAGTTTTCCCCATATTCTTTAAAGGAAACGCCTTCGCCCGGTTCGTACTGGTACTCCATCAGATGGGAATTATTATTCGGGTCTTCGTCATAATCTCTGTACGCTTCATCCAGGCTGTAGAAATCTCCCCAGTAAATCGGATGGAAATTATAAGATTTCAGATCTCCTGTAAGCGTAAGTTTCTCTTTCCAATACTTGTCAACCGCCTTATTGAACTGTACAAATTCAGACTCGCTGCTGACAATCTCTCCCGCTTCATTCCGTTTCATAACATAACTGTTAGAATTGTAATTTCCTTTTCCCTCTCGCTCCGGGTCTGACAGATAATCATACCACGTAGATTTTACCGTGAACATCTGCTTCCCGTTTTCATCGAGAACTTCCTTCTGTTGAGACTCGACAACATTGTATACGGAAATATCCACGGTCTGAGACTTCCCGCCATACGTAATGGTAACCGTCTGATTTCCAAGTTCTGACTTGTAGCCCGTCACTTCATAATCTTCCGGCGCAAGAGTCACGCTAGAACCATTCGCCAAAGTAACTTTCACATCCAGATACTCCTGCAGATGCCCGGCAAGTACCTTGATTCTGCCATCAGGAGCAACTTCTGCCCCTTCTTTCGGAGATACCGTCAACGCATTGACCTCCGGGTGAATTGCCTTGTCATAAATCTGAAAATTATCGATATATCCGCCGTAATATTCATAGATTCCGCCGGGATGTCCCCAGTTTGCTTTGCCAATCTGCGCAATCCCGCCGTTTTCTCCAATAATATCCTGCAGCGGGTAATAACTTCTTATCTCATCCTTCTTCTCGCCATTTACATATAAAGTCGTCTTTTCGCTGCTGATCACAAGATCAATGTGCCTCCACGAAGACGCAAGCCCGGCCGTATCTACATCGATCGAAGGCAGCCGGAATCCTGACGCTGCATTATCCCAGTAATGCACATACATATGCCTGCCGGCTTCCTGGATACCAATATATTTTTCTTTCAGATACTCCTGTGAAACAGTGTTTTCCGCCGCATAAAAAGACCACTTCCCGGTGGAAAGATCCACATAGGGTTTACTGTCATAGGAAATCGTAATCTCTTTCTGCCCTTTTAACGGAGAAGCCCCATTCTGCAAAAGATTCAGATAGGTTCTGTTCTTTTCTGCAAGAAACAGCTCCGTACTGCCGTCACCGTCCGTATCATAGACAAGGAAAGGCCTTGCAACCGCTCCCGCCCCTGCAAATCCTGTCTCTTCATCATCAAAAGTGAAGTCTGCAATTTTCTTGGCAGCCGTTGCTGCCTCTTTATTTCCATATACTGCCGACACCTCGTCCGCTGTCAGCGCACCGTCATATATACGGAAATTATCCAGCATACCATTATAGAATTCACCGTCTCCCCAGTTGGCGCGGCCAATCTGAAAGATCCCGCCGGATTCGCCAAGGATATCGGCCAATGTCGCTGCATTCTCTGCTGCTTCGCTGGCTTTCACCAATTCGCCGTCAATATAAAGCGAAGTACAATCCGCATCATACACCACCGCTACATTTTTCCATTCTCCCATAACCGGAGCCTGATTGGTACGCACATCAAGATCTGCCTTTCCGGAGTTCTGATCTGCCTGACGGATCACATCTGTTGAGCCACTATTCTCATCCACAGCTATATAATTCGGATTTCTCCAATCTTGAGCATCGATATCTTTCGCAGCGTAGAATGGCCAGTCATTTGTATAACTGTTGCCTTCAAAATAACTGTCGAATACGATTGTTGCCGTCGTAAGTCCATGAAGAACCGGCGTCCCATCTGCCTTCGTCACATACAGTGTCTGCTCTTTTCCGCGAAGGTCAAGAGCCTTACCATCTGTTTCCCTGATCTGCATGATTCCGTCGCTGTCGCCTGTTACAGAAGCCTTGGCAGCTCCGCCTGAGAAGCTGTCTCCTTCCATGCTTTCGAAATCAAAATCAGCGAGAAGCGGGATTTCACTTACATCCGCTGTACCTGCAACCTGCTCCGCTGTGAGTGCGCCATCGTACACCTGGAAGTTATCAATATAACCATTATAGAATTCTCCTTCACCCCAGTTCGCCTTTCCGATCCAAAAGACGCTGTTCTCACCCAAAATATCAGACAATGGTGTAGCGCCTGTATTTTCTGTTGTCGCAATCTGTTCACCATCCTGATACAAGGTAATGGTTGTTGCATCCACGACAACTGCTACCTTTTTCCACTGGTTCGAAGCAAGCGCTTTACCGCTATCCGGAAGCAGCAGCATAGAACCCGGATCTGTTCCCAGGAGGCCATCGCCGGTCTGGCGTCCGGCTCCATACCTTTCTACTCTGCTCACTCCCTCTATAATGCCAAGATAGTTTAAGTTCCCTTCCTTTACCGTACCTTTATCCCCCGTCTGTATTGGGCGTATTCGCATCACTGTCTGCACAGAATGCCCATGACTGTCCAGTTCCCAGGTAATAGCTGTCATACATAATCGTGACGGCATCTTTTCCGGTAAGCAGCGGGGTTCCATCTGCCTTCGTCACTGTCAAATACTTATCCTCGGTCAGATCCAGATAATGATCCGTTATTCTGTCTGTCAGCGTATAGCCGCCGTCCGTCATTGCCGCAGCTTCTGTGCCATAGGAATCCGTAAATTTTAAACCGTTCAGCGCCGTGCCCGTCACGCTGTTAAAATCCAGCGAAACCATCGGATTCTCTGTTGTGCCATCCGGCCCTTTGGGCGTCTGCGCCGCCGCCGGAAGCTGAATACTGGTTGAAAAAAGTGCCGTCGCCAACAATGCGGCGCCTATTCTCCGTCCTGCCTTCCTTTTTCTCTCCCTCACTTTAATCTCTCCTTTACTTTGCTTTAACATTTGTATATTTATTTTATTGTATCTTTTCTTCAGCAAAAAAGCTACATACTTTAGTATGCGATTTTTCACTGTTTTTTCTATTAATACAGATAATCCTGTATATTCTTTTTATTTTCTTCTATATTTATCTCCAGGACAGCCATTCCCTCATAATCAGCAAACTGATAAGTGCCCTCTGCGGGGACGCTGATCTGCTGCACTTTCAAATTCTCCTCTGCCAGTACTTTTTCTGCCATATCATAGATATCGGCAATTGCCATATTGGTCTTCACCTGCGTCATGCAGAAATTAATCAGGGAAAGAACTGCCGCCGGATCTTTCTCCTGCATCACCTTCCGGTAGATTCCGTTCAGCACGCTCCTCTGCCGCCTTGTCCTGCCGAAATCATTGTCAAGAGAGCGGTTCCTCGCATGTGACAGCGCCTGTGTTCCGGTGAGAAGATTTATCCCCTCCTGTGCATCGGGCATACCATTCGCACGGTAATACTCTGCTTCTTCCGCCGTAAAAGGCACTTCTATCCCGCCCAGATTGTCAATCACATTTACCAGATTATCAAAGCTGATCGTAATATAGTTCTGAATATCAAGACCGTACACCTTATTTATAGTATTAATCGTCAGCCCCACGCCTCCATAAGCGTAGGTATGCCCCAGCCTGCTCTTCCCATAACCGTCAATTTCCACCAGAGAATCTCTCAGGAATGACGCCAGCGTTGCCTTCTTTTCTTTTGCATTATAAGAAACCAGCATAATACTATCCGAACGTCCCATATCCGTATTAGGATCCCTGGAATCTGTTCCCACCAAAAGTACGTTAAATACTTCTTCGTCCTGTATCTCTTCCCTTGCAATCGCCACCTGAGAAGCCGTCGGGTCCACATCCTCCGGTTCCTTTACCGCTACGGAATCCTTGTAGATCTGCCGGAGCAAAAAAGCACACACACCGACAACCATCAGTATGATTGCCAAAAGTATCACGGCAAGAATCTTAATCTTCTTATGCTCTTTGAAAAACTTCACACTCTCTTCCTCCCGTTCTTTCCTGTAGCTTTTGCTTCGGCATACAGCGGATAAGCTTCTGATTCTTAAGTATCCGTCGTGGATTTTCTTCAAAAATCACCTGTAAATACTTCTCCGGATAATTTTCCTGCAGCATTTGGTACGTATCCTTCATGCAGGGTGTCCTCTGATAAGAACCGTGGGCGTCGCTTGCAATCACCGAGACCAGCCTTTCCTTCATCATATACTCTGCCGCCGCCCTGGCTCTCCGCCCAAAACGTCCATGAAAGCTTCCCTTATTCACCTGGATTGGATAGTGCTTTTCCCTCCATTCCTGCAGGATCCCGGGAATCTCCCGGACAAATTCATACCGCTCTGCATGGGCGATAACAGGAACCAGATTCATTGCCCTGATCCTGTCCAACACATCCCCTGCAAACCCCGGATCTTCGTCAAATGCAAATTCAACCAGCAGATACCTGCTTCCATTCAGCGTGAGTATCTTCCCATCCCGCAAAAGCTCCGGCAAATCCCAGGTGGCAAACACCTCGGCTCCCGGCAGGATTTGGATGGGAATCTCTGCCTGTTCTGCCGCTCCGGCCACACGCCGAAACAGTTCCCTGTACTCTCTGCCCGCATAATTTCCATTGCTTCCCGGAATATTGCAGTGGGGTGTTGCCGCAATTGCCGTTACCCCGGAATCCGCTGCCATCCTTGCCATATGCAGCGCTTCGCCTATGTCTGCCGCGCCATCGTCAATTCCGGGCAGTATATGTGCGTGTATATCAATCATTTTCTCCATCATCCCTCTTTAAAAATCCATCGCCATCTGTCCGGCTTCATCCTCTGACAGCTCTGTTATCTTTGTATCCATTACCCGGTACACTCTCCTGCACATACTCAGCACACTCGGCCGATGCGTCGTCACAATACAGGTTCTGCCGGAATCCCGACTGATAAGGTTCTTCAGTACCCTCCGTTCTGTCGCCACGTCCAGCGCTGAAGTTGCTTCATCTAACAACAGAACCGGACATTCCCGCAGCACGGCTCTTGCTATGGCAATCCGCTGCGCCTGTCCCTCCGAAAGACCTCTGCCTTTTTCCCCCACGCTGCTGTGGATGCCCTTCGGCAGTTTCTCCACAAATTCCCATGCACATGCAGTTTTCAGAGCTTCTATGATCTCCCCGTCCGTCGCATCCTCTCTCACCATTCGCATATTTTCAGCAATGGTTCCTGTCAGAATCGTATTTCCCTGTGGCACGTAGGCAAAAAGTTGTCTTGTATGCACACCCGCCTCTATCTGCCGCTCTCCGGACTTTATAAGAAAGACCTTTCCCGCTTCCGGGCGGATTAATCCAAGAATCAGACGAACCATAGTCGTTTTTCCCTCTCCGGAAGGCCCCACCAACGCTACGATTTCTCCCGGGCAGGCTCTGAATTGTGACTGTCCAATGACCTTCTTGCCCTGGACATAAGAGAATTCTACATTCTCCATTCGTACCTCTAGTCCGCCTGCCGTCCACAGGGGAACCTTCCATTCTCCCTCGCCGCACATTTCTTCCCATTCATGCCCCTTCGCATCTTCTTCCCTGGGAAGCTCCATAATCTCCCGGATGCGCCGGGCCGACACGGAACTGCTTAAAAAGCCCGGTATCAGTGACGCCATCTGATGAAATGCCGCCGATAGGCTGCTTCTTTGCTGCAAGAACAGAGTCATCGTCCCATAAGTAATATCCCGCGTCCACAGACGGAACAGGCAGTAACCGAATGCCACAAACTGTACCAGCATCCCTAACACCGACAAAGCCGCATTGGCCTTAATCGTAAAGAGGTTATATTTCAGGCTGATTTCTTTGAATTTTTCCTGCCATCCATGCATTTTTCCGTTATATCTGTCCGTAATTCCAAAGGATTTAATCGTATCCAGATTGTAGAAAGCTTCCGCCTCAAAAGTCATAAGATGGCTGCTCATCTCCCGGACTTCCCGCTGTAATCTCTCTGTTTCTTAATCAACAAACGGGAAGAAGCCAGCAGAAACGGAGCGCTTCCCATGGCGATGACTGCCATCACCCAGTCATAATGCAGAATCACAAAAAAAGTAGCCACAAACTTATAGATTGACAGAATAACTGTCGGGAGCCAGCTAATTGCATTACCGCTGACGGTCTTAATATCGCCGTTAAATCGATTCAGTAAATCTCCGTTGGTGAAATGGTTCAACTCCAGCCAGTCCGTGTCCATAATATGCCCGAAAACATCTGCCTGAATATCGTTGTTAATCAAGATACTCAGCTTTGTAGATACCCGGCTAATTAAACTGTCAAACAAGAGACTCAGCATGGAGCTGCCCGCCATAATGACAGCCAGTACAGCAAGCTTGCTTGTCTGATAACCGGTAATAATATCAATCAGATATTTTCCCGCCACACTTCCTGCAAGCCCCAGAGTAGTACTGAGTATTCCCAAAAGCACATAGACGGCTATCGCGCCTTTGTACCGGATACTATAATGGAAGCTCCATTTCCAGTCCTCTATGATTTCTGAAAATGTACCATTTTTCCAGTGGGAAATCAGCATAGCCAGAGAACTGCCTTCCGGATTCTTCTGTTCTTTCATTCTTGTCCGCATCCTTTCCCGCAGCTTCTAATCATCATTCAGAACACAGCCGATAATATGTACATTGTGCTCCGCAAATTGTTCCAGACAATTCAGGATGAAATCAGCCCTTGCGAAATCCTTCTTTACCACCAGTACGATTCCATCCACATACTGCGCCAGGATTCCTGCATCAGCAAGAAGTCCGATGGGCGCGCTGTCAAGAATTACATACTCCGCTTTATCTTTCAGAGAATCAATCAGCTCCTTCATCTTTGGGTTGTCCAGAAGCTCTGTACTGTCCGCGTCCGCATTTCCTCCGGAAACATACAGGAAATTCTCCAAATCCGAAAATCCCATCTTCTCCCCGTACTGTATGCACTCTTCTAAATCCAGTTCTCCCGTTAAATACTCTGCCAATCCCTTTTCTTTGCCGGCCTTTAATATCTCACTGTCTGAGGGATTTCTCAGATCGCAGTCAATCAGCGCTGTTTTCTTATGATTCTGCGCCAGGGACAAAGCCAGGTTGACCGCTGTCGTACTCTTCCCCTCATCTGCCAGCGCACTGGTAATCAGAATACTCTTCAGCCCATTTTCGTGGGCGCTGTATTCGATCCTATTGCGGATAAGCCGGAAAGCCTCCACAAATTCCTGACTGATTTTCTTGTCCATGATATTAGACGGCTGTTTCGTTCTCCTGCTCCTCGTTTTGCGGTGAAGCCTGGGAACCGTTCCAATACATTTCATATTGATCCGCCTCATACAGTCCTCTTCTCTCCGAACCGTCCTGTTAGCAAATGCCATAAATGCAGCCAGCAAAAGTCCCGCGCCAATCCCGGCGATTCCGCCTCTGGCTGCGTTTCTTTTCACATCCTTCGGTTTGTCCGCATGAGCCGGAATCCCCGTCTCATCCAGCATCTCCATATTCACTTTTCCCACAATCAATTCTGACACAGACGGGTAATTATTTACCACCGCTCTCAGAGTTCGATAGGCGCGCTCCGCATCCGTATCTGTCACAGAAAGGGTCAAAAGATTCGTATTCTCCACCACCGACGCCTTAATCCTTCCCGGCACTGCATCCACGGAAAGCTCTTTCGCCACCTTCCGCTGCAGCACACCGCTGGTAAGAATATGCGGAAACGTAGTCGCCATCTGCTCTGCCGCACTGTTGTCGAAGAAACTGCTGTTGGTATATGTCCCGTCCTCCTGCTCTTCGTAGATATTAATGGTAAATGTAGCGGAGGCCGTATATCTTGGCTGATATGTCATATTCACCCACAGGCCGGATACCAGAGCGCCAATTATTCCCAGTACGAGAACCATCTTCCACGTCCTTTTTAACATCTTAAGATAATCCGCTGCAAAGGCAGTCAGATCAATCATCTCTTCTTCCTTTACTTTGTGTACTTCATTTTGTCCGCCCATATCCCGACTCCCTCTTATCTGTCTCCCGGCGTGGAGAATCGTATTTCCCGTACCTGCCATACCCATAGCCATAGCCGTAACCGTAGCCGTAGCCATAACCAGAAACCAGCGAGCCTTTGCCGCTCATCACATCGTTAAACACACAGCCCAACAGGCCTTTGCCATAATCATTTAACAGATCAATTGCATCGTTAATATATTTTACCTGCGTCCCGTTCTGCTTCACTACAAGCAGGGATGCATCCGCATATCCGGCAAGGACTTCCGTGTCGGAGCGCTTGTATACCGGCGGTGCGTCTATAATAATCAAATCCATCTTCCGGCGCATCTGTGCGACAAATTCTTCCATTCTCCCGGAAGCCAGCAGCTCCGTCGCATGAACTGCCTTTGTCTGGTTCACCATTACGCTGTAACCGTACTTCTCCAAATAGCTGACCGCTTCTTCCGGATCGCCGCCTTCTGCCAGACATCCGCCCCAGTCAGCAGCCTGCTTTGGATTTAACGGCAGGCGCTTCAGCAGCTCACAATTCTTGATATCCCCCTCGATCAGAAGAATCTTCCGGGACTGCTTTGCCATCAAATACGCCAGATTCACTGCCACAGTCGTCTTGCCTTCTCCCGGCGCAGCGCTGGTAACCAGAATGACCTTGACATTCTCATACCGCACCTGATACAGAAGCTTCATCCGCATCTTCTTCATTGCCTCGGTATAGCCAAAGCTTACGGACGGCTCTGTAATCACTATTTTCTTTTTCTTCCTCTTCAGAAAATCCCTGATATTCCGATATTTTCTCTCATGGCACAGCACACCGAAAAGCGTGGTGTCCAGTTTCTCCGCAGCCTCTTTTTCATTCTTGACCGTGTCCTTCAGACAAGAAAGCATCGCCAGCAAAATCAGCATGACAGCCGTGCCAATGAGAAATGCTTTCTGCATAATCTCCTTCCCACGGAACACCTGATCCGGTGCCGCCGGATATCCGGGCTTTTCAAATATTTCCATTACCACTTCGCCCAGCACATTCCTGCCTACCTCTGGGTAATATTCCAGCATCCCCCGCAGAAGCTTAAGCGCAGTCTCCGGACTGTCCGCGGTCACAGACACCGATAACAGATTCGTCTCCGGCACAACCTTAATTTTCACCTTTCCGTCAAAACTGTCCATTCCCAGCCCGTCGCTTACCATCTTCTTCAATACGTTACTGTCCATGACAGACCGGAAAACCTCTGTCATCTTCTGCGTTTTCGTCAGATTTGCATATGCCCCCGTGCTGCCGTTCCGGGAAGAAACTACGAAAGTAGTTCTTGAAGTATAGGTCGGCTGATACAAAAGCCTGCCCCCTATATACGCAAGAAATGCCGCCGATATTCCGATAGCCACAGCCACCCACAAATCATGGAATACATCTCTGATTATACAATAAATATCAATCTCCTGTTGTCTCGTCTCTCTCTCCAAAATTCTAACCCCATTCCGCCTTAGTTCACGATTACGATCAGCCTGTTTTTTCCCATGTCTTTTTCGCCATATACAACGTAATCCACATAGTATACTCCCGGCGTGCTCACAACTACATTGGATTCGATCTGAAGCGTCCCTTCCTGATCTGCGCTGTCAAAATACTGTGCCGGATCAAAGCCCGTATTTGCTCCAATATAGATCAGGTATTCCTTAAGCTTCACCTGTATTTTTTCCGCCGACGCATTATATACCTCCAGCGGCAGCCTGAGTTCTGCAGTCCTGCCCGCGCTGTCCGTGACCCGGAGATCTACATACCGTATCCCCACCGTCTTTTCGTCAGAAGCATTCTTCATCGTATATTTAATCTGTCCGCTCAGATCTCCGTCAAGTAAGCTTTCTGCCTCCACCCTGTCCAGCACATTTAGCGTATCTCCTGCCTTGTACCGCAGAGAATCCTTAAGCTTAAACCAGGGTCCCTGATAATCGATATATTTCAGCGTGCGCTCAGCTCTTCCCACATTGCCCTTCTCATCAATCGCAGCATAGGTTATGGTTCGTTCATTCTCCTCTGTAATCTCTGATATCTGCTCCACTACCAGCGTACCGCTTACGTCGCCTGACAGATTATCCTCTGCTTTCACATCCGCAAGCAGTTTCTCTTCTCCATCTTCTACATGAAGCAGCAATTCCCCTTCCGGAAATGTAATCTCTGGCGGGACTCGATCCTGCCCCGTCTTCTCATATACCCGAAAAGCCACAAACATTACTGTTGACAGAAGCAGCACTACAATACTTATGATTCTGATCTTCTTCATTCGGCATCTCACTCCCTTTTCTACTGCAAAAGTCCCTTCTCTCTTCCCTTCACAAGCGCCTGGACTCTGCTGTTCACTCCCAGTTTTTTATACAGACTGTACAAATGTCCCTTTACAGTCGGTAATTTCAGATTCAGCTCCCGGCACATCTGTGCGTTCGTCATCCCAAGGCTGATATTCTGAAGCATAATCATTTCCATCATCGTAAGCTTTTCGTCCGTCTCCTGCGGCAATTCATGATAATATTTCCGGCTTTTACGGGCAAGACGTCTGAACGTTTCTATATAATCTGCCTCCGGCATCCGAAGGACATTTCCATAATTATATTTCTTTTTCTGCCGCCACCCTTCCTGAAAATTTGTACTCATCCATGCCGCATACTCATCCAGCGTCTCACAGCCGCAGATGCCATATGTTGTATAAAATCTCACGTACCGAAAATTCCCCGTTATTACAAAGGATTCTATCACATACCGCAGCGACTGGTTTTTCTTCCCTTCCTCCCTGTTTACCAACGCCAATAAAAACAAAGCTTCCGCCTGAAAGCGCGTACTATGATAGTTCTGGAAACAGGGCAGCAGCCTTTGCAGAATCGGTTCTGCCTTTTCATACTGATTCAAATGTACATAACATTTCGCCAAATACCACAATACAAGGTAATTTTCTTCGTTAATCTCAAGCACGGACTCACTGCGCATGTCATAGATCCATCTTAACACTTGCTCTCGTCCTTCTCCCTGTAGGGAATATACACTCATAACTGCTTCCATACTCTTCCTGCAAAGCGGATGATCTTCCCATCGCAGAATTTTCTTTTGCTGCTCAATAGCATCTGCCGTTCTCTCACCCGAATAACTTTCCCGAAGCATATATAAAAGAGACAGCTTTGCCAAGTCCTTCTGCCAGTTTTCTCCGGTTCGGACTGTAAAAAGATATCTCCAGTTTTCATCCTCAATATCATCCTGCCGGTTTATTTCAAAATAATACTCCATCTGCGCCAAAAGATAAAACGCCCATTCTTCCTCACCCAGGTATTCCTTCCAAATCCGGGCGCGTCTTCTTTCCTCTTTTTTCAGTACGCAAAATAAACCGGACAAATCTCTGATTCCACACAAGAAAGAACAGGAATTGCCAATCATATAGTAGATTCTCGCCCGTCCGTTCCTCTTGCCATAACTTTCCAGCTGTTCCAGCCAGTCTTCCAGAGTTTCTTCCGGATCCATATATAATAAATTCAAATAAACTTCTTCCGCTTTCTCATCGGTTCCTTCCGCCGCACGCCGCACTGCTCTGCGGAATCCTTTCATGTCCCGCCGGGCAATACAGTATACTGCCTGCAGGTAACAACACGCCGACGACAAGTCTTTCCACTCCATCACTTCCCCATACGATACCCCCAGGGAAGGAACCAGAGTATAATTTTGAAGCATACACCGTCTGTATTTCTCTCCATTTCCAGACTGCTTCAGACATTCCAACGCTTCTCTCACATAGCCATGAGAACCGTACCATTCTCCCAGACATTCTAATAGGAATTTGCTTTTACCCCCCCCGAGCCGAATCCGGAAGAGCATTGCTGAACGCACTGCCTAAAAACCGGCAGTATTTTCCACCGTTCTTTTCCTGTATCACACAGCAGAAATCCTTTTCGTCCTAATACTCTTAAGGATTCTGCAACTCCCTCAAGTTTCCACACATCCCGGCAAAGTTCCTCGTTAATCCACGGACATTGTGCCGCTCCGGTTAATATCGCTTTCTCCTTCGAAGAAAGCGTATCCCACATCTCCTGCCGGATATATCTATCTATCTCATACCGCTGCCTTAACTGCTCCACTGTCACATCTGCTGCATTCTCACCTTTTGAACCCAAAGACAGACGAATCATCATATCTACACAACCTGCCCATCCTCCGCTAACCTTATAGATTTCTTCCGCATCCAGCGAACTTCCCATATACTCTGCAAATCTACGTATCTCACCTATGGTAAACAAAAAGGATTCCGGCGGCAGCAGCTCCATTCTGCGGCTCCACAGAAGTTCCAAAAAGCTCTCTTCCATCTCTTCCCTGCTAATTACAACCATACGCCATGTGCGCGGAAGTCTGCCAATCAATTCAACCACATGCTCCCGGATCTGTTCCGGAAGTTCGCATGGTAAATTCTCCAATATCACCCAGATATTCTTCTCATCCATACGCTCTTCCAATTCCTTAAACTTCTCCGCACATCGCTTTGGATCCTTCACTTCTTCCTCCATCCGGAACAGGACAGGCACCACTTCCGTCCGTCTTGCCAACAGCATTTTCACAGCCGTCGTCTTTCCAGAGGCAGCTATGCCCTCCAGATAAACAGAAGGGAACCTTTCCAGTTCCCTTTCCAGCACTCCAGACTTATCTACATAATACTGTTTTTGCGATAAAGAACTATAATAGGTATCACTGTCTGCCATCTTCCGTCAGTATGCCTCCCTCAATCAGAGCATTTAAAAACTCCTGAATATCCTCTTTTGCAACTTCTTCTTCCACATCATATTCTTCCAGGACACCTGCAACCATTTCCTCTATCGTAACATCATTCTGAAGCATATTCCATAGAAAAACACCTACTTCATTCACCGTAATCAAACCATGAAATTCCAGCGACGTCTCTCCGGTTGGTATGATAATATAATCACCGGCAATCTCTCTGAGCATGAACTCTTTCCCTACCCTCATGAACTTCATCCCTTTCGTACTTTACCTCGACAAATTATCATTAGTATAGCATCAAAAAAAATAAAAAACAATATTTCAGCAATTTTTTCTCAACTACTCTTGGAGAGTTATTCACAATATTGCTTTAACTCATCAAGTCTGCGCCGGAACATTTCCCCTTCCTTTTCCATGCACATGTCCCGGAATATATTCATATCTATCTTACTCTTCTCTCTGAGCCCAATGTGCTTTACCGCTTCAATTGCTGCTTCCCGCTGCGACAAATGTCGTGGCAGGACAGTCAGGCAATTAGCTCCATCCAAATCATCATATTCTAAAAAACATCGATTAAAATCCATCAGCGGATACAGAGAAATACATTCATTATTACTATTGTCAACCAGGAATCCCCAATTTTCCGGATGACGGTCTGTATTCCCTGTCAGATAGTCCAGAATATTCATGCCATAATACGTAATCGGATCAATCTTTTTGCAGATATCAAGCGTATTCAAATCATGATTACAGGCATAAATATCAAAAGCCATCTTTGACACCATTGAATATTTTTTTGATGTCACAATCCGACTTTCCGACACACACTCTCCATCATATAAACATTCCCGATACTTAACCTGCGGCACATCAAAGCACTGACAAACCATACTCGCCAAAATCTCTTTTTTTACCGCCTCTTTCTCTCCGTCTTTTAAAAGATAGAAACCATCTTCCTTCCGAATCCAGGCTTTGGGAAAACATCCCCTAGTCGACAAATCCGGTGCCAATTCCTGATTGGTAACCGTCATCTGCCTGCCTCTAAGAGATATTTCCACAAGAGCCTCATCCAAAGGATTATCATATAAATTCAATCTGGCAAAAGTAATCTCTTCTCCCACACTTCTCACCCAGTATACGTCTGTTAATGAGACACAATGATAAGACAATGCAATATCCGCTCTGTCTTTATCCGTAACTGCCTGAGTCACTCCAATACTATTTAGTATTTCTTTCGCATATTTTCTATCCAGTGAAAGCATTCTTGATGCACACCAATGATTAAAATTCAGAATATTATTAATCATTGTATCAATGTCCAAACTATCATCTTCTAAATACAGGTCATAGGGCATAAACTTTTCTTTAAGAATCGTCGCTTTTCCATTCGACGAAAGTTCCGCCACAACTTTATCCATATGCATAATCTGATAAATAACAAGATCGCTCTTCTTCATCGGCTCATCTCCCTATTGTTCTATATTTCCCCATATATCATACCATATCTTTCTTTCATTTGACAGCAGCTCTTTTGACACCCTGAACCACAAAAAAACCGTTCCATGCATTTAAGCATGAAACGGCTTTTTATATTTCATTCACTTAATCCAATACGCTTATGGAAATTACTCAATAATCTCCTTAACTACGCCTGATCCTACTGTACGTCCGCCTTCACGGATAGCGAAACGAAGACCCTGCTCCATAGCTACCGGGTGAATCAGTTCGCATGTCATCTCTACGTGGTCACCAGGCATACACATCTCTGTTCCTTCCGGAAGACCACAGATACCTGTTACGTCCGTTGTTCTGAAGTAGAACTGTGGACGATAGTTGTTGAAGAATGGAGTATGACGTCCACCTTCATCTTTTGTCAGTACGTAAACCTGAGATGTGAATTTGTGATGGCACTTTACAGAGCCTGGCTTACACAGACACTGTCCTCTTTCGATCTCTGTTCTCTGAACACCACGAAGAAGAGCACCGATGTTATCACCAGCCTGAGCCTCATCAAGAAGCTTACGGAACATCTCAACACCTGTTACAACTACTTTACGGTTTTCTTCTTTAATACCAACGATTTCTACTTCGTCAGATACATGAAGAACACCACGCTCTACTCTACCTGTAGCAACTGTTCCACGTCCTGTAATAGAGAATACGTCCTCTACAGGCATAAGGAATGGCTGATCTACTGCACGCTGCGGATCCGGAATATAGCTGTCTACTGCATCCATAAGTTCCATGATCTTGTCGCCCCATTCTCCTGACGGATCTTCAAGAGCCTTCAGAGCTGAACCCTGGATAATCGGTGTGTCATCTCCCGGGAACTCATACTCGTCTAACAGTTCACGGATTTCCATCTCTACTAATTCAAGAAGTTCTTCATCATCTACCATATCACATTTGTTCATGAATACAACGATGTAAGGAACACCTACCTGACGGGAAAGCAGGATATGCTCTCTTGTCTGAGCCATAACACCATCTGTAGCAGCAACAACAAGGATAGCACCATCCATCTGAGCTGCACCGGTAATCATGTTCTTAACGTAGTCAGCATGTCCTGGGCAGTCTACGTGAGCATAGTGACGCTTCTCTGTCTCATACTCAACGTGAGCTGTGGAAATTGTGATACCACGTTCTCTTTCTTCCGGAGCCTTATCGATGTTCTCGAAATCTACAGCAGCGTTACCAGCTACTCTCTCAGCAAGAGTCTTGGTGATAGCAGCTGTAAGAGTTGTTTTACCGTGGTCAACGTGACCGATTGTACCAATATTACAATGTGGTTTTGTTCTTTCAAATTTAGCCTTTGCCATTTTGAATAATCCTCCTTAATTAAATCGCCATATCTGGCATTCTACTAATATTAACAATTTACTCAGCTAGTTCTGATTATATTTCAAATCAACCCGTTTTTCAAGCCTTTTTCATACTTTTTAGCATAAATTACATAACAGTTCAGCTTGCGGTTAATTTTTTCCGGATAATACTTTTTCCTGTACAGACTTCGGAACCGGTTCATATTTCTCAAAGAACATAGAGTAATTACCACGTCCCTGTGTTCTGGAACGTAAGTCTGTTGAATAACCGAACATCTCTGAAAGCGGTACGTAGCCACGTACAATCTTTCCGCCGCCCAGGTCATCCATACCTTCGATACGTCCTCTCCTGGAGTTAATATCGCCGATGATATCTCCCATATACTCTTCCGGCATCGTTACTTCTACCTTCATAATAGGCTCAAGCAGTACCGGAGCAGCCTTCTTCATCGCATCCTTGAATGCAAGAGAACCTGCAATGTGGAATGCCATTTCGCTTGAATCGACTTCATGGTAAGAACCATCATATACATTAGCCTTAAGGCCGACAACCGGGAATCCTCCAAGGATACCGGATTTCATTGCTTCTTCAATACCCTCGCCGACAGCCGGGATATATTCCTTCGGAATTGCACCGCCGACAACAGTAGACTCAAACTTAAATACTTCCTCGCCATTGACATCCATTGGCTCGAATTTAACCTTACAGTGTCCGTACTGTCCACGTCCACCGGACTGCTTCGCGTACTTGCTGTCAACATCAACAGCTTTCGTAAATGCTTCCTTATAAGCAACCTGAGGAGCACCTACATTAGCTTCTACCTTAAACTCACGAAGAAGTCTGTCTACAATAATCTCAAGATGAAGCTCACCCATACCGGCGATAATAGTCTGTCCTGTCTCCGGATCCGTATGCGCGCGGAATGTCGGGTCTTCTTCTGCCAGTTTCGCAAGAGATTCACCAAGTTTACCCTGGGAAGCCTTGGTCTTCGGCTCAATCGCAAGCTCGATAACCGGCTCCGGGAATTCCATGGATTCCAGGATTACCGGATGCTGTTCGTCACAGATGGTATCTCCTGTTGTCGTAAACTTGAATCCAATTGCTGCCGCAATATCACCGGAATATACTTTATCAAGCTCCTGTCTCTTATTTGCATGCATCTGCAGGATACGTCCTACACGCTCCTTCTTGCCCTTCGTTGCATTCAGGACATAGGAACCTGAGTTACAGGATCCGGAATACACACGGAAGTAAGCAAGCTTACCTACAAATGGGTCTGTCATAATCTTAAATGCCAGCGCTGAGAACGGCTCTTCATCTGAAGAATGTCTTACAACTTCATTTCCATCCTCATCCACACCTTCGATCGGCGGAATGTCTGTCGGAGCCGGCATATATTCAACGATTGCGTCCAAAAGCTTCTGAACACCTTTATTTCTATATGCTGTACCACAGCAAACCGGAACTGCCGTACATTCACATGTCGCCTTACGCAGAACTCTCTTCAGGTCATCTACAGACGGCTCCTCGCCCTCCAGATATTCCATCATAAGATCATCATCCAGCTCGCAGATTTTCTCTACCAGCTCTGTATGATACAGTTCCGCATCATCTTTCATATCTTCCGGAATCTCTACAACGGAAATGTCATCACCCTTCTCATCATTGTAGATGTAAGCTTCCATTTCCATCAGGTCAATGATTCCCTTAAATTCATCTTCTTTACCAATTGGCAGCTGAAGACAGATTGCATTCTTACCAAGTCTGGTTTTAATCTGCTCTACTGCATTGTAGAAATCAGCTCCCAGAATGTCCATCTTGTTGATGAAAGCCATTCTTGGTACGTTGTATGTGTCTGCCTGACGCCATACATTCTCTGACTGCGGCTCAACACCACCCTTAGCACAGAACACGCCGACAGCGCCGTCCAGTACACGGAGTGAACGCTCAACTTCAACAGTAAAGTCAACGTGTCCCGGAGTATCAATAATATTGATACGGTGTTCCAGGGCACCTGCCTTCGGTTTTGTGTGATCTTCCAAAGTCCAGTGGCATGTTGTAGCTGCAGAAGTAATCGTGATACCTCTTTCCTGCTCCTGTTCCATCCAGTCCATGGTAGCAGTACCCTCATGAGTATCACCAATCTTATAGTTTACACCGGTATAGTAGAGAATACGCTCTGTCAGCGTAGTCTTACCGGCATCAATATGCGCCATAATACCGATATTTCTGGTTCTCTCTAATGGATATTCTCTTCCAGCCATTGTTGCCTCCTAAAATTAGAAACGATAGTGAGCAAACGCCTTGTTTGCTTCTGCCATCTTGTGCATATCTTCTTTTCTCTTTACAGATGCACCTGTATTATTTGCCGCATCCATAATCTCATTCGCCAGTTTTTCTTCCATCGTCTTCTCTCCTCTTTTACGAGAAAACATAGTAAGCCAGCGAAGAGCAAGAGCCTGTCTTCTGTCAGCTCTTACTTCAATCGGCACCTGATATGTTGCTCCACCGATACGTCTTGCCTTTACTTCCAGCAATGGCATGATGTTATTCATTGCCTCTTCAAATACTTCGATTGCCGGTTTGCCGGTCTTTTCTGCAACTCTGTCAAACGCTCCATATACAATCTTCTGAGCTACACCTTTCTTACCATCTAACATAATGTTATTGATAAGCTTTGTAACCACTTTATTATTGTATAATGGATCTGCTAATACATCTCTTTTTTGAGTATGTCCTTTACGTGGCACGGTCCTTCCCTCCTTAAACATTATTGATTGCCAGGAAAAATCTTCCTGCAAAAATTTAATTCATCGGTACTCACATGTGTCGTTCTGATGATACTGTGTAGTGCACAGGGCATACCTTCTATAATCATAACCCTGCAACTTACTTTCTCATAGTTCTGTTTGTGAATATTCAATTCAATATGGTAGTTCTTCTTACTAGGCTCGAAAACTACTTCTTAGCGTCTTTTGGTCTCTTAGCGCCGTATTTAGAACGAGCCTGTCTTCTCTTCGCTACACCTGCTGTATCCAGTGTACCTCTGACAATGTGGTATCTTGTACCAGGAAGGTCTTTTACTCTTCCTCCACGGATCAGAACAACGCTATGCTCCTGAAGGTTGTGTCCTTCTCCCGGGATATAGCTTGTTACTTCGATTCCGTTAGACAGACGAACTCTGGCGATCTTTCTAAGAGCTGAGTTAGGCTTCTTAGGTGTAGCAGTCTTAACAGCTGTACACACGCCTCTCTTCT
This sequence comes from Dorea acetigenes, assembly GCF_025567385.1. NCBI lineage: Bacteria > Bacillati > Bacillota > Clostridia > Lachnospirales > Lachnospiraceae > Dorea > Dorea acetigenes. Next base: position 38,637 of record NZ_JAOQJU010000011.1, read on the forward strand.
GAGGAGCAGAAGCATCTGTCGCTCTCTTTCTTAAAGAGTTGTAACCTTTCTGAAGTGCCGGAGCTGTAGATTTCTTTACAGAAGTCTGACGTCCCTTTCTAACTAACTGATTAAATGTTGGCATCTCTTTCACCTCCTATGATGTAAAATAAGTTACTGGTTAAACAAATCTTGTTTAAACGCGCACAAAAAATGAATGCATCTTACATGCACGCTAGACTATTTTATTATGTTTAAATCTAAAAGTCAAGGCATTTTTCCGGGTTTTAGAAAAATACAGCGCAAAAGACTGTTATCCCTATAATCCCAGCACATCGGAAATAGCGCCCATTTCTTCCAACGCCACATCAATCAAATCATCCAGGCTGAGTCCCGTAAACTCGATCACTTCCATATAATCACGGTTTGCTCCTGCCGCGAATCTCATTTCATTAAACCGCTTCATTACGGATTTGTGCTTCACACTGGCAATTTTCTTATCCGGATAAATCTGAGCAACCGCTTTTACAAAGCCACTCATCGGATCTGCCGCCAGAACAGAATACTGCAGCTTTGTCTTTGCTTTCATACCACATTTAGGATTGTGCGCCTTGATTGCGTCAAACAACACTTTGTCATCGATTCCTTCTTTTTTCAAAATCTCTACAGACGTAGGACCATGAACACTCAAATCATGCTGCCAATCACACTGCTCTTCATCCAGATCATGCAGAAGACCTACGATTCCCCAGTATTCCACCTCGTCGGGAGCAAGCCTCTTAGCAAGCCCTTTCATGATTGCTTCCACAGCATAAGAATGTGTGATATAATTTTCACCTTTCATGTACTTCATTAAAATCTCATGTGCCTGTTCTCTGTTCACTTTTATTCCCTCCTGCTTTAAATCCACCTATACTATATATGTACAGTAGTTTACCATACTCCCGACAAAATGTGAATCCTTTTGCAAACGGTACTCTTTAACAGTTTCAGTGGCAAAAAAATCCGCTTAGCAGTATTCCAGCTAAACGGATTCCTGTTTCTATTATTTAATTTGCTTATCCTTTACATATATTATTACTATTATTCTTCCGGTACTACAATCAAATCCTTTGTAAAGTGATTCAATACTTCACATCCATCTTCTGTGATAATCACAAGGTCTTCAATACGAACGCCGATGCCTTCATCCGGAAGATAGATTCCCGGCTCTACAGAAAAGCACTGTCCAACCTGAATAATATCTTCATTTACAGAAGACACATCGCCAAACTCATGGTCTTCAAGACCGATAGAATGACCGGTTCTGTGTGTAAAGTATTTCCCATATCCCTTCTCTTCAATATAATTTCTTGCAGCAAGGTCAACGTCGCACATTCTGTTACCGGGCTTTGCCGCCTCAATGCCGCGTCTGTTTGCTTCCACTACAATATCATAGATTTCCTTCGCTCTGTCAGACACTTCGCCGATAAATACCGTTCTTGTCATATCAGAAGCATAATTATCCTTAAATCCGCCGATATCCAGGATGACACAATCGCCGCGTTTTCCCTTGGAATCATCTGTTACATGATGCGGATCCGCCGCTCCCTTTGCATAAGCCGTAATCGGGTCGAAGGATACATCCTCACAGCCAAGTTCCTTGTAAATGTCACGGATTTTCTGGTTCAGTTCTTTTTCCGTAAGTCCTTTTGCTACCCACGGGATCAGCTTTTCCATAGCAATATCATTCAATCTGGAGGATTCGCGCATTAACTCCTGCTCTTTTTCGTCCTTTACCATACGGATATAGTCAACGATCGGAGAACCATTGACAAACTTACTTCCTCCGCCCAGCTCCTGAAGACGGATTAAGAATCTTGCCGGCCATGTCTTGTCGATACCCATAACCTTGTCCTTCTCTACAAAACGGCTTAAGATTTCAACCCCGTCCTGAATATCGTTGTACCATACCAGTTCAACTCCCAGATCTTTCTCCTGCGGGAAAAGTTCATTGATTACAAGCTTATGATTCCCGTTTACATTCAGGTAAAGAGCAAGAAGCCTTTCCCCCGGAATAATCCACTTGCCTGTCAAATAAAAAATAGCAACCGGGTCGGAAATAATCATCTGCGGCACGCCATGCTCTTCCATTGATTTTAAAATTCTTGATACTTTTCCTTGATCCATCGTTTTCCCCAACCTTTCATTAGTCATTACTTGAAACCGGCTCTCTGAGTGCCGATTTTTCTTTCTTCAATTATAGTATCTTCCCTTATAAAAGTCAATCGGAGAGACAGGGTATTCTCCATCTCTCCGAATAAAACTTGTAACCACTCAGCCGGAGAAGGCTTATAGCCTAAGCCTGTCCATCTGCCTGATCCACAAGGCAGATCTCTAACTGCATTCCCATGCTTGCCGCCACTCTCGCCAGCATATCCACTGTGGGGCTGTGCTTACCTCCCTCAAGCCTCGCAATATTCGGTCTCTTCACGCCTGATACGTCAGCAACCTGCTGCTGCGTCAGCCCCTTATCCTTGCGGGCCTTTGCATACTGTCTTCCCACCGCCTCGCTGAGCTTCTCCTGATATGCTCTTACTACATATCTGTTATCCTTCATCTCCACCATCTCAATCTCTGCATTCTCACGCTTCATATCCCATCCTCCATGGTCCGTTTTTTTAATAGTATCAACAGCGTTACTTGTTGTCAAGTCTTTTTTAGAAAAATTAGGATATGCCGGAAAATTTCTGTCATAAAGACTGTAATTTTCCGGCATATCTTAATCATACCCTATTGATTCTATTCTTCTATTTCTACTACTTCTTCAGCATCAGGCATCTCGATCTCTTCATCAAAGGACAATTCATCATCCATATCCAATTCCGTATCCAGCTTCACATCACGGTACTTTCTCATACCCGTACCTGCCGGAATCGGCTTACCGATAATAACATTCTCCTTCATTCCTACCAGATGGTCAACCTTGCCCTTGATAGCTGCTTCTGTCAGAACTTTCGTAGTCTCCTGGAAGGATGCTGCTGACAGGAAGGAATTCGTTGCAAGAGACGCTTTGGTTATACCAAGCATTACCTGTGATCCGGTTGCAGGCGTAAGTCCTTCTGCTTCCAGTTCTTCATTCTTATCCTCAAATTCCAGAATATCTACCATTGTTCCCGGAAGGAATCCGGAATCTCCGGCTTCTTCAATATGAATCTTCTTCAGCATCTGACGTACAAGCACCTCGATATGCTTATCGTTAATATCAACACCCTGAAGACGGTAAACTCTCTGAACCTCACGCAGCATATAATCCTGCACCGCGCGCAGTCCCTTAATCTTCAACAGATCATGCGGATTTACACTACCCTCTGTCAGCTCATCGCCCGCTGCCAGAACCGCTCCGTCCATAATCTTGATTCTGGAACCATATGGAATCAGATAAGCCTTAGATTCGCCGGTCTCATTATTGGTCACAATAATCTCGCGCTTCTTCTTTGTATCGTTAATTGACGCAACACCGCTGATTTCCGTAATGATTGCAAGTCCCTTCGGCTTTCTCGCCTCAAAAAGCTCCTCGACACGGGGAAGACCCTGTGTAATATCATCACCGGCAACACCGCCCGTATGGAAGGTTCTCATGGTAAGCTGTGTACCCGGCTCGCCAATGGACTGTGCCGCGATAATACCAACAGCCTCGCCCACCTGTACCGGCTCTCCGGTCGCCATGTTAGCTCCGTAGCACTTCGCGCACACGCCGTTATGCGATTTACAGGTAAGGATGGTACGGATCTTAATCTTCTTCGGCGTTTCTCCATTTTCATCCACACCATATTTCATAATTCTCTCCGCACGTTTTGGAGTAACCATATGATTTGCTTTTACGATAACATTACCGTCTTTATCATGAATATCCTCGCACAGGAAGCGTCCTGTAATACGTTCCTGAAGGCTTTCAATCTCTTCATTTCCATCCATGAATGCCTCAACATACATTCCGGGGATTTCTTTCCCATCTTTACGGCAGTCAACATCATGAATAATCACGTGCTGGGAAACATCAACCATTCGTCTGGTCAGGTATCCGGAATCGGCAGTACGCAGAGCCGTATCTGACAGACCTTTTCGTGCTCCGTGCGCAGACATAAAGTATTCCAATACGTCCAAACCTTCACGGAAATTGGACTTAATTGGCAACTCAATAGTACGTCCGGTCGTATCCGCCATCAATCCACGCATACCTGCAAGCTGTTTAATCTGTTTGTCAGAGCCACGGGCTCCTGAATCTGCCATCATGAAAATATTGTTATATTTATCCAAACCGGAAAGCAGCGCCTCTGTCAGGGCATCATCTGTTGCCTTCCAGGTTTCTACAACTTCTTTGTAACGCTCTTCTTCCGTAATCAGACCACGCTTATAGTTTCTCGTAATCCTGTCTACAGTTTCCTGTGCCTTCGCAATCATTTCCGGTTTCTGCGGCGGTACCGTCATATCCGAGATAGATACGGTCATAGCCGCCCTTGTGGAGTACTTATAACCGGTTGCCTTAATAGCATCCAGCACTTCCGCCGTCTTCGTCGCACCGTGGGTATTGATTACTTTCTCAAGGATCTTCTTCAGCTGTTTCTTTCCTACATGGAAATCAATTTCCGGAAGAAGCTCATTGCCTTCCACTTCACGGTCTACGAATCCCAGATCCTGCGGAATGATTTCATTGAAAATGAACCGTCCCAGCGTAGATTCTACCGTTCCTGTCTTCACAGTTCCATCCGGCATGGTCTTAGACACACGGACTTTAATCCGGGAATGCAGAGTCAGCGCCTCGTTTTCATATGCAAGAATCGCTTCATTCACGCTCTTAAATATCTTACCCTCGCCAAGTGCTCCCGGCCTCTCCTGTGTCAGATAATAAATACCAAGCACCATATCCTGAGAAGGAACGGCAACCGGTCCTCCGTCAGAAGGCTTCAGAAGGTTATTCGGTGACAGAAGCAGGAAACGGCATTCTGCCTGTGCCTCAACGGAAAGAGGAAGATGTACAGCCATCTGGTCTCCGTCAAAGTCTGCATTGTAAGCCGTACATACCAATGGATGAAGCTTAATCGCCTTACCTTCTACAAGGATGGGCTCAAATGCCTGAATACCAAGTCTGTGGAGCGTAGGGGCACGGTTCAGCATAACCGGATGCTCTTTGATAACATCCTCCAGCACATCCCATACCTCCGGCTGCCATCTCTCCACCATCTTCTTCGCATTTTTAATATTGTGCGCAATTCCATTCTGCACCAGCTCTTTCATAACAAAAGGCTTGAACAGCTCAAGCGCCATCTCTTTCGGAAGGCCGCACTGATAAATCTTAAGCTCCGGTCCCACGACAATAACCGAACGTCCGGAATAGTCAACACGCTTACCCAGCAAGTTCTGACGGAAACGTCCGGATTTACCCTTCAGCATATCAGAAAGGGATTTCAGCGCTCTGTTTCCGGGTCCTGTTACCGGACGGCCGCGGCGTCCGTTGTCAATCAGGGCGTCCACTGCCTCCTGCAGCATTCTCTTTTCATTTCTTACGATAATATCCGGCGCGCCAAGCTCAAGCAGGCGTTTCAGACGGTTATTTCTATTAATAATTCTTCTGTACAGATCATTCAGGTCAGAGGTTGCAAAACGTCCGCCGTCAAGCTGGACCATCGGACGAAGATCCGGCGGAATCACCGGGATATTCGTCATAATCATCCATTCCGGCTTATTTCCGGATTCACGGAAAGCTTCCACCACTTCCAGACGCTTCACGATTCGCGCGCGTTTCTGTCCGGTCGCGCCTTCCAGTCCTGCCTGAAGTTCTTCGTATTCTTTATCAAGGTCAATGGCTTCCAGAAGCTCTTTGATGGATTCAGCGCCCATACCTACACGGAAGCTGCTGCCCCATTTCTCTCTTGCTTCCTGATACTCCTGCTCAGACAATACCTGTTTGTACTGTAAATCCGTGTCGCCCTTATCCAGCACGATATAAGACGCAAAATACAGCACCTTCTCCAGTGTTCGCGGAGAAAGATCCAGAATCAGTCCCATACGGCTGGGAATCCCCTTGAAGTACCAGATATGTGACACCGGAGCTGCAAGGGCAATATGCCCCATACGCTCACGTCTTACACTTGACTTTGTTACTTCTACACCGCATCGATCGCAGACTACGCCCTTATAACGGATTTTCTTATATTTACCACAATGGCATTCCCAGTCCTTGCTTGGACCGAAAATCCTCTCACAGTAAAGACCGTCCTTCTCCGGCTTCAATGTTCTATAGTTAATAGTCTCCGGCTTCGTTACCTCGCCTCTGGACCACTCTAATACTTTTTCAGGTGATGCCAACCCGATTTTGATTGCATCAAACGTCATTGGCTGATATGTTTGTTCATTAGTATTTGGCATACTGGCACCCCTTCCTATTCATCATCTGACAATTCATCAAATTCAATCATGAAATCATCATCGTCCGGCTCATCGAATTCGTCAAATTCATCGTCGTCCGGCTCATCTACGTCAACAAGTTCCTCTCCCTCGAATTCCTGAGCTGTATAGCCATGCTCTCCGAAGTTCTCATCATCGGAATAGTGTCTGTCTCCTTCAATCAGAGAATGGAAATCTGTCTCACCCATGTCAACCGTCTCCATAATCTCCACTTCTGTATTATCATCACGGAGCACACGTACATCCAGACCCAGTGACTGCAATTCCTTAAGAAGCACCTTGAAGGATTCCGGAATTCCCGGTTCAGGGATGTTCTCGCCCTTAATAATCGCTTCATAAGTCTTCACACGTCCGGTCACATCGTCAGATTTGATCGTCAGGATCTCCTGCAGCGTGTAGGATGCACCATACGCTTCCAACGCCCAAACTTCCATCTCTCCGAAACGCTGTCCGCCGAACTGGGCTTTTCCACCCAGAGGCTGCTGCGTTACCAGTGAATATGGTCCGGTAGAACGGGCATGGATCTTATCGTCTACCAGATGATGCAGCTTCAGGTAATGCATGTGTCCAATGGTTACCGGACTGTCGAAATACTCTCCGGTACGACCGTCACGCAGGCGGACTTTACCATCCCTTGAAAGCGGTACTCCCTTCCACAGCTCCCTGTGATCCCGGTTGTCATACAAATACTGCATAACCTCCGGAAGAAGTTCTTCCTTATGCCGCTTCTCAAACTCTTCCCACTCCAGATTTACGTAGTCATTCGCCAAATCCAGCGTATCCATAATATCATTTTCATCAGCGCCGTCAAATACCGGCGTTGCAATGTTAAATCCTAATGCTTTTGCTGCCAGTGACAGATGGATCTCCAACACCTGTCCGATATTCATACGTGAAGGTACACCCAATGGGTTCAGAACAATATCCAGCGGACGTCCATTGGGCAGGAACGGCATATCCTCAACAGGAAGCACACGGGAAACAACACCCTTGTTACCGTGACGTCCCGCCATCTTATCACCCACGGAAATCTTTCTTTTCTGGGCAATGTAAATGCGCACGCACTGGTTTACGCCCGGAGAAAGTTCATCACCATTTTCTCTGGTAAATACCTTCGCATCTACAACAATACCATACTCACCGTGAGGTACTTTCAAAGAAGTATCTCTGACTTCACGCGCCTTCTCACCAAAGATTGCACGGAGAAGCCTTTCTTCTGCCGTAAGCTCTGTCTCTCCCTTCGGAGTAACCTTACCCACCAGAATATCTCCGGCACGAACCTCCGCACCAATGCGGATAATTCCCCTGTCGTCCAGATTCTTCAGCGCATCATCGCCGACACCCGGAATATCTCTTGTAATTTCCTCCGGCCCAAGCTTGGTATCACGTGCTTCTGCTTCATACTCTTCAATATGAATAGAAGTATATACATCATCGCGGACCAGTCTCTCACTCAAAAGAACTGCATCCTCGTAGTTATAGCCTTCCCACGTCATAAAACCAATCAACGGGTTCTTGCCAAGCGCCATCTCTCCGTTAGAAGTAGATGGTCCGTCTGCAATTACCTGCCCTGCTTCCACCCGGTCTCCTTTAAAGACAATCGGCCTCTGGTTGTAGCAGTTACTCTGATTACTGCGGAGGAACTTGGTTAATTTATATTTCTTCAACGATTTATCATCCTGACGAATCGTAATTTCCGTAGAAGTAGAACGCTCAACAATACCGCCCGCTTCTGCAATGATGCAGACGCCGGAGTCCACTGCTGATTTTTCTTCCATACCTGTTCCTACTACCGGAGCTTCCGTCAGCATAAGCGGTACCGCCTGACGCTGCATGTTGGATCCCATCAGCGCACGGTTCGCATCGTCATTTTCCAGGAAAGGAATCAATGCTGTAGCCACAGAGAACACCATCTTCGGAGACACGTCCATGTAATCAAACATGGTTCTCTCATATTCCTGCGTCTCTTCACGGTAACGACCGGATACATTCTTATGGATGAAATGTCCTTCCTCATCCAACGGCTCATTCGCCTGTGCCACATGGTAATTATCTTCTTCGTCAGCAGTCATGTACACTACTTCTTCTGTTACCACCGGGTTCTTTGGATCGTCATGATTAATCTTGCGGTACGGAGCTTCTACGAAACCATACTGGTTAATTCTCGCATAGCACGCCAGAGAGTTAATCAAACCGATATTCGGACCTTCAGGCGTCTCAATCGGGCACATTCTTCCATAATGAGAATAGTGAACGTCTCGAACCTCGAATCCGGCACGATCTCTTGACAGACCGCCGGGGCCAAGGGCGGAAAGACGTCTCTTGTGTGTCAGCTCACCCAGCGGATTGTTCTGATCCATGAACTGTGACAGCTGGGAAGAACCAAAGAACTCCTTCACCGCCGCCGTAACCGGCTTAATATTAATCAGGGACTGCGGGGAAATTCCCTCCAGATCCTGTGTTGTCATACGCTCACGGACAACCCTCTCCAGTCTTGACAGACCGATTCTGTACTGGTTCTGAAGAAGCTCACCGACAGAACGAATACGCCGATTGCCCAAATGGTCAATATCGTCATCATTTCCCAGGCCATATTCCAAATGAATATTATAGTTTACAGAAGCCAAAATGTCTTCCTTCGTTATATGTTTCGGAATCAGGTCGTGGAGATCCCTGCGGATCAAACGCTTCAGCTCATCCACATCTCCGGCAGATTCCTCCAAAATTCCTGCAAGAACCGGATAATATACCTGTTCCGTAACCCCTACTTCCTTCGGGTCAATATCAACAATTGCCTGAAGATCCACCATCATGTTAGAAAGAACTTTAATATTTCTCTCTTCTTCCTCACGCTCAATCCACACGAAAGGAGCAGCCGCATTCTGAATCGCGTCCGCAATTTCTCTGGTAATCTTCGTCCCTTTTTCAGCAATCACTTCGCCGGTAAGCGGGCTTGCCACATCTTCAGCAAGAACCTGACCAGTAATTCGGTTTTTAAGGGCCAGCTTCTTATTAAACTTATAACGTCCGACCTTCGCCAGATCATAACGTCTCGGGTCAAAGAACATACTTGTAATCAAGCTTTCTGCACTGTCTACGGCAAGCGGCTCGCCCGGACGTATTTTCTTATATAATTCCAGAAGTCCTTCCTGATAATTGGTGGCAGCATCCTTTTCAAAGCTTGCCAGAATCTTCGGCTCCTCGCCGAATAATTCAATGATTTCAGGATTCGTACCGATACCAAGCGCACGGATCAGCACAGTAATCGGCACCTTTCTTGTTCTGTCTACACGAACATAAAAAACGTCATTGGAGTCTGTCTCATATTCCAACCATGCGCCACGGTTCGGAATAACGGTAGATGAAAAAAGCCTTTTTCCAAGTTTGTCATGCGCAATTGCATAATAAATGCCGGGCGAACGAACCAACTGGCTTACAATAACACGTTCCGCACCGTTAATCACAAACGTACCAGTCGCCGTCATCAACGGCAGGTCACCCATAAAGATCTCATGCTCATTGATCTCGTCTGTTTCTTTGTTGTGAAGTCTTACCCTCACCTTCAGCGGCGCCGCATACGTCGCGTCACGCTCTTTACACTCTTCAATCGTGTACTTCACATCATCTTCACACAAGGTAAAATCCACAAATTCCAGGCTCAAATGACCGCTGTAATCGCTAATCGGAGAAATGTCATCAAATACTTCTTTTAATCCTTCATCCAGGAACCACTGGTAGGAATCTTTCTGGACTTCAATCAAATTAGGCATCTGAAGCACTTCTTTTTGTCTGGAATAGCTCATGCGTGAGCTTTTTCCGCTTTTGATAGGACGAATTCTGTTTTTCTCCATATGACGTTTCACTCCTTGTATATTTTTTGTAAGGTTTTACCGAAGAAACCTTCATATTTCCCAGATTTACTCACGTTTTTATGGCCTATAATGCCATAATAGCGTACTATCAACTATACCACAAAGTCAAGAAATTTGTCAAGCAAAAAGTTAATTCAAGACGTAGTAAAGTGACACTTTACTACGTCTTGAATTAACTTTTACCCTGTACCCAATTGAACGCAGGGGTGTCCCTCAATGAAAAGTATTCCCAGATTTACCCATTTCAATCACAAAAGGAACCCCACATACATGGGGTTCCTTCCACTCATTTCACAATTCACATTCCATTCAGAATTATTTAAGGTTAACTTCTGCGCCTTCGCCTTCAAGCTTAGCCTTGATTTCTTCTGCTTCTGCCTTAGAAACACCTTCTTTTACTACCTTCGGTGCTCCGTCTACTAATTCCTTAGCTTCCTTCAGACCAAGTCCTGTAATCTCACGTACAGCCTTGATTACTTTTACTTTAGAAGCGCCTGCTGCAACTAATTCTACGTCAAACTCATCTTTCTCTTCTGCTGCAGCAGCTCCATCTCCAGCTGCTGCTGCAACTACAACGCCTGCTGCTGCAGATACACCAAATTCTTCTTCACATGCTTTTACTAAGTCATTTAACTCTAATACAGATAACTCTTTGATAGCTTCAATAAATTCTGCTGTTGTTAATTTAGCCATTTTATTTTCCTCCATTTTTCAATTATTTTATTTGATAACTATTCCTACTCCTCTGTTGCCGGAGCCTCTGCTGCTTCCTCTGCCGGAGCTTCTTCTGCTGCGGCCGGAGCGCCTCCCTGCTCTGCAATCTGATTAAGTACACGAGCAAGATTGGTAATTGGTGACTGTAAGCTTCCAAGCAATTTGGACAGAAGTTCTTCTCTTGACGGAATCTTTGCAATCTCTCCAAGAGCTTCTGCGTCATATGCCACGCCTTCAACCACACCAGCTTTTAATTCAAGAGCCTTCGCATCTTTTGCAAATTTGCAAATAATTCTTGCCGGAGCTGTCGCGTCATCCTTAGAAATCGCAATTGCGCTCGGTCCTTCCAAGTGCTCGTCTAAAGCAGCGAACTCAGTTCCTTCAAAAGCTCTCTTCATCATTGTGTTTTTACAAACCTTGTAAATGATTCCCGCTTCTCTTAACTGTTTACGAAGCTCTGTATCCTGAGCAACCGTCAGTCCACGGTAATCAACCAGCACGATTGACTGTGCGCCCTGAATATCATCTACAATAGCCTGTACGATAGGTTGTTTTAATTCAACTTTTGCCACGAATGGTGCACCTCCTTGTTAGATTTTGGTTTTCGCACCGCCGATAGATAGAACAAAGCGGACAGGTCCGCTTCGAACACCCTGTATCCCTCAATCCTTGCGGGACTTGCTCCGCTTTGCGGCGCCGATGTGCGGCTGCTGCAAGCAGCCTTCCTTTGCACATCGTGCGCATCCCGCGGAGTTTTTAATGATATAGGAAATTCGAAGAAATTTCCTATATCATTAAAAGCCTCTGCATCCAAAGACGCAGAGGCTCATAAATTCATACACATTGTATCAAATCTATCCTTCCTCGGTAGGCGTTTCTATCCTTACGCTTTTACAGCACCTACTGTCTTCGGCAGTTACTTGATTAAAATAGCATACTTTTCAATACATGTCAATATTTTTAGAATAAAAAATTTGTTTAAAAAGTAACAGTTCCGCCCGCGCCATTCGCAAAACGCATCTACGATGTTTCTCCGCTACTATGCAGCTATTTTTGCTCATAAAATGGCGCTCCGCTCATAAACCGGATCGTGTGTTCATTCATGCAAGCATGATTCACCCACAATCCGGCTTATGGCTGAACCGTTACCTAAAAAAGGAGTATCAGGCCAAAGCCCAATACCCCTTTTATTCTATTCGATGTTATTAGCCTAATTTAGCCGGATTAATCTTCACTCCCGGTCCCATGGTAGAAGTAAGTACCACGCTCTTTAAGAACTGGCCCTTTACTGCTGCTGGTCTGGCTTTATTAATCGCATCGATAAGCGTCTGGAAGTTGTCTGCAAGCTGCTCTTCGGTAAAGGATGCTTTACCTACCGGCACATGAATAATATTTGTCTTATCAAGTCTGTACTCAATCTTACCAGCTTTGATCTCCTGAATCGCCTTTGTTACGTCCATCGTTACAGTACCGGCCTTCGGGTTCGGCATAAGTCCTTTTGGTCCAAGTACACGACCGATACGTCCTACAACACCCATCATGTCTGGTGTAGCAACTACAACGTCAAATTCAAACCAGTTTTCCTTCTGGATCTTCTCGATCAGTTCCATTCCTCCAACGTAATCTGCTCCTGCTGCCTTTGCTTCATCTGCCTTGGCATCCTTCGCAAATACCAGGATACGAACCTTCTTACCCGTTCCGTGCGGCAGTACAACCGCTCCACGGATCTGCTGGTCAGCGTGGCGTCCATCACAGCCTGTTCTGATATGAGCTTCAATTGTTTCATCAAATTTAGCTACTGCTGTTTTCTTCACTAATGCAACTGCTTCATCTCTATCATAAAGAGTTCCTCTGTCAATCGTTTTAGCAGCCTCAATATATTTCTTTCCTCGTTTCATTAAAAAATACCTCCTTGTGGTAATGTCGGGATAACCCTCCCACTTTTTGCTTCATTAAAATTCAGTTGCTCCCGGTCTCCTAATCAACTACAGTTACTCCCATAGAACGGCAAGTACCTGCAATCATACTCATTGCCGCTTCTACGCTTGCCGCGTTAAGATCCGGCATCTTTGTCTCAGCGATTTCCTGCAGCTGAGCTTTCGTAATTGTTGCAACCTTTTTCTTATTCGGAACGCCTGAACCGGATTTAATCTTGCAGGCCTTCTTAATCAAAACTGCTGCCGGTGGTGTCTTTGTAATGAAGCTGAAACTTCTGTCATTATAAACCGTGATAACTACAGGGATAATCATATCACCCTGATCTGCGGTTCTTGCATTAAACTGCTTTGTAAATTCAACGATATTCACGCCATGCTGTCCAAGTGCAGGACCAACCGGCGGAGCCGGAGTTGCCTTGCCGGCAGGAATCTGCAATTTAATATAACCTTCTACTTTTTTTGCCATGTCTAATTACCTCCTTGTGGTAATGTCGGGAACGTCATACACGCCCCTCCCACTTTTGAATCTGTTACATTTTTTTCACTTCAGCGAAACTTAATTCCACTGGCGTTTCGCGGCCAAATAGCTCAACATTGATTGTAAGACTCTGCTTTTGCATATTCATTGTCTGGATAGTGCCGACAGTATCTGCCCATGCACCGGAAATCACCTGGATAGTATCTCCGATTTCATAATCCACAACAATGTCCTCCTGTCTGATACCCAGTCCGGCCATTTCCGCATCCGTAAGCGGAACCGGCTTGGAGCCTGGTCCGACAAATCCTGTCACACCTCTTGTATTACGCACCACATACCATGTGTCATCATTCATAAACATATGGATCAGCACATAACCGGGAAACATCTTCTTCTGTGTCGCCTTCTGAACGCCGTTTTTCAATTCCACGACATCCTGCATCGGAACACGCACTTCCAGAATCTGATCTTCCAGATGTCTGTTCTCAATTGTCTTATCAATGTTCGCTTTCACCTTGTTTTCATACCCTGAATAGGTATGAACTACATACCATTTTGCCTCTGACATAAAATCACCTTTCTTGCATGCAGTTTATCAGTTATCTTACTAATAAATCTACACCGTACTGCACCAGGAAATCAACGATTGCAATAATCACTCCTACTGCTACAGTCACAGAAACTACTGCCGTTGTCTGCTTTGCAAGTGTCACTTTATCTGGCCAAATGACTTTCTTAAATTCTGCCTTCATTCCTTTGAACCAGCTTTTTTTCTGAGTCTTCTGATCACTCATGAAATTCACACTCCTTCTTGACGACTATTTCGTTTCTTTGTGCAATGTGTGTGATTTACAGAATCTACAGTACTTCTTGGTTTCCATGCGTTCCGGATGTTTTTTCTTATCCTTGGTCATGTTGTAGTTACGCTGCTTGCATTCTGTACATTCTAATGTAATTCTAGTACGCACAACTTCCACCTCGCTTCATATTTGTAATATTAACGTGTTACTCCCGACAGCTTGCAGGGCTGCCGGATTTTAGGCATAAAAAAAAGACCTACTTCCATCGCCACAATACTATATCATAATACCCACAATGAAGTCAAGCCTTTTCTCTTCTTCTATTCTTTCTCTTCCGGCTCGTACCGGTAATACTCTCCGTATCCTTTCTTACCATAACTGGCGCCGTAATATTTATTGTAATAGCCGCCCTGTTTTTTGCGGTCCACCTTATTCAGGACAACTCCCATAACGGTACATCCTGCATTCTCCAGCTTCTCTTTTACATTCTGCGCCAAACGGTATTTCGTCTTCGCAGATTCTACCACCATGATTGCACCGTCGCAATTCTTCGCAATAATCGCAGCATCAATTACCATACCAAGCGGCGGAGAATCAATAATAATGTATTCATAAACTTTACGCAGTGACTCTATCATACTGCGGAAACGCTTTGTAGACAACAGTTCCGTAGGATTCGGAACCAGTGGTCCGGCAAGCATTACATGCATCTTCGGCACATTTGTTTCTATCACAATATCCGCAAGAGAACACTGTCCGGACAGGAAATGGGACAATCCTTGTTCCACGCCCTGAATCTGAAGTCTGGAAACCATCACCGATTTGCGCATATCCGCATCAATCAGAAGTACCGGTTTATTCAACTCTGCGAACGTATATGCAAGCTCAATCGCACTCCGGGTCTTTCCTTCTCCCGGCACGCAGCTCGTCACAAGGATTACTCTTTTATCATCCCCACAAAATTGAACATTGGTACGCAATGTCTTCAACGCCTCTCTTGTTGCATATGCCATTTGTCGAATTTCAATCTTTGCCTTTTTCATAACCCTCTCCTGCTTTAATAATATTAAGCGGGTTTTTCACAAAAACCCTGTGGACATACTCCCGTCCATATCTGCGCTCCACATATGCGGAGCACTTTCCCAAATTCGGCTTTCTTCTTTTTCCGTCATGTGCGTCCGACGCAATGAAATCCACCAAATCCTCATCCATAAGACCTTTTATATATTTCTTTGTCTTTCTGCCGCTGCCTCCCAGAACCGCCCCTGCATTCACCTGAATATAAGCTCCTAATTCTCTTAGTTCCTGCACAAGATCCGGCATCCTGCAGCAGTCATATCTTTCTATGTGCGCAACAATCGGATTATAGCCCCGCGCAACAAGCTCATATATATGATTTCGTATCGTCAGGAAGGTATCATCCGGAGCGAATTCTATCAAAACATAATCCGAACCCGCCATCAACGGATGTTTCCCAGCCTCAATATCTGCGGCCATCTCTGCATACCGGTAAAATTCACACCCCAGATACAGACGAATCCCTTTCGCTTCCGCCGCCTTCTTCATAAGCTGATAATACTTTTCTATTCGCTCCGCCGGAGCTTCAAACATATGCGGCCGGTAATGAGGAGTTGCAATTGCGACGCGCACACCCTCATCATACATGGCGGCGAGCACTTTTCCTGCCTCTTCCACCGTCTCCGGTCCATCATCTACTCTGGGAATCAGATGACAATGAATATCTACTAATTTCATAATGAGGTTTCCTTCCAAAAAAAACTCTTCTCACGGAGAAGTCTCCCAGAAGAGTTTTCTTTCTAATCCACTCAGACTATCTTAATACAGATTTTTTCTTCAGTCCGCACAAAGCAACTACCGCAACGATTCCCATCAACGCAATCGCCGTTGATGAAGAAGCGCTTGTCTTCGGAGAAACAGTAGTCGTAGATAAAGTTGTCTTATCTACTACAAATGCCAGCAAAGATGCGCTGTTAATTGTAAATGTAACCGTTCCGTTTCCTACCGTCACTGCTAACTTCTCCCAGGCACTTCCGTTCCAGCAAAGTACATACACCTTGCTTCCCTCTGTAACGCCGGGCATATTAACCGTCATCGTTACCGGGAACTCAACATCGCCCTCTGCCTTTGTATATTTGACATCCGTAACAATCATATTCGCATTCCAATCTGAACCCATAGCATTTTTCAGGCCGTCTTCTGTCCTGATCTCAGCCGCCGGTGCCTGATATTCTTCCGGTATTGAAGAATCATCCGTATCTACCAGAGAAATCTTACTGGTAACATCCTGTCCGTTTGCATCCAGGGCACGCGCAACACCGCGTACACGGAATACAGTGCTTCCGCTCGGGCTGTCTGCCGCGCATACGGACATTCCCAAACACATCACAACCGCCATTGTCAGCGCCATTATTCTTGTTAATTTTGCTTTCATTTTTATTTCCTCCCTACACATCATCATCACAAAATCATTTTTTGCTGTACTACTTTATAATATAACACTTTTATACTTCTTTGTAAAAGTATTTTACAAGAATTGTTTTCATTTCTTCCGCATTAACAACAAATTGCGCATACCCGTCCTTTTCTGTCACCTCTCCCGGAAGCTCCAGCATGTCCTCTGCATATTTATATTCCGCAAGATCTGCCAATTCATCCGCTGTCATGTTCGTAGTTACATAAGGTTCTATCTCCTGATACATAGATACATATTCCTCTTTTTCCAGAGAAAGATTCCTCATTTTCTGTATCAGCGCTCCCATAAATTGAGACTGTCGTTCCATTCGCTGATTATTGCTGTCCAGGCTCTGCACGTCTCTGCTCCGCACATATTTTTCCGCCATCCCACCATCCAGCGTAACTTCGGCGCCCGCATAAAACGCCGGGTCAATCTCCGTATAATCCTCCGGAACCGTAAGCGTCACGCCGCCGATAACATCCGTCGCAGCCGCAATCCCATCCAGCGACAACGCTATATAGGAATCCACTTCTATTCCTCCCAGCAGCTCGCTCACACGCTCACCCGTCAGACGGCAGCTCCGGTTCTTTCCGTCACCAAACGCATACTGGAGCGCGATCTGCCCTTCTGTCGTCATCAGCAGCTCATTATTGGTATCGTAAATATCCAAATCTACTACCGTATCCCTGGAAATCTGTATGATCTTCCCTTCTTTGGTTTCACGGTTCATTACCAACAGATTCAGGCTATCTGTCTGTCCCGCATCACCAGGCTGATTTCCAACCTCTGCCTGCGCTTCCTTATCTACACCCATAAAAAGCACCGTATAGATATCCGGATTCCTCTTATACTTCTTGCCATTATACGTAAGATATTCTTCCTGATAATCCTTTTCTTCCGCCGGCTCCTTCTGACTTTCTTTTCCCTGATAGACCGTGTAGCCGACACCACACAACAACGCCAGGCAAACCAGCCCCAATAAAACCAGAAGTATATTTTTACTTTTCATCCACTAACACTGCCCCTAACAAAAATCTGTGATGCGGTTCCGACTCCAGGCAGGTACTCAGTGTAATAATCCGATCCTCTGGCGTAACCTCCACACCTTCCGCAAATTGATTCCGCACATCCTCAGATGCATATAGGGAATCCAGAAATGCCTGCCGTCCTGATTCCGCCGAGAAATCAAAGGAAACCGGAATCAGTCTATCATCATATACCACCGCTGCAAACACTTTATAGCTCCGTATATGGTCTCTTGTATAAACCGTTATATTCTGATGGCTCTTTAGGTAATCCATATCCATATAATTGTGGACATCGTGAAACATCGTCTCATTGCCATTTCCCATTCTATGTCCATAAATCACTGTATTATAATCCGTAAAATCAGCCGCATTATACGTCTGTATAAAAATAGCCCCCGCCGGAGAATAATTTCCTTCCCAGGAATGCTCCAGATAGAATTCTTCATCCGTTCTGCTTTGGACGATTGGATAATCAATATGTGTATCTTCTATTCTTATCCATGCACACACTTCCGGATTCTGCGCCTGGAGCGAAGCAAAATCAATAGGAATTTCCACAGGCTCCGCCGCTTCCGGTGTCTCCTCATTACTTTCTATCTTATACTCTTCATACTCTTCTGCTGTCCCCATATTTTCCCGGGGCATCCAGATATAATACCAAATAAGATATGCACCGCAGAGCACAGCAATCAGCGAAAAAACACCCATCAATATCTTGCGTATTCTATCACCCAACTATTTACGCCTCTTTTCCAGCGGCATCGCTGCAAGTGTATGTAAACCGAGATATTTTCGCACATCTTCTTCCGTCTGGATCGTGTCATTCATCAGATACTGAACCAGAATAAGCAGACACGCCAGCGCTGCGCCTGCCAGACCGCCCATCAGCACATTCTTCTGAAAATTCGGGCTTGCAGGACTTGTGGGTTCTACCGCTCTCTCTGCAATATTAGGCTTATCCGTATTCATAATATCCGCAACCTGCTCCGTCATAACCTCAGCGTAGGCATTAGAAAGCTTTGCTGCCGTCGCAGGATCCGGATCGGTTACTGTAAGCTTCAGCATATGTGTCTCTGAAGGATTTTCCACGTTCATACGGGATACCAGCTCCGAGTAGGTCAAATCCATCCCCGATGTTTCAATTACTTCGTTCACCACAGTTCGGCTCTTAGCAAGCATCTGAAAATCCGCCGTCAGCTGTGTGCCAAGCTGTAAATCAGTCACAGACGTGATACTGGTCGTCTTGGACAAAACATAAATCGTAGATGTAGCAGAATACTGGGGCGTTATCAAAAGCTTGGTATAAAGCCCCGACACCAGCACTCCAAGAACCAGACATCCGATAATCAGCCACCATTTACGCAGAAATAAATGAAACACTTCTATCAGATCTATCTGTGTTTCTTCTATTTTTCTCGTTCGTTCACTTTCATTCATATACTCTTCTCCTGTATAACTATCTTTTCATACATCTAACATCGTCCATTCTAGCATGAAAAAAAACCCTTATCAACCACAAAAAGATTTTTTCCATTAATTGTACAATTTCCGCCTGAAAGCGGTCTGTTTTTGTATAAAATTTACTCATGTCCGACACTGTGCCTTTTTAGTGAGAGACACAGTTTCTCAATCATCGCTTCCTGGTATGCCGCTTTCCTTTCTCTGCCGATTGCTTCTTTCATTTCCTGAAGCTCACTGATGCGGACACGTTCCAGCTTCTTCACCCTTCCAGCATCCAGCCTTACTTCTGACAGATGTTTCTCATACCACGGCACGCAATAATTCCATAATTGCAGGCGTTCCTGATACCGTTCCTTCAGCCGCTGTGCAATCAAAAGCCCCTCCGGGTCAAAATCCCCGGCGTACCAAAACACCGTCTCCTCCGGGAATTTATCCATCAGGGCGAGAACCGCCAGCCTGAGCTGACCATTCCCACAAAGAAAAGTACCCTTAGGGAATTCACTAACCAGAACAGAAAACACCGTGGGATTTTCCACCACATAGACCATTCCGGCCTGCCCTTCTATCCTTTCAAGGTTCCCGATTGTCTGAAGCGTCAATTTCACCGGCTCCTGATTTTCCAAAAAGCCTTCCAATCCCATATGAACAGTCCCGTCCGCCCTGTACCCATGGATTCCATAGGCAAGCACGTCATTTGACACCCCGTCTTTCAAAATCCCCGCTTCATAATAAACACTGTATTGATACTCTGCCCGGGAAACTTCCTTTGGCCTGCTCTTCCCAAAACGCTCTTTCAAATAAGCAGACAAAAGTTTCCCGCCCACACGGCCGTCATCAAAATAATGAGGATTGCCTGTAACCTTCGAGGCAAATACTGCCAGAAATTCCGGCTTCTTCCTCTCTGACTTCTCGGGCAGGCATGTATCTGCCTTCATCACATATCCCAGGACATCTGAAAGCTTCTCCGGGCTTTCCCGATACAGCTGCATAATCAGCAGATAGCCCTCCTTCCGCTCTCTCAACACGCTCTCCAGCCAATCCTTCCCCTCTCCCTCCGGGTACCCGGAAAGCAGTTTGCCAAAGAAATCCTTCCTTTTTTCGCTTTGCTTCTGCCGTTCTTCTTTCTTTACTGTCAGCGGCTCTCCAAAATATGCTTCCAGAATTTCTTCCCATGTTATCTCTGAAAACCTGCTGTCCTGCAGGCATTTTTCCATAGCTCCCGCAGAAATGGTGATACTCTTATTTTCAGCATAATCTTTCTGGAAAAAACCGCTCAGCTGATTCCTTTCCTCCCTGTCAAGGCCGGCAAGCACAATCGTGCCTCCCATATGCCCCAGGCTTCCGTATTTATCCCGCACCTTTCGAAACAACTTTTCATAAACAGGGCGGGCTTTAAAATATGCCACGCACTCTTCCAACACAGCGCTTTCATTCCTTTTATCCATGCTGCAAATCCTTCTCCGTTACCATGCTTTTTATTTTCCCATTCCATACATAACGGATGACCGTAACATACTTTATGTTCTCCGGGCGCAGCAATTGATGGATTGCCAATCCCGGCACCGTATCATAATCTCCCCACAAGATCTGGGAATTAATCATGAAGTTAAAGTCAAATTCTACCATTAGCCGGAACATATCCCGGATATTCATCTCGTCTACCCCTGCAAACGCTTCATCCAGTGAAATCAAGCGGGGCGCGTCTTTTCTGGCCCCCGCATATTTCGCTACAACTGCCGAAAAAAGCGGCACATACATAGCCATCGCCTTCTCACCGCCGCTGAAGGTAAAAAATACCCGGTCTGTCAATTCTTTCTTCTTCTCTCCGGTTTTCTGGCATTCCAACTGGAATTCAAACCACTGGCGGTAATCCAGCACTTCCCGCATCACTGCATGGAACGACTGCACATTGCCCGAATCATTCGACGCTTTCCGCGCTTCCTCTATCTTAGAGCGGAAATGTCTCGAAAGCTGCTCTGCTTCTTCCAGACGCATGATTTCCGTATCTTTCTGTAACAGTTCCACCAGTTCCCTGGTGTCCAGCTGCTCCTCCTTGTCTGCGCGCTTGTTCTTCCAACGAAGGCTTAAGGTAAGCCCGCTGGAAGTCTTCATGGACTCCATGAGGGTATTCATCTTTTCCACCCAGCGCTTGCTCGCCTGGATTTTCCCCCTGATTTTTTTACTGATTGTATTCGCCAGAATATCTTCAAACAGCTCTCTATCCTTATCACTCAGCAATCTTTGCTGAATCTGCGCATCTTCACGCATCCCGGCAATCAATTCTTTAAACTTCACAGGCACGCCCCGGTATTTGGCGCCAATGTCAATCCGCCGCATCCCTGTATCAAAAACGCCTGTCTCACTGTCCAGCTCTTCAAATAACGTATGCAGTGTAATCTGGTATTCCAGCAGATATCCGCGGTTCTGATGATACGCTCCCTGGAGATTCTCTAATATCTCGCTCTGCTTCTTACTTCCGAACCTTCCGGCAAGCATACTGCACAGCTTCTTCGCCAGGATCTCCGCGTCATCCTCCCCGAATCGACTCTCCACATAGCCCAGCCGGTATTCCAGCTCAAAGGCACGCTCCAACCGCTCTTTCGTCTCTCTTGCCTTCCCGGCAGCAATCTCCGTCTCTGTCCGCTTCTCCAGAAGCTGCCCCTCCATAGACTTAAGCTCCGACTTACGCGTAACAGAAGCCTCAATCTCTGAAGGAAGCTTTTCCAGCCGCCCCACACAATACTCCAGCCGTTCCCGGATTTTTTCATAATCTGTCAGCGCAAGCTGGGCAAGAACGGATGCCAGGCTCTTTTCGGCCTCTCTTTCCTTCTGCGCCGTCCGATTGAAATCATAACGGATATCGTCCAGATCTTTATCAATTTCTTCCAGATAATTCTCCTGCACCCTGGAAAATGCAATCCCATTGGTATACTTGCCGTAAGTAATCTGAAGCCCTGTCAGCTCTTCTCTATAAGCAGCCAGCGATTCCATGGCTTTCCGGAACACATCCAGCCTCGGCGTAAGGTAACATTTCCGGCATGCCTCCTGCACCTTCAGCCGCACTTCATCCAACGCCCGGCGCTCCGTCTCAACAAGTTCCTTCTGCCTTTTAACCTTGCGTTCTATATCCTCCAGCACAGACTGTTTTCTTTCCAGCTCTTTTGCCGCCGTCTTAAGATCCTGCTCTTTAGGAAATGCTTTCCACTCTGCCTCCAGGGCTTCCTTCCGCCTCCGGATTCCTGCCAGCTCTTCTTCTGCCTGCCGTATTTCCGCCTCCAGCTTCCGGCACATTTCTTCCAATTCCTGTATTTTCTGCTGCTGATACCTCTCTCTTGCCAAAGTGCCAATAAAACAAGGCTGATAGGTGCCGGTGACGGTTCCTTCCACAATTCCCATACCATAATTTCCATTTTCATCAACCCAGGAACCTTCCGCACGCTCTTCTCCTTCACCGTTTTTCCATCCAATGGCTGTAAGAATCCTGGAAACCTGCTGATAAAGAAAGATATCGCCCTCTTCATTATCCACGTCCAGACAATCCATGATATTGTTCCGCACATGGGAGACATCGCCGAAAATGTAACGGTCACATACGCCATCCCCCATAGACAGCGCCTGTTCCCTGTATTCTTCCGGAATAATCAGCGCATCCAGAATTCCCATGTGAAGAAGCGCTTCTTCCAGATTGGCTTTCTGCGCTTCCGTCAGCCTCTTATCAAAATCAATCACCTTATAAAACTGCAGATAAGGGACTCCTTTTTCCTGCAGACGCCTGCGGTTTTCTTCCACCGCCTCACTTCTTTCCGGTTCCGGCTCTTTCTGGTTCTTCCATTGCTCCAGCTCTGCCAACGCCTCGCTGTACTCCGCCTTCTTCCCGTTCAGTTCCTGTCCGGCTTCCATAAGCGCCGCAGAAATCTCCTGGGTTTTCTCTTCAAATTCTCCATTCGCCAGCTCCCGCACCGACCAATAGTCCGTCTCCGTATCATACTGTTCAATTGCCCTTGCCATTTTCTGCAGGGTTCCCGCCGACAAATGCAGCTCTTTATTTCCCTTTTCCCACCGGTAAATATTCTCAATCGTCTCCTGCTTCGTCTCATGCAGAAGATTTTCATACTGTAAGACCTCCCGCTGCGCACGGTTCTTCTCTTCCTGATAGCCATCCAGTTCCTGCAAAAACCTGCTGTATCTCTCCTGGCAGGCTTTTTCCTCCTCCAGCGCCATTTTGCCAGATTCTACCCTCTGCATATAGGTACGCAAAAGCTCTATATGAGAAGCAAAAGAATAGGCGCCGCCCTTCGCGTCCGTCAGTTCTTTCCGCATGAAGGAAAAATCATCAAATGGGATCTCACCCAGTTCTTCTTCCATAACTTTCAAGCTTTCTTCAATGGATTGCCAGAGCAGCTCATTTTCCCGGGACTGTCCTTTAAGCTTCTGCTCTGTTTCCAGGAATCTCTCCCTTTTTTCTTCCTCCTGCCGCTTCTTTTCCTTTAAGGCTTCCTTCGTCCCTTCCAGCTCTCTGCGGATCTCCAGCTCCCTTTCCTTCAGCCTCGCCGCATCGCTGTCCGCAAGGGACTCTCTCTCCTGCAGGCAAATCTTCTGCTCCTGCTTCAGTTCTGTATAGCGCTGTTCTTCCTGCTCCTTCTGCTCCCTGCACCGTGCCATCTCCTGTTCCAGCGATTCCGCTTTTTTCTGAAGCCCCCGGTAATCTTCCGCCGCTTTTACAAATAGCAGCGATTTATCATACAAGGTAATCTCATTATATTGATTGTATACCTTTTCAATCTGCTCTGCCGCATGGATACTATCATACAGCGTATCCAGATTCGTCTTCAGGCTGTCCATATTCTCAATCGCTTCCGACATCGGACGCAAATCATCCTCTGACAGAGTCTGCAGCGAACTGCTTAAGATTTCATTTATCACAGTAGGCTTAAAATCCTTAGAAAGCTTCGGCGTCCTGAGCTGAATCAACAGATCCAAAAGCTCTTTATATTCTTCCATGGTCTCAAACCCAAACAAAAGCCTGTTCACACACTGAGCATACTCTCCCTGCGAATCCATCACCTGCCCGCCGTCGCCAATACGGTTGCGCAACTCCAACTTCGTACATGCAATCTTATTCTGGCCTTCCTTATAAAGGAAAAAATCCTTCCCCACTCTCCGCCCGTCCGTCAGGCAGAAATACCAGGATTCCAGCTTCTTGCTTTTCCTCGCCCTGATTCCAATCCCGAGCGTAAGAAATTCTTCGCTCTCCCTGCGTTTCAGCTCCATGTAAAGATAACCGGTGCGTTCCTGGCGCTCATCCCCTTCTTCCAACAGGTAATTCTCCATTTTTCTTGCCCTTGAGCCAAAAGGATCCAAGCGCTCCGGCCGCATATTTCCATCCAGAAGCAGTGGAATAAAACTCTGCATGGTAACGGACTTCCCGGAACCATTCGCCCCTCTCAGAAGCATCCTTCCATCTAGAAAATAGAATTCCTCCTCGTCATAGTACCAGAAATCCAAAAGCCCCACTCTGTATATCTGCCATTTACTATTCATCTCGTCCTCCGTTTTCCAGAAAATCTTTTGGATACCGCCCGGCAATCTTCCCTGCAGCCGTGCTAATTCTGACATCCTGTCTGTCCTGCTCTATCAGCCCCAGTTCTGTCATATAGGCCTGCACCTCTCCACAGAATTCTCCGGTGGTCATATCTCTGTAAGTCTTAATAAATCCCTTCCCATACCGTTCCTTACAGCTTTCCAGAATCTCCCGGAACTTCTCCCGCGGCAGCCGGATTTCTTCCTGTACGCCGGGTTCTATCCTTCCATCCCGTATCCATTCTCCGATAATTCCATGGATTAACATGACAATATCTGACAGCGTATTTTCTTCCGGAAAACATCTTCCCATCCTGCACTCATCTCCCAACACGAGAAATGCACTCGTTCTGTGCACATGAAGCTCACAATCCAGGTACTCTTCCAAATCTCCCTGAATCATATTGCGGTAATTACGCACATAGGCAAAATCCTCTTCCGTCTCCGCATTTTTATACATTCCCATCGTCATCAGAAGTCTCCGGTAAACCCGTTGCCTTCTTACAATCCCCCGGTCTTCATCCACATCAATCCACTCTTGCTTTTCAAAATCTTCCGGGCTGGAATACCCCATAATATCCTGGGTAAAATTCTTCATAAAATACCGGGATACCCCTGTATTTTCATAGAGAACCTCACTGGTATCATCCTTTGCAAAGCTCTCCTCACTCCCATCATTCACATTCAGCATCCCGCAGCCCACGCAATACTTAATCACCTTAACCAGATGCCTGCGGTAACGGTACACCGTCCAGTCAATCTGCTCTTCCTGATATTGTCCCTGAACATACTCCGTAAGCTCCGACAGCACAAACTGCTCCTCCGCCTCCTTCTCTTCCAGGAACATCAATATCAGGCACAGAAAAACATACTCAATCTTCCGGTTGAATTCCAGAATCCCCATCCAATTCTCCGGCTTCGCCGGCATTTTCTCCACCTTTACCAGATACGAATTCACAATCACCTGATAGCCAAGCTTCTCCATCAGAAATCTCTTCACCGTCCCCAGCTCGTCCTTCATCTGGTAGTACAGCTCTCTGTCCCTGCTTTTTAAAATCCACCGCCTCTCAAGCAATATTTCTAATGTTCTCATAACATCTCCTCAAACACAATCGTATATGCCGGCATCTCAAGATTTCCATCCGGCGATTTCAAAATACAGGTTTCTCCGGGATTCTCCTGTTCCAGGTGATAGATCTGCCCGTCTTCCGTCTTTCCCCGCAGCTCCTTATTCTCCAGCGCCTTCGACAGCCAGGAAAGAAATACATCCCTTACATGCGGCTCTATCTCAGGAAGCCCGGCAAAAGAAAGCCTTCCGTCTCTGATATATCCCTTTAAAAGCTTCCGCTCCTCTTCCATTCTCCGGATTGCCGCAAGGCGCATCTCTTCCTTCTCTCTGGAACGGTCAACAATCCCGCTTCTCATCGCCTTCTCCCTGTAAGTCCGGATTCTCGGCGTCACGGTTACCACATAAGGCTCTTCCTCAAACACTCCGCTATTAATACTTTCTGTCTGCCGCCCCGGAATCCCTTTCAAATGCAGCGGCTTTTCAATGCCAAATACCGATGCCGCCAGGCGGTGCGCTTCGTAAATATCCCGGCACTTAGAAAACATAACTGCAAGCTTGCGGTACTCTTCCCGCCGATTGGCGCCGCCATTGCTGCGCTCACTGATCCTCGATGCATACCGGGTAATCTTCCGGATAATCTCATTCGTAGTATCAAAAACCTTCAAGGCCTCCGATTCCCTTCCATCCACACCCACAAACCACTCTTCCAGACTATCCCAGCGCCCATTTATCTTATCCGTAATCATCTCTTCTGTTATTTCCGTATCTATCCGCGGAATCGCCAACTCATACTGCACCACTTCCGTAAGAATCCCTTCCAGCTGCCCCCTGTCCATTTCCTTTAAGCACTGTTCAATTGACGACACATTCATCTGCAGGCTCCTCACAAAATTCCTCAGATATTCAATCAAATGGTCCTTAAACACAAGAAACTCCTTCGTCTTCATCATTTCTTCTGCCTTCACACTATTCAATTCCCTCATATAATCCTGGTAATTCTGATTCAGCCGGATAAAATCATTGTTCAGATCATTCCACCAGATATAGATATTGTCCTGGCTTTCCCTCGCAATCTCAGGTATTCTCCGAAGATTCATACAGATTCTTTCCAGAAGTGTCGGTTCCAGCGAAGAACTTTCAATAAACAGATTTTCAACACGAATCATCATCCGCTCAATTTCCACGCAAACCTCTGACAATTGATACCGGAACTTCTTATTCTTAAATTCCTCAATCGTAGAAACCTTCTTCGTGTCCTGAATCGTCGAAAGATTACCCCACGCCGTCAAAGCCGCAAGATCCTGCTGGCACTGCTCCGGCGTATAATCCTGGAAATACGGATCCTCCTTCAGTTCCGCATACACCTCTTCCTGATACAGCCAATATTTCAGCTTCTCATACTGCAAATAAAAAAGCCGGATGATTGGGCGGTACCTGTCTGTGTTATCCACATTCAGATATTTCGCTTCCATCATCGGCTTTCTCACCGTCTCCTGTATCTTCATGTATCCGTCCTCGCTCCCTGCCGAACCTCTATCGCTATGTTGTTCCTGCCTCTGTCTCCTGATTTTAGCACAGCAGTGGGCGATTTTCTATAATAATAACGAAAATTTTCGAATTTTTTGTTGACGCCATCGGGAAATTAGATTAATATGTATATGTGACGTGACATAAATATTGGAACTCATGCATACAATGTGCATATGATGTATATATATGCACTTTTGTTTTTTGGAGGTATTCTTATGAAAAAGTACTATACACGGGCAGTTGAATTTTCTCAAATAGATACAACACGCAACTGGTCCCGTGAGACAAATATTACCGATAAGGAGAATTCTTTTTCGCCTTTCTGCGAAGATTCCTTTTCATCCGTTAGCGACTCCCCTATCATGATTGCTGATCCAGCTCTGTACAATATAGAAACCGGAATCTTATAACCGGAACTGCCCTGACTGACCGTTCCGGTTATAAGCCTGCCTGTATTTTACTGGGTCTTTAATTCTTTCAACAGAAGTTCTTCTATTCCATCTGTATATTCCTTTATCTTTTTTATAATGGAAGCATAAATGCTTTCACAGCTTTCCGTTTGATCATAAAACATATTGTATATGTCTCTGATTTCCTGTACCTGCTTCTCATGTTCTTCTTCCAGAAGCCTTTTTTCTAGTTTCCTATAACAGGTTTCTGCATAATCATACAGCAAATCAAAGGTACAATTGAACGCATACATATTTTTATATATATACACAGACCTTGATGTTTCTTTTTTATTCTCCCCTTGAGTTTCTGCAGACAATTGTCTCGCTATTTTTCCCTCCGTCAAACACCGGATAATCTTTCGCCGCATCTCATATGGAGCGTCTTCTCTTCCTTTGACAAGTCTTCCCTCTGATATTCTGTATGCCTCCTCATATTTGTCTACATCCAATTGCAGTATTGCATACGCCGCAACATCTGAAAATACTTCCTTGTATATCTCCAATAATTCGGATATGATTTTACTGACAACTCTGGTTGACACAATTCCTTTACGGTTATCATCAAACTTGTTTTGCAGTCGGCAGATACAATTCAACTGTTCGATCTTTTTCTCACGCTCCATCATTTCCGGGTCAATGGTATATATATTTTTATAAATCACCCCTCTTTCATCCGTCAACAAAGAGGTACAACATTCTTCTAAAACATTCTGTATCACTGACACATGGTATTTCCCATCCGGAATTTTTTGTTTCACCGCACTTCCCAGCTCTCTAACAAAATCCCGATACATCTGTTTATTATTAATCTTCAGGAACCCTTCTGCTATTACTTTTTCCTGTTGGTTTTCCATTTGATCTGGCAGCTCCTTCGAGATAATCCCCTCGCAAATAATAAACGCCAGCGTTTTTATGATATTGCTCAGCCTTACCTCTCTGCACCGCACTTCATTTCCAATATAATGCGCTATTTCATGGGTTAAAATAATCATCAGATCTCTCGGCATATATAACGACCGCTGTGACACTTTGATACGAATCAGCCTACTTTCTTCTTCACTGTCCGGATACACCAGCCCCGTAGCCGGGATAGACTCCATCACCGGAGACAACAAACACTGATATTCAGCACCCTGATTATCATTCAGCAGTTTCTTCTCTTTCTCCAACATCCACATATACAGCAGGCACAATTTTATCGGAATTGAAAACGTGGTTCCTGTATAGCCCGGCACCATCAAAAATACCTGATCCGTATGGACAATATGGTTTACAACAGAATCAACTGCATCAACAAACTGGCAAATTGCCTCCGAAGCAGCTTTCTCCTGTGTTTTCTTCGGTTCTTCTTCCATGAAATCAAGCGCTGCGTACATCTGCTCTGTAAGCATTTTAAATGCAGGGAACACAAGATAGAAAATATCCTTAGATAATTTAAATTTTTCATACTGAGACAGCATATTCAGCGTCTGTATTAACGCCTGAAAATACGCATAAAAACTTTCGTCTCCTTTCTCCAGACTCAATGGCATTTTCCTAATATATTTTTCTATTTCCGACTCACACCATCCTCTACATTCTTCTTTTTTATCATTCTGATGATACCTGTCCCCGCTGCTGCAGGCTATATTCATCAACGAAGCTTCTCCTATACGAACCGAGGTTTCTATATTGTAAATCCCTTTGCCATACAACGGATTCTGATGTGTCGCAAATCCTTTCGGATACAATAGCTGCAAGAATGTGTTTGTATCAGTATTCCTTATACAAATCACAATATTTTCATGTCCGGTAACTTCAGAATATGTTACACTCCCCTTTCCTGGAATAATTTGTACGTCCATTTCCTTTTTAATTCTTGAGATTATGCCTAAATCCCCATCCGTTGCAATTTTCATAGAAATTTCAAAAATATCGTCATTTAAATGGTAAAACGG
Organism: Dorea acetigenes; assembly: GCF_025567385.1. Taxonomy (NCBI): domain Bacteria; kingdom Bacillati; phylum Bacillota; class Clostridia; order Lachnospirales; family Lachnospiraceae; genus Dorea; species Dorea acetigenes. Next base: position 68,397 of record NZ_JAOQJU010000011.1, read on the forward strand.
TTTCTTTTCTTTATTTTCACATAATACAGACAGGTACTTCTCCGAAACTCCCATAACAGAATGAAGATATTTCACTTCCGGGCTGCCTTCTATCAGTCTTATTGCCCCCTCTAAATTTACAATAGAATTTCCCCGCACAAAAACGACCAAATCCGCATTATCAAATGTACAATATGCTATAACTTTTATCGTGCTTTTTTTCCCCACAGAAATAATCTTTTTCGATATTCTTCTGCAGCCTTTCATAATTTTGTTTATCTGCAAGCTGCAGAAAGCACACTGCTAAAAACGGAAACTCCAAACCAGAATCCCAGAACCTTTCTACATTCGCCTCCGCTTCATTATCAGAACACCGGAAAAGCCCTATATCCTGTCTGCTATGTCTCCCTGTAAGCTTCCTTGCTGCTTCAACTGATGCATACCACAATTCTGATACCGGAGACTGCGAAGTCTTTGTATATAATCTGCTTCGTGTCTGATCTACTTTCCTTATATCCATTCCATCATAATATCCCCAGCAGGAGAAGTCGCTTTCCATAGGATTTTCCGGATCATACGAATCCAGATAATGCTGCTTATATAGCGTTAACATTCTCAAATCTCTTGTCATTCTTTATATATCCATCCTTTCATTAATTCAGTATATAAATGGTTTCCCATTCTGCTATCCTCGTCTTTCTCAGACATTCCATCCCAACACCTGTTCAAAAATTGTTCTTCTTCAACATTTAGTCTATGCTCAAAATCTCCCAGAATTGATCTGTCAACATTCTTCTGTACTCCTGTCCCTCGTATTTCATATGATAACCATTATATACAAGCCCCCAGATTAAGACTCTTCTGCGATTCTCGTATTTTATATTCAGGATTTTTTCTGAAAAGCAGTCAAATCCTATCATTTCTACATTGTCAAGCGCCGCCCGCATAACTCCACACTGCGCAGACAGCACTTTCTGCCCGCACAGATATTCCCTTATTATATCTGTCAACCCCTCTTCCTTTCCATTTGCCTTTATCATAGCATCCACAATTTTCGCCACATAATCCCGGATATTTTCCTCCAACTCTTCACTCATATCATCTGCATTCAATTCGCCAATCACAGTTACCAGTGAGTCAAGGCACAAATCTTCTTCTGCATATTTTATATTCTTCACTAATTTAAGAATAATCCCCGTTACCTGCGCATTTTCCTGAATGTCCTTCTTCATCTTCCCTTTTACGGTATCACGAAAGTTCGTTGCAGACGGCTCTAAACAGATTGCAGCAAATATATACACTACCGACACAAATAAGATGATCGGCAAGACAGCCAGCGTAATTTCCCAGTTATATGTAACGGACAAATACAATTCCATCAGCTCAAGCATATAAATTCCAATCAAAGCCGCCCTCTTTTTCACAGAAATATTGGTAAAAATAATATCAACATTCGGTATACCATACTGCTTTTCCTTAAACATGCCGAGCCAAAACACAAGCAGAGTTCCTATAAACACCCAGACAGCAATTAAAATTGCACTTATCACAGCATAGGCATCACCTGCTTTTTGAAAAAATTCTTCCATCACCCTCGAACAATATTGCATCGGAACCAAATCAAACAGAACAGGGATAAGAAGCCCTGCATAAATTACCTCATAAAACCACCTGGATTCCCGTATCTTTTTATACCATTTGAAAACTTTTCTTTTTACAGCATCTTCCATCATCGTTTATCTCTCTTCATCCCTCTTAACTTAATAAAACTTCCGCAAGCTTTACAAATCTTACCGCGCATTCTTCTTCAGTTCTTAAATCGCACTCCTCATCCCATACAAAGATATTCTCTTTCAACACTTTATCCCATAGCCAGAACATCCTATCCTCCACATTTTCATGTAATAAAACCGTTCTTCTTCTGGCATTTAAAAAAGTAGTATTTCTTCCTTCAATTCTCGTTATCATTTTCTTCATAAAATTACCCAGCTTCAAACCAAGCATCCCCAACTCGTTGCCAGTAATATTCAACTGCAATATCCAGGAAAAGTCCGAACTTCCCGTCCGCAGTCTCAATCCAAACCACAGAACTTCCAGCCACATCAACGAAGCGTCCCTTTTCTCATCCGTTTCGCAGACAATTCTATGTATCAGCTCTACATTCTCCATAATTTTTTCCTGCCGCCTGATATCATAGCCGTCAAACAAAACATAAAACATGTTTTGAAATTCCCCTTCCCCATCAGGAAATTCCCGAAACAGCTCAAAGTAACTGCTATACTTTTCATAAAAACCTTTTGTCATTTTACCTTTATCCAGCTTAAGCGTAAAATCAATAAATTTCTTTAAATATTGACTCGCCTCCGTTTTCTCTCCAAATATTTGTTTAACAGAATTCTCAAGCTGCTTCTGATCAATTGCGATTATTACAGTTATATTAGGAATCCCCTTTAACAAATGATGCAGCCGCTCCAATACTTTAATTGCATAATCCGGCAGACACCGATCCAGTTCATCCACCACCCAGATAATAGGTTTATATTCCGCTATCTTCTTCAACTGTTCCCTGACGGTCTTCAAAGTCTCTTTAAACGTAGATAAATTATCAAACTTTTTATTTTCTTCCGCTATGCCCTCCCCTTTTTCCTTAATCTTTTCTAATGTACCAACCACATCAAAACCTATTTTATTCTTAATAACTTCTCCAGCTATCTCCTTCACCGCTTCTCCGGCCGTCTTCATTGCACCTTCAATAAAACTCTCTACTTTTCCCGAGAAAAGATTTTCCTTTTCATTCACAGTGTCAAGCATCGCTGCCACAATTGCGATAATCGGCTCCTCATAATAATCATATTCCCAGCAGTTATAATGAAAAAGGAAATATTTGTCACCTGCTTCTTCCTCTGATTGAAGCGACGCTATTTTTTCTTCAAACATCTCCAGAACATAAGATTTTCCAGAACCCCACTCCCCATCTATTGCAAACATTCTGGCTCCATCCCGGGCAGAAATTGTTTCCACTATTTCAATCAAATCCCCCACAAATTTGCTCCGGTTCAAAATGTCTTGCTTTTGCATTCTTGCCCCTCCTTTTTTACATAAAAAAAGGTAAGCAAACAAAGCAGTCTCCACTGCTTTATTTCCTTACCTTGATTAGCCTTTTTTATTATAACACAGTTTTATACCTTTTTCGACAATTCTTTTCCGCTGCTTTAAATAAAGTTGTAGCGCTAATGCAGAAAAATTATATATGTTACTTCAAAATACCCTTTATTGTTCCGGACGAAAGATAATAATTCAAATCTATCGATTATTTAAGACAAACTCTTCTCTGCCTCTAAATTGCAAATGAACCAAAAATACATAGACAAACCATAACTCTGTCCGATGTGCTAATGACAAAATAGCCGCACAAGGATATCTCCCGTTCATCAGCTTCTTTCGAAATGCTGTGATAAATGTAATACACTGACCCCCGTATTTTTGCAAAAATTTCCGCAGAAATACGGGGGATTTTTGAATTTCCTTTTTCGTTAGGGCTACTCAGATTTGGAAGTTAAGGATTCCGGTCAGACCAGCCACTATTGTCCGCCCATTACGACTCTGCATTCCTTTTCCCAGAATGCCATGCCATATTTTATGATTTTTGCAGCCTTTCTTCTTTCAAGAGCCGCCGTATATTTCCGTTCCTCAATCTGTCTGAGTGCATCCGCACAGCCTTTTTCCAGGTTCCCGTCATCTGCATACTTCAGTTCGATCACGATGCCGATCTTATCCGGCGTGTATACCAGGATATCACTGTACCCTTCCCCTGTCTCTGCATTTGATCTGACCAGCCAGTCGCTTCTGCTCTGCAGGAGTCCCAGAACCATGCCGTGGTAGAAGTTCTCTTTCATGTTCCTGCGGACAGCGGTATCACGCACACTGATGGAATCCCACAGATATCCGTGAAGCATCTCTTCTATCCGTTCTGCATCCCCATCCGGAAATGCCGCGCAGAATTTTTCTATTCTTGATATGTCCGCCCGTGAAGTATCCCCGAACCATTCCCTGACCTGCGTGACAAATAAATCCCTGATTTCAGCGTTTGGTATGGCTAATGTATAATCTTTTGCAGAAACACGCCCTGTGGTCGTCAGATATCCGGTCATCAACAGCACGCTCCACAGGTTTTCAATACTGCTGTCAATTTCCCTGTAAGTCAGTTCCTGCCGTATTCTCTTCCGGACAGCCCCGCCGGCAATCAGCTGTTCAACCTCGTCCCTTGTGGACTGGTCTGCTTTATCAATAAAATGCCGTACAAGTTCATTCCCACTTGTATTTGCCCAGTAATTATCTGGCAATGCATTCTTGTTTCTCCGGAGAGCCTGCGTATACTTGATGACATCCCAGGGACAATAGATAAGCCTTTCTCCGAACCGGTACCCGTCATACCATTCACGCATGATATCTGCTGCCTCCTCCCGTCCGTAGTATACCAGCAGCTCTTTTACCTCGTCATCCGTAAATCCGAAACTGTCGCTAAAATATTCATCCGTGACGGTCATGACATTAAGGTTGTTCAGTCCGGTAAAAATACTCTCTTTCGAAACACGCAGACATCCCGTGATAACTGCAAAATAAAGATCCGCATTCGACTTCAGCGCATTACCGAAAAGATTTCTGATAAGCATGACCATCTCATCATAATATCCATTCTGGAATGCCTTATCCAGCAGCACATCATACTCATCTATCAGAAGGATCACCTGTCTGCCATAATGCTTTGACAAGAGCAGCGAAAGCACCTTCAGGCTTGTCAGCATGACCGCATCCGTCATCGTAAATACGCTGCTCTGCAAACTCCCGACTTCAATCAGCTGGCGGTACATTGCACGTTCTTCTTCTGACAGCCTGTCGCTTTCCAGCAGGAACAGGAACCGCATGGCCTCAATCCCTATCACGGAGCGCAGCGCAGCACATGCTTCCTGGTAATTTTTCCCGTCAACACTCTTCAGCGTTATGGAAATCACCGGAAATTTCCCCATATATTCCTCGCAAAGTTCTGTCTCCTTTGAAATTTCCAGCCCGTCAAACAGCGTCCGGTCACATCCGATCTCAAAAAAAGCCTTCAGCATGTCCATTGTAAGCGTCTTCCCGAAACGACGTGGGCGCGTAAACAGGTTTACTTCACCCCAGTTTTCCAGAAGCTCTGCTATGAACATTGTCTTATCCACATAATAAAAGCCCTGCGTCCTGATTTTTTCAAATCCATCCACACCTACAGGCAGTTTCTTCATCATACTGCAGCCACCCCTTCCCGGTATCATCATCCGGCATGGATAACCGTCTTTCCCTTTCCTGGAACCAGTGCCGGTGTTCTGATATTTCCATCTTACCATCAATGCGGACAGTCTGCAAGATTATAAGCTGCGGCTGCCTGTTTATTTCAATTTTTCTTTCGCCAGCTCTTCCTGGATATATACCTGAGACGTAATCGGGTTCCCGTTCATCAGCCTCTTTCGAAATGCTTCGTTTGGGAGCATCATGGTGTCATCATCAACACATAGTTTACCTATCGTTGCTCTCTAACTCAGGCTTTCTTTTACTCTGTCCAACAGCATTTTTAACTCTTGATCCTGAGGGAACTCCTTCTCTATCCACTTCTCGTTCATCTTCAGCCGTTCCTCCATCTTCTCTCGTTCGTGAACGCCAAGCTCCTGACTCAAAATAATGTAATTAAGACTCGTCTCTATAATATACCTGTTCACTTTAAAATTATTAATCTTTATAAGCTGCTCAGCCAGAGCTGTAGATTCGTCATACAGCTCTCTGGCTTTCTGCAGATTCTGCCGTTCTTGCTCATATTGTCCATATTCATTCGTTACAATGCGGATATAATCGCTGATCACTCTTCCGTGCTGCTCTCCTATATCTTTTTCCTTTATGCCACGGAGAATCTCCAACGATGTTTCATACAAATCCCGGATTGTTCTGTCCTTCGGCTCCCATCCAACCTTCCGACATACAGTCCCCAGCTTTCGATAAAACATCGCCTCCCGCGGAAGGATCCCATACTCAATTCTATTCCGGGTATTCACCAACAAATACGGCTCCGCTTCCTCCTGCTTTTTGATCCACGTCATTTTCTCTGTAATCTCATCATATTTTTCTGCTATTTTTTCAACCGCCCGCTCCTTCTCAAATATGACGAGCAGCCGTTCTGCCGCCTGTTCATACAAATTGCACCCCGCGATAAAATCCGTATCGAGAATTTCCTCAGTCAGACGATAACTCTGCATGAAAAGTTCCTCCACCTCTTCAAGGCTGCCCTTCTGTTCAAGCAAAAAAATTCCTTTTAACGAACAAAACTTAGACTGCAATTCCAATGCTTTCGTCTCTTTTCTTTCCATAGCTTTCAAAATCTGGATTCCTTCCTCAAAATAATCCAGGATTTCTTTCTTTTCTTTCATAGAACGGGAATCCATGCTTCCACATCCCCACGTCTGCCTATAAATATCCTTTTTATGAAAAATATAATTATTATAAACAGCTACCAACAGCATATCATCCTTTACATTCTGTTTTTTCAAAATCTCAATACAAGCATCAGACATTGCTATATCCAAATCTTTTACATACCATCCGATTTCCTGTGTAGGCATAAATTTTTCATATTGAAAAATTGCTTCAGCAAACTCTCTCCGATATATTCTTCCAACATTTTTTCTGCTGACATCTTTTTCTGTCACATACCTGTAAATATTTCCGTACAGGTAAATTGTCGAAAAATCATAATCTATTTTCGGATCATACTTTCCCTGCGGCAAAAAATAATTCCGATACTAAGATTCTATAAAACCAATCCACTCCTCGACAAGTTCATCCATCAAACCGCCAAACTCCTGAACAATCGCTTCCTGATACTTCTCATTTTTACATTCAGCAATAGTATGATTATTAATCTCAGCTATTCCTGTCCTTTTATAAACAAGGAGACTTTCAAACATCTGTAAAATCGCCAGGATTTCCGTTATATTGCCTCCTGTTTCCATCTCTTCAAGAAAAACACAGTCCTTCACTGTAAGCGGGCAATACGCCGTCGCAATAATCAGCAGAATCCGCCCCGCTTTATGATATACCTTCTCCCCAAGCACCTGACGCATGTAGGCAAAAAATGCTTTCCGGCCATCCTTTTCATCAAAAATTGTCCATATATTCCGATGATTCTTTACCGCCTCTTTAAATAAAGTTACATAAAGTCTGAAATCCACAAAGCGGTATTTTGCCTCCTCGCACATTTTTTTCAGAACCGCCTCTTTCTCTTCCTCAGGCACCCCTTCTGCTCCGCTATTTTTACACGCCTCGGTAAAATAGCCTCTCAACATCCTGCCATAGAGCTTTTTATCGGAGTTATTTTTCAACGTAAAATTGCACTCTGCGCACACACTTTCCTTTCTGAGCTGCGCCAGTTTGCCTTGTGTAAAATCACTCAGACTTTCCGTATCTCCATTTCTTGAAGTAAGCAGTATATAGACGCCTTCCGCAAGCTGATCCCGCAACGGTATAAAGTCGAAAATATTCTTTTTATTTCCTTCTTCATAAATCTCATCAATTCCATCAATGATAAAAAGCAGCTTCAGCGCTTCATTCTGACGCTCTTTCCTCACACATTGCAGCACATCCTCTAAACACTCTGCCATTTCCTTCTTTCCGTCCAGCCATTTCAACTGTCTGGACTCCTTTCCGACCGTCGTCTGCCCGGAACACTTCTCCATTTTAAACAGACTATTAAATTCCGTCACAAACTCCTCCATACTTCGATATTTCAACGCACTGCAATAATACGCTCTTATATACAATTTCTCCTCATATTTATCCGCCAACAGTTGATTTAAACTAGACACAAAAGCCGTTTTCCCCATTCCTCTGTCCATCGTAAGAAGAAATACTCCTTTTGGTTCCTCCTCCATCACCCTATTCAGCCATTTCATAAGCTTTTTATTGTCCTGATACATTTCCGGTTTATTCAGCCTTTGAAGATTCATAACATCCTCCCATTTCCATCTTGTATCCAACTGAACCTTCCTGTATCTTTCCAATTCATCGGCAATCTCCTTTTTCTTTACAGCATCCCTGTACCATGCGTTGTCTATATCCAGGTGTTTTCCATTCATATAGTTCAGAGAATGTACATTGTAATTTAAAGAATTGAATTTATCAAAGAAAAATTCTTTCTCAAAAATATATCTTTCCAGGCAGATTCGCTTTCCACTTATCTCTGCAACCACATTTTCTTCCTGCCTCAAAACAATTTTCTCATAATCCTCTATCGTTTCCTCCAGGCAATCGTCAATTCCCCTTGACAAACGACGCATATCATAAATAAAATCATCTGAATCCTCAAAAGGCAGCGCTCCATGCCCGATCATATCATTGCGCCATTCAACAATCCGATAATCACTCACAAATCTACCGACAACCTTCAAAATATGATACACCTCCGGCATATCCTTTTTAAGCACATCATATCCCAGCAACTTAACCAAAAACTCTTTCCACTTACCCAGGCTCAGCGATTTTGACAGCAAATCCTTCACAATACCTCGGATTCTCATATCTTCCAGATTTAAATCCTCATAAAACAAACAGGAAAAACCAAGAAACACCGGAAATTTTATTATCAGTTCCGCAATATCCCTCAGCTCAAACCAGGCACCTGCATACTGTCCCCTTTTCACCAGCTCATAAAATCTATTATATTCATGACTTATAAAATATGGAAACACACCTTTTTCTATCGCTTCTTTAACAACTTCATTTTCTTTTTTTAACATAATAAATCCTCCCGCCGCGAACATGCACAAACTGAGGCCGGCAATAAAATCGCCGACCTCAAGCTTATGTTAAATAATCTGTGCTTTAAAACAAGCATGATCACTTAACGATGCCTCCACCACTATCTCTCTCCCTGAAATCACTCCAACAAAAATGGACGCAAGGATAAGTAGCAGACACATCCTATTCAGAACGGCTTTCTGTTTGCTTTTCTTCCACTTCTTCATCTAACATTACCTCCTTCACTTCCTCTGGGTGTATAAGTTACAGCCGCAGATCTAACAAAAGCTGCAGATGGACAGGCGACTCCTCCAAACGAGGCCGGAAAAGACTTACGCCCGTCTTATGTAATGGTTCAGCAAACAAACAGCCAATGAATAGCAACAAAAAAGGTAAGCAAACAAAGCAGTCTCCACTGCTTTATTTCCTTACCTTGATTAGCCATTTCTATTGTAACACAAACTTATATATTTTTCGACAATTTTTCAAAAAAAAATGTCGTTTCCAACCTTACTACTATACCGGCTCCCCAAACGTGTCCGGCCGCTCAGGATTAAAGATCTCATTGCAAGTCATGACAGTTACCAAATCCTCCGTGTCAGACAAATTAATAATATTATGCGTCCATCCGGGAATCATATGGACAGCTTCTATCTTCTCTCCACTGACCTCGAACTCCACCATCTCACCGGTGTTAATATTTCGTTCCTGAATCAGTCCATGTCCATGCACTACAATAAACAGTTCCCACTTGGAATTGTGCCAGTGCTGCCCTTTCGTAATACCTGGTTTGCTGATGTTAACACTCACCTGTCCACAATCGGCAGTATGCACCAGTTCCGTAAAACTGCCACGGTCATCCACATTCATCTTCATCACATACTTGAACTTTTCCTTCGGAAGATAGGTCAAGTACAAGCTATACAGCTTCTTCGCAAAAGAGCCGTTCGGCATCTTCGGCATCAGCAACGTCTGCGGCTGTTGTTTGAACTCTTCCAGCAAATCAACTATTTCACCCAGCGTAACTTTATGGGTCACCGGTACATAGCAGTATCTTCCATTTTCATCGGCAACCGTTTCAACACCCTCAAACTCGCAATATGCCTCTTTTTCCTCCAGCAGGTCGAACATTCCCTCCACCAGATCGTCGATGTAAAGAAGCTCCAATTCGATATTTCTGTCATTAACAGTGAAAGGTTCATCGTTTGCCACCGCCCAACAGAAAGTAGATACTGCAGAATTGTACTTCGGCCTGCTGTGTCCCATCAGATTAGGGAAACGATAGACAGCAACCTTTGCACCGGTTTCCTTCGCATAATCGAAGAACAATTCCTCACCAGCCTTTTTACTCCTACCATATTCGCTATTTCCAAAACGTCCGGCAAGGGTTGCCTGGATGGATGAAGATAACATAATGGTTGCCTTATTATCATACTTCTTCAGATGATTCAACAGCTCCGAAGCAAAGCCGAAATTGCCTTTCATAAAATCCTCCGGATTCTCCGGGCGGTTCACTCCGGCAAGATTGAATACAAAGTCCGCTTTACGGCAGTACTCGTTCAATTCTTCTGATGTAGAATTCAAATCATACTCATAAATTTCCTCAATATGAAGATTTGGTCTGGTTCTGTTTTTGTTATCACGAATATTTTTCAAGTTGTTACAAAGGGCAGTCCCCACCATTCCCTTTGCTCCGGTTACTAAGATATTCATAACCTGATACCTCTTTCTTTTCTTCCGGTGTGCTTATTAAATATCTTTTCTCCACACCATCTTATTTACTACACCTGTATAACTCTGGATGATCTTGACCACCTTGTCTGATACATTCTCATCCACATAATCCGGCACCGGAATACCCAGATCACAGTTTCTGTTCATCTCCACAGCCACATCCACTGCCTGAAGCAGTCCCTTTTCATCAATACCGGACAGGATAAAGCAAGCCTTATCTAATGCTTCCGGGCGCTCAGTAGAGGTGCGGATGCACACCGCAGGGAAAGGATGTCCAACGCTGGTAAAGAAACTGCTTTCCTCCGGCAGCGTACCACTGTCAGATACCACAGCAAATGCGTTCATCTGCAAACAGTTATAATCATGAAAGCCAAGTGGTTCATGCTGAATTACGCGCGGATCAAGCCGGAAGTTAGTTGCTTCAATTCTCTTCCTGCTTCTCGGATGACAGGAATACAAAATCGGCATGTCGTACTTCTCTGCCATTTTATTGATGGCATTGAACAGCGAGAGAAAGTTCTTCTCCGTGTCAATATTTTCCTCACGATGAGCAGAAAGAAGAATATACCGTCCTTTTTCCAAACCTAATCGCTGGTGAATATCGGATGCTTCAATCTTAGCAAGATTATTATGAAGTACCTCTGCCATCGGAGAACCGGTTACATAGGTGCGTTCCTTCGGCAGCCCGCAATCTGCAAGGTACCTTCTTGCATGTTCAGAATACGCCATGTTCACATCCGAAATAATGTCTACAATACGACGGTTAGTTTCTTCCGGCAGGCATTCATCCTTGCAGCGGTTCCCGGCTTCCATATGGAAAATCGGAATATGCAGACGCTTTGCTCCAATCACCGACAAACAGGAATTGGTATCACCAAGAACCAATACGGCATCCGGTTTGATTTCTTCCATAAGCTGATATGATTTTGCAATGATATTGCCCATAGTTTCACCAAGATCTGCACCCACTGCGTTTAAATACACTTCCGGAGCATCCAGCTCCAGGTCATGGAAGAACACACCGTTCAAGTTGTAGTCATAGTTCTGCCCCGTATGTGCTAAAATCGTATCAAAATAAACGCGGCATTTCTTAATCACCGCAGAAAGCCGGATAATCTCCGGGCGTGTACCGACAATGATTAATAACTTTAACTTTCCATTTTCCTTCCATTTTACATTATTAAATACACTCATCACATTTCCTCTTCCAATCAGTTTCAAAAAACATCTTATTTCTCGACAAACCTTAGCTGTTCCTGCACATAATCAGTCGTAAGAATCTTTTCCACCGTTCCATCCACATCTAAACGTCTGGTATTGTGACTGGTGTATGATTCATCCGCTTCCGTGTGAGCTTGTCCTTCTATAAAAAATTTATCATAATTCAAATCTCGGCTATCTGGAGCTACACGGTAATAATTTCCCATATCTTCAGCGCGCAGTCTTTCTTCCCTTGTCATCAAAGTCTCGTATAATTTCTCACCATGTCTGGTTCCGATAATTCTTGTCCCAGTATCTCCAAAAAGCTTCTGAACAGCCTGCGCCAGAACACCAATCGTTGACGCATCCGCCTTCTGAATAAACAAGTCTCCCGGATTTGCATGCTCAAATGCAAACTTAACCAAATCCACGGCTTCATCCAGATTCATCAAAAAGCGAGTCATATTTGGGTCTGTAATAGTTATCGGATTACCTGCTTTTATTTGATCAACAAATAACGGTATCACACTTCCGCGGCTGCACATAACATTACCATAACGAGTACAGCATATAACTGTACCGCCCCGTTCTGCAGCTACCCGGGCATTGGCATAAATAACATGTTCCATCATTGCCTTGGAAATCCCCATCGCATTAATTGGATAAGCCGCCTTATCTGTTGATAAGCATACTACACGCTTAACACCACAGTCAATTGCCGCATGCAGCATATTATCAGTTCCTTCCACATTTGTACGAACCGCCTCCATTGGAAAAAACTCGCAAGATGGCACCTGTTTCAATGCAGCAGCATGAAATACATAATCCACACCCCACATAGCGTCCTTAATCGACTGTGCACTACGCACATCGCCTATGTAAAACTTCACTTTCCCCGCATATTCAGGAAAACGCGCCTGCAAATCATGACGCATATCATCCTGTTTCTTTTCATCTCGTGAAAAAATACGAATCTCTCCAATATCCGTTGTCAAAAAATGTTTCAACACGGTGTTACCGAATGAGCCTGTCCCACCGGTAATCATTAAAGTTGCACCTGAAAATACTGACATTGCTTTTCTCCCTTGATAATTATTTTTTATATAAATCTTGCTTGATTTGCGTTGTACTGATTTCTGGTGTTCTTGGTAAATAAATCACTTCACACCCTTCTTCTTTTAAGAAGTCAAATTGCCCCTTCCAATCATCTCCAATTACAAACGTATCAATATGATATTCTCGAACATCCGTCTTTTTTTGCTCCCAATTTTCTTCTGGAATCACAAGATCCACATAACGTATTGATTCTAAAAGCGCTTTCCGCTGTTCATATGTAAAGTAACACTTTTTTTGTTTTTCCTTCCAATTAAATTCATCAGTAGAAAGACATACAATAAGATAATCTCCCAATGTCTTTGCTCTTTTTAATAAATTGATGTGCCCATAATGTAAAAGATCAAATGTTCCATATGTTATTATTCGCTTCATAAGTACACTCCTTTGTAATAAATTTTTTAAAACAAAATACTATCCATTTTTCTAAATATTTTCTGCATTGCATATACAAGAAATATGGTTCCAATTGTCGCAATTATAAAGTACAAGTACAGATTACTTAATCCGATATAATCCAATATAATAAATGGAATTCTCTGTAAAATATAGATATAAAACAAATTTTTCCCACACCAGCTCAGCAACTTGCTTTTACATGTAAACTTCATGGAAAATAACAAAACAAATGCTATGATTGCCATTGACTGAATCCAGAAATATATTAAATAATTATATTGAGAAAATAAAAACAATCTATTTCCTGCAAACACCAAACAGACCATCACAAGCACACACCAATATCTATATGTTTTAAATTGTACAATTTTTAATACACGGTCTTCAATCAAATAAAATACCATCCCCATTACATAACAAACAATGCTATCATACCACACTGTAGAATATTGTAAGACTTTTCTAAAAATAATCATATATATTAAAACAGATAGTAATACAAAGCTTGTCCCCAACGCCAAATACAGTTTTTTATTCAAAAGTTTCCCTAAAAAGAAACCTATAAAAGATGCAATATATAAATAGAGTATCGCAAAAATATACCAATTTGAATTTCCTAAAGAATCAATCGCAATTAACGCCTTTATTACCGTCTTTAAATTATACGAATTGCCGAGTAAAAACTGCAACCCTCCATATAACAAAACTATAATGGCAAAATGTATCCATGTCTTAAAGATTCTCTTTTTAGGAAATTCATTTAAATAATTCTGTCCTTTCTTATCAATTGAACAAATCACTCCATAGCCTGAAAGAAATAGAAAAAGCACTACCACAAGCTGACCAATAATTAAATCGTTAATATTAATATAAATTTGGTCAAACAAATTGATATTACCATGCCACCCCCCCCCACCATATGACTCATAAATATCAGTAAAATAAAAAATCCTTTCCATGGAAGCATCGTCTCTGGACTGATATATTCCCTATTAAACCCTTTTCTTGTATATGTTGTTTTCAATACAAGCAATATACATATTAGAACAAAAATAAAAATCATAGCCAATCTCCTATTTTAAATTCTTTAAATACTCTGGTGCATTTTTTTGATACACTCGATGTACCCTCATATTTCCAAGCATTCTACATTTCTCTCTTTGATATGCTTTTTGAGTGATTATACGCAAATGTACATACGGAAATATCTTTACCAAAAGCATTGCCAGTCTTTCTTTCAATGTATATTGTCCGCAACTACTCCCTACGATAAAATTGGTTTCCACAATCTTTTCATTCTTTTGAAAAAACAAATTTTTACGTTTCGGTATTAAGAAAATCCATGTCTTATTTCCATCATCATCCACATTCCACTGTTCAAAGTCAGCGTCAGCTTCATCAATCACAACCAAATTGCAAATCGGCATCTGATTTCTTCTCGGAAGATCGAACACTATTTTCGTAATTTTAGCTATTGGTTCTCCTGCATCATACGGACAAAATATTTCTTTTAATCTTTCTGATGAACACACTTCTTTTTTTACCAATTCCGCTAATGTATCAATATCCATTGCAATGGGTATTTCAATCAATTGCTCGATCTCTTTATATACTCCTCTGCTTTTATAATACTCTTCTCTATCAAATTGATATAAAACAATCGGCCTTTTTGTATTTAGAAAATCAAACAAAACACTCGAATAATCTGTGATTAATATGTCACAGCATTGTAAAAACTCATATACTTCATAATTTTCCGGAATATACTGAATCTTTTTCATCTGACTTCTATCTGAAGTATCTAATGGATGCAATTTAACATAAATCAAATATTGTTCTCCCAGCTTATCAGCAAGTCTTTCCATTTTTTGGATAAAATCAATACTTTTCCCATTAGCGTTCCTCCATGTAGGCATATAGAAAATCACTTTTTTATTACCAAAACCAAGTTTTTCCCTTTCATTTTTTCTATAAACTTCATTATAAAAAATCTCATTTCTAGGATAGCCAATTTCCTGAATCCCGTTAGATACAACTCCACTAACATTAAAATCTTTGTTATAAATTTCCGTTGTAAACGGATTAGGTGAAAGTAAATAATCACACATCAAAAAATCTCTCTGCATATTTTGAACAATCAAAGCATCCTCTGACGCCCTTTTCCCAATATACTTCAGTGGTGTGCCATGCCACGTATTAACATAAACTTGCTCTGTTTTCTTTACAAAATCCATTGGAAAAGTCACGTTATTAAAAATATACTTAGAAGAATACAATTCCTTAATATATTCTTCTGACAGATATTCAATAACCTTTACTCTGCCATCATACAAATTTTTGCTTTTCAAAAAAGTAATAACTGATGTTTTTACTTTTGCTGCAATTACAAAAGTAAAATCTAAAAATGCCACATCGTCAAAATATCTTTTAAAAATGTAATAAACATTCCCTTGAAAACTTGAAGCGCTGAAAGATTCAAAAAATATTTTAAACTCATCCACACTCGTCTTCTCTCTCAAGATTAACCATCTTTGCTCGGCAAAAGTTCTTTTTACTTTATTTTTAATACGCTTTATCATTATTTTTTTACTTTCCTTATTACTGACTTCACTAAATCTTTTTCATCTGTGTTCATACACCATACATAGCCCAGAATACAATAACCAATAGTATACAAAAATATTTTCACTGCCAGAAATACAATATTTGACGTAACAAATTTTTGATTCAAAAAAATACCCACACATACTAAAGGTAAATATTTTAATGTAATTATTGCTATATTTTTCCAAAAATCACCAATATCCAACCCTATCTTACGTTTATAAAACCAATTCATAACAATACCATGGCCTAAAATCATGGACAAATATGTACAAATCGCGCATCCTATTCCCTGCCATTTATAAGCCACAAAATAACTGGACACCGCATTAATTAACGCAATACAAAAATAACATATTGATCTAAATGCGTGCTTATTCATTGCTTGTACAATATGTACTCCCATATTTTGTATGAGCGGAACAATAGCCCCAGAGATAACAATCATTGCTATATAATAAGCTGTTTTGTATTCTTCACCAGCCCAACACTCAATGAATTCCTTACCAAAAATAAAAAAACCTGTATAAATTAGAAACAGAACAAAATACTGAATTCTTCCTATTTTCAGGAAAAACTGATATATGATTTCTTTCGAACCTTCTGTAACCATTTTTGTAACTCTAGGGAAAAACACGTTACTAATCGACCACGAAAACTGCTGAAAATATGTGTGAATCTGTGACCCTACTGAATATACTGCTACTGCTGCTTCTCCAGAAACTACACCTAATATTATTTTATCAGTATTCCAGTAAAGCTGATCCACTATTGCTCCCAGAAATACAAACGCAGAATATCTGGAAATCTCTTTTAGCAAATTTCTATCAAATCTACCAAACCGTATTTTAACCTTAAGTTTAGTGTGAACATAAATTGCATTTAAAGAAATCAGAAAAAAATTCAGGCTCAATGCCACTACAGAAAGCGAAACTGCTTTATGTCCATGTATCAACAAAGGAATCATAATAATCGGATTCAAAATTGTTGACATCATTCCTGTAATCTTTAAAAACGTAAACTCTTCATATGATGTAATGATGGAACTATACACACTACCGGGAAAGCTAATTGCCAAACTAAAAATCATAATAATCATTATAATTCTTAATTGAGCAATGCCCGTTTCACCCGTTGACACTGTATATATATTCTGAATATTAACAACTAGAATAGCCCCTATAATCATAGTAAGTACAGATATAAGAGCAAATATGGTCACAAACATACCATATAAGTATTCTGCATCTTTATATTTCTTTTCTATCCTATACTTAGTTGCATATCTGACAACAGCATTTCCAAGTCCTAAATCAAACAAATTCAGATAACTAATAACTGAAGCTGCCATATTATAAAGCCCATATTGCTGTTGCCCCAAATGTCTCAACATAAATGGTGTATACAACATAGACACGATAATGCTCACAAACATTGACATATAGGAAAGTAATATACTAATTTTTAAATTATTTTTCATTCTTATCCCTTTCACCTATACATAAACAAGCATCTATTAAACTGGAAAAAATCAATTATCCAGTAACCGATATATCTTTTTCACTTCTTTCCTGGTATCACAATCTATGAATTTTAGATTTTCTGTAAACTCTTTTCTCAATTCCGGATTATCCAGCAATTCCTTAACACCTTTATAAATACCTTCAACCGTACTCTCGACAATTAATCCTGTTTTTCCATCTTGAATCTGCTCTCTTGCCCCAGAAACGTCTGTAGTCACAATTGGACATCCTAAAATCCTTGCCTCATTTGTTGTTGTGCAATACCCTTCGAAACG
The DNA here is from genome assembly GCF_025567385.1 of Dorea acetigenes. Lineage (NCBI taxonomy): Bacteria > Bacillati > Bacillota > Clostridia > Lachnospirales > Lachnospiraceae > Dorea > Dorea acetigenes. Next base: position 86,041 of record NZ_JAOQJU010000011.1, read on the forward strand.
AGACGGCTGAACATAAATATCACATTGTCTCATATAAACATATGGATTATCCTTTATGCCGAGAAATACGAAATTATTATCGTTAGGCAGCAACAGCTTCTTATACATCTGAATACTTTCCAAACTGCCTCCGCCAATCACATACCATCGAAAAACATATCCTTCTTTTATCAGCCTTTTATATGCTTCAATTGCCAAGTCAATCCCTTTTTCTCCGCAAAGCCGTCCTACAGTTAATATTTTCATGCCTTTATATCCATCATCAAAATTACATATTTTATTAGCTTTTCTTCGAATCATTCCTGGATCAATAATATTATAAAACAACTTCACACAATCTATTTGGGGAAATATTGTTTCAAAATCGGATTTAACCATTTGTGATACCGCATAAATCACATCCATTTTTCTATACCATTTTTCAAATGCCTGTGGTGAAAAACGCGAAAAAATACTATGTAACCAGGTGACTTTTCGTTTTGCATGTACCTTCTCCGCAACATAAAATGTTGTAAATGTAGCATATCCAAAATAGTCTACTGCCAAATCATACTCTCCCTCGAATTCTGGAATCGAATCTGCAATATGAGAAAAATATGCCGCATTCTTTACGCGGTCTTCTGTCAAAGAAATTTGCATATTGTAAAGTAAATACCCTGGAATCTTCCATATCCTTCCATGTCCCAAGTGTTCTTTTAGCATTTTCTTCTTACCGAAGAAAATGCCTCTTTCTTTTTTCGGAATTTCAATATATCTTACTTTAATATCTTTTGGAATACGATTCCTGAATTGACCCTTATCTTCTAATATAAGAAGTGTTATTTCACAACGCTTTCTGTCCATCACATCAAGCAGTGAAAAAAATGTAGCTTCAACTCCTCCACAGCCCAAATAAGGCATCACAAAAAGAATTTTCTTAACTTCTTGCATAAAGATTCTCCTTAAACATTTTCTTCAATAATATTTTCCAGTATAGCTATCTGCGAAGGATAATCATCTTGTATTTTGGCAAGATTATTTTCAAATTTCTCTCTCAGAGATTCGTCATCTAACATCTGTTTTAATGCTTGATATAATGACTCTTCCGTACATTCTGCAATTATACCAGTTTCTCCGTTTATCAATTGCTCCCTTGCCCCGGCAAAATCAGTTACCACAATTGGTTTATTAAATGCTTTTGCTTCAGCAAGAACAATTCCATAACCTTCATGCCTAGAAGGCATAAAGTATATATCACACGCCGCAAAATATGGATAAGGATTTAGTTTTTGTCCTAATAACTCTACACAATTTATAGCATTCTTATCTGAAGATATTCTATCCTCTAGTTCTTTCCGTTGCCAGCCTTCACCAATAATCTGCCACTTTACCGGATATCCTTCTCCGTAAAGTCTGGAAATCACTTTGATGCCCATATCAAATCCTTTCGGTGGGTCTAATCGCCCTACAGAAAGAACATAAAACCTTTCGGTTAATTTTTTAATTTTCTCTTCCTTCGCTTTTTTCTGCAAATTTTCTTTATTTACTATGTTATAAAAAACTCGGCACTTACCTTCTAACTCAGGAATCATATTCTGAACCTGCTTCATACTGTTTTGTGATACACACATAATATGATCATATTCATTAAGCAGTTCCCCAAAAGCATAAAAATCAGGCATAGCCTGATCAGGTTCAAAATGAACCCAACTAATTTTTACTTTCCCATGAATTTTTCGCGCAGCATAAAATGTATTAAATAATCCATAACCCATATAGTCAATCACCGCGTCAAATTCTCCTGGATACTCTTTCAGTTTTTTCTCAATACTTTGGTAATACCAAAGTCGTTTTTCTGCGCCACTATGCGTCTGAATTGACATTTTTATTCCTCGATAAGCTTTTTTTACTGCCTTAAAAAATTGTCCGCTCTTAATTGCACATATTAAAGCCGCACTGCGTCCCTGTAGAAGATCTTCTACCTCATCCTCTGGAACCGGAATTTCGTCTACTTTAACATCATTCGGAAGCTGCGGAAGCAAATCTCCCTTTTTTTTCATCAAAAGAATCGTTATATCATATTTTTCTCTGTCCAAATAATTCAGCAAAGAAAGCAGTGACTTTTCCGTTCCTCCACAATACATATACTCCGCTACAAAACATATTTTTTTCATCTTACAATTTCCTCATCAGCTTCGCAGGATTTCCCACATAAACACTACCTTCAGCAAGATTTTTAGTAACAACCGAGCCAGCACCAATAACAACTGCTTTCCCAATATCTATTCCCGGAAGAATTATCGTTCTGGTTCCCAACCAAGATCCATCTCCAATCCCAATGCCGCTATTATAGCCCTCTCCCGCTCTACGGTTATAATCTCCGATTTCATGTGAACCTGTTACACATACAATAGCTGGTGCTAAATCACAATTACTCCCTATATGTACCTTTCCATTTCCTTCCAGGCTAAAATCTCTTCCAATCCAACAATTTTCTCCTATCTCTAATGAACTGACTCCAGGAACATGAATCGGTGTAACAATCTTGGTTCCCATTCCAATTTGTATTCCTTCACAACAATTCAACAATGTCCTTTTTATCCCAAATGCATGAGTTCCTTGAAAAACACTATTAACCAGCCCCAAAACAATCTGTTTTTTAATTCTTTTTAATACATTCATAATATGGCTCCAAAAATTGTTCTTCTAAATATTTTGCATCATATTTTGCCGCTTTTTTCTGCATACCTTCAAACCTTACCTCGCGATTCAATATCTTCAGGATCGCCTCTGCACCCCTTTCAACGACATCTTCCTCATTCCACGCTCCAATATTAATCCCATACTTGTCGCCTTCAATAATATCAATCGGTCCTCCACAATCTGTAGAAACAATTGGCAAGTTACAATGCAAAGCCTCCACAATCACATTTCCAAATGCTTCTAGCCGAGCCGTATGTAAAAACACATCAGCATTAATCATATATCCTTTCGGATTTTGAACATAACCAGAGAAATCAACTTTGGCTCTTACGCCCAGCTTATCCGAAAGCTGTTCTACTTTATTTTTTTCCGGTCCATCTCCCAGAACAATCATTCTTACATCTTTTTTCTTTATAATTTCTGCTAATATCCTAACTGCAATATCATTACGTTTATCTTCAGCAATACGACCAGATACTATAATAACAGGATACGTTTTATTTCCCCCTAGCCACTTATGTTCACAAGGCACTATGCGTTTTTGAGAATCAATAACAGGATTGTCTAAGATATAGTATCTATTACGTTCTATAAATAATCTTTCTGCTTCATAATCTGCAACTGCATTGCACACCGCCGTTAAAACATCTGCTTTGTTTACTATTCTTCCTATAATCCTGTCAATAATAACATGCCTCTTTTCAAACCCATGCTGAGCACCATATATTACACACGTACTTCTTGTCCACTTTTTTGCCAGAATAGTCATTAGCGTAAAAGTTGTAAATGGTACATATAATATGTCTACCGTATTTTCTTTTAACCAAGCTGTCATTTTTTTTAAATATCCACGCATGCGACATTTAAAATCTACTACTTTAACTTCCCTTGCTATATCATTTGCCAATGGTCCCTCTGCTTTTCCACAGATAATGGTTACCTGATGTTTTTTAACAAATTCGTTAGCATATCCCAACACAACCTTTTCGTATCCCCCCATGGCTAAAGTGGGAGTATAAAATGCAATCCTCATACAAATTACCTCTGCTTTTTCTTTTTAAATTGTCCTAATACAAACGGAAAATATATTTCAATAATGTAACTTGCAATGCATAAACACGGAATGACTATTACTAATTCTATCACGGCATAAATAACCATTCCTCCTGGTATGTCTATAAGTAAATCAGTTATGCCAAACTTATTGATTACAAAGGCACTTCCTTTTATAGCAATAGAATTCAAACATAAAAAGGTAACTGTATTTTTCCCAATATAAGGAATTAGTTTTATTGAACACTTTTGGCTAATATTTATTAAAAAAATAATGCCAAACAAAGCTCCAAAATAAAACAAAAAAGGATTCCCATATTCATTTAAAATCATATCTATTCTATATCCCAATCTACTATTCACATATTCTATTAGTATACACACCACAAACGAAACAACTGTCCATTCTGCGGAAATAAACCAATCAATAAAATCATGTTTTCTGCACATGTTTCCAATTAACATAAAACTTATTGCAACTGCTGTCGTGTCAGGATACCATGGTAAGTTCCATCTAAACAGCAGTATATTTGACCATCCTAAAAGAATAATTACCGCAAAACAGATATTCCGTATTTCTTTTCTTTTGATTTCCATCAATAAATACATCATTATCTCACCCAAAAAAAGACAAGGCAAAAACCAAATTCTTGACTCAGTTCCCCGAATTTGTAAAAACATATCTTTCAGATAATGAATCATTGCATACTGCCTTCCAATTACAGCATGAACTATTGCATTCATTAGAATTGTACCAACACCAAAAAACAAAAACGGAACAAGCAATCTTTTAATTTTAGAAACCAAAAATACCCTGAACGATTTATTATTGTTAAATACATAACCACTAATAAAAAAGAAAGCTGGAACATGGAACAAATATATAAATCTTCCGATTACTGAACTAGCATCACAATGACCATATACAACCATAAGCATTGCATAAGCCCGAGCAACATCTATCCATTTAATCCGCTCACTCCGTCTCTTCATAATATCTTCCTTCTGATTCCTTGTCATCGAAAACATATAATGCTATCAATAAATAAAGCAAAATAGACATATTATTTGAACTAAAAAGCACCATTTCCCCCATATTAATGGCAAACGCACCTACTAATAAATATAAGTTTCTCAATTTGCCACTTGTTAAAATTACAAGAAACAAAAAAGCAAACAGAACACTACCGAGAATACCAACATTTCCAAGCAAAGTCCAAATCAAATTCCCCGGCTCTACTACCAAATCAAAATTAAACTCATAACTGACAACTCCCTCTATATAAGGTGTCATAAATCCGGTACCTATAAATGGATGTGACAAATAATTTTTTCGATGTTCTTCTATTATTATCTGACGCGATGCCCATATAGTATCTGAATTATCTTTAAACATAAATGCATATATCATTTCTCGCAATGTGGAAAAAATGTCTTCTGAAACAAAGTACATAAACAGTAAACAAAGCACTAACAATAAACACAATAAGATAATATACATAATTTTTTTACTAATACTTTTCTTATTTAAAAAAACATACGATATAATAACTGCAATAGATGTAAACATACCTGTTCTTGATGCCGAAAGATATATCATAATCAACACACCAACAATCACTCCCGTCTGCCATTTTCGATGCATGGCAAAGAAGTCAGAATTCAATACGGCTGCTATGTAAACCGCTGCTATGATTCCAAACATATTAACCTGATTAAAAATTCCTTGAAAATCATCATTTGTAATCCGAAAATACCCAAACGGAATTGTAACCGCACTAAGTATAAATAATATAGTATAAAACAACGTAAAATAATCATTCCAGTCATAATACTCGGATGTATCAGCCACCGCAATAATAACAGCCACAAACGGCAAAGCAAAAGAAATAACCTTGAACATGGATATAATTGGATAAGAACTATTCAAAAAACTCGTTAAAATTACTATCACTGCAAACCCCAAAATACTCACCACTATGTTATTCACTTTTACTTTATTCCTCTGAGGTATAGATGAGCAAAATAAAATAATGAAAGAAGATCCTAATATAATGATCCAACGAAAAGAAGAAAGCGATGCTGTAGCTGCAACAGCGCTACTCATGATTCCTCTTGTAGTTACCAATATAAGCGCCTTAAGTGCGCCTTCAACTCCATATTGCCAATAAAATACCAGACTCACTGTAAACAAAGCCCCGGCCAGTGAATTCACAAAACTCAAGAAAAAAAGTATTATAAATAAAATATCAACTTGTGCAAATATCCGTTTCTTTCTTGTAATCATTTTTAATCCTTCCCTATTTATCATCCATACCTTTCCAGACTAAAATGTGCTTGTATACCATTTTTTCAATCGTATATTTCTTCGCTATAGTTAAAGCGCAATTCTTATAACTTTCTGTGGAAATGCTCTTACAAATTGCTGTTTTAAGTGCATCTTTATCCTCGGCAGGAATAATAAAACCGTTTTCTTTTTCTTTCACCATTTCCAGTCCTGCAATACAGCGATTCGTTGTCACTACAGGAAGTCCCAAAGCCATTGCTTCATTTATCACCAACCCCCATATATCTTCTCTGGTAGGATGCACAAATACATCTGCTGCCATATAATACTTTTTCAATTCATCAGGCTGCTTAAAATCTAAAAAATATAGATTATTCAAATTTAATCTATTTTTTTGTATAATATATTCTTCAGAAGCTATTCCACCTATAACATATATCCCGTAAGATTTATCCAACATTGCTGCCGCTTGAAGCAAGATATCATACCCCTTTCTTGGTATAAATTGTCCAACTGCAAGTACAATATGCTTCTCATTCATTTTTAATTCTTTGCGTAATCTATCTTTTTCTTTCACTGATATTACTTTTTCTAATACATCCTTTTCATAAACAGAAGAAAACGGGTAGCGTATAATTAACTTTTCTTTGGCTCCATACTGCTTATAATATTCATCATGTAACTTTGCTGTGCTGAAATATCTCTTAGCTCCGGACAACAAAAAACGCTTAACTCCATTCTTTATTTTTTCCCTTATCCCTTTGTTATTACTTGGAAACGCCCCATCACTCTCAATTTCATATGGTATCTTATAAAACTTCATATATAAAATAGCCAGAATTCCCGTTAAATCAGAAAAAGTTGTAACTACAATATGGTCATAATCCCTTTTCAAATAACTAATTATTGATGGGCAAAAAGCTTCCGCAACACCTATCCTTTTTCCTCTAAGAAAAACCGCCCGGAACTCTTTCAGTTCATAATTTTTCCAACTATCATTTCTTTCTAAAGATGCTTTTCTTTCAAATAGCACCGTCAATTCACAATGCTTTCCCAATTCATTAAAGAACTTCACTCTATACGGCGATGGTATGTTTGCCAGCCACAAGACTTTCATATACTAAAATCCTCATCCAAAAATTATTCTATATCCAGTTTCTCTTCTGCTTGAATCAACTTTTTCTTTAGCTATATTGATTGCTCTGTCTGCCATCTTCGTTCTTTCTTCGAAAGGCATATTCGCGATTATATCAATCACTTCAGAAAATCTTCTCATATCATCGGTCAACGATAACACATATCCTGCATTCTTTTCAGCAATAATTTCCCAAGGAGTTTGATTACTAATAACAGGGATACATCCAACCGATAAAGCTTCAAAAATCACATGCCCATAATTTTCTCCTAAAGTCGGGAACAAAAACACCTCTTGAACCGCTAGTATCTCTTGTACACATTCAGATGGAACATCTCCTTTGTATTCCCAACTAACATTGGCAGGTAACTGATTTAATAACTTTTGGCACTTTCTCCAGTATTCCTCATCTTCTAAAGGTCCATAGATAGTAAAAGCAATACAACTTCTACACTTATTTAAACAACGTATTGCACCTATCAAATTTTTCTTAGGAGAAATACGTGACAAAAAAGTCACATTTAATATCTTTTTTTCCTTGTCCGTATCACTTCTACCCGGAACAATACTTCTTGGTAAATCTTCTGCGATAACACACTCAACATTTTTACCAATATTTTTCTGAACATCCTTTTTTTCCATCTCAGATGTAACAGACCATACGATATTCTTAAACGCTCCCAATAACTTCAATGTCTGTATAAATATTTTTTTCTTCAACGCTTTTTGCACAAGAGCTCCTTCTGAAAAAACTCCCATTGAAGCCAACGCAACCGGACATTTTATCTTTCCTCTTTTCTTCAATAACAAGGCTTTATACCCATAATCATCATAAAAACTACATAGATATAATAACTCTTTCCCCTCCACTAATTCCAAAATCAGTTTATTCGTAAACTCGCCCGGTGAAACATACCATACTTTGGCCTTTCCAACTTGATTCCATTCATTCCTTCTAATATTGGAATACGGTTCTTTATCACCATGATCTCGATCAAGACAGCCAATATAAAATTCATATTCATCTCCAAGTGCCTCTGTCACATTGATGATAGTTCGAAGCGGTCCTCCATCTTTATGTCCCGGCAGATATCTGCCCATCAAAATCAAAATCTTTCTCATTTTTTCTCCCCATAATACTGTGCCTCACATATTTTGGCATCCACAACAAACCTATACCAATAAGCTTGTAAATATATATATATTCTCCCTGCCTTCCCATCGAGAAATCCAAACTGCACATAATATCGATACCAATAATATAATCTTACCCGTAAAAAAATCGGCATTCGATAATACAATCCCCGTTTTTTCTTTTGGCTTGTATTTCCACCTGTCATATTGTTTTGAGTCTGATACATTTGTAATTCTAAATTACTATACCATATATGTTTACTAATCCATGTATCTAATCCTTTATAATCATAATGGATCAAATCTCCTGTTAATTTTTCTACATTTCCATCTACAATAATATGTTCATCCATTAATTTGTTTTCTACACGGCCTTTTCCATATCGGAACAATCTCAAAAAATATGGTTTATGTGTACCTCCATGCTTAATCCATTTCCCCATAAAATAAACTCGCCAACGCATCTGATAACCATCAACTGTATCGGAGATATTTTTACTCAACTTATCTTTAATCTCATCCGCTAATGCTTCCGAAATCCTCTCATCTGCATCTAATCGAAATACCCAAGGAGTCATAATTCCACAACAATCCAATGCCCAGTTGAACTGCGCCGCATGCCCTTTCCATTCATGATAAAACACCTCCGCACCGCAGCTTTTCGCAATTTCTATCGTTTTATCTGTACTACCGGAATCCACAACAAGAATTCTCGCTGCTATTTTCTTTGCAGATATAATACATTTTTCAATATTCTTTTCTTCATTTTTTGTTAAAATAATCACTGTTATATCTGCCACTGTTAATTTCCTCTCGCACTTTTATTCTTTAAAATACAAATCCATTTCATCCATCAACTTTTGTTTATCAAAATGCTTCTCAAAATATGTTCTACTATTCGTTCCCATACCATCCAGGTCGGCATTTTTTATTGTTCGAATTCCTTCTGCCAGCTTCTCTGCATCACCGATCTTACAGCAAATACCACACTGCGCTTTCTCAATGATTCGTTTCGTTTCTCCACTTGCGGATGCGATAACCGGCATTCCACAAGCCATATAACTTTGAAGTTTTGCCGGAATCGTCTTTCGCCAGAGCGCATTATCCTGAAAAGACAGAAATGCAGCATCGCACATGGCCAGGAACTCAGGAATTCTCTCTGCTGATTGTCTCGGAATCATAAGAAATTTATCCGTAACATTACGTCGGGCAATCTCTCGATTAAATTCATCCAGATACCGGCCATCTCCAACCATAACAAACTTTAAGTTTTCATCTCTTAAAAACTCTGCTGCTTCAGGCAGAATCTGCAAGCCTTGTGCTGTACCAATATTCCCGGTAAAAATAATCTTAAAACTGTCATCTGTTGGAATTTCATGAACACTGGGGTTTTTTATCGGAACATAAAATTCTTCTGCATACTGCGGCCAATAATGCACCTTATTCTTATCAACTTTCACCTTTCGATTGCAAATTGCCTCTACAAAACTTGGTGATGTCACGAAAATCTCATCCGTATTTTTATATATGTAATTAACCATCTTATCAATTGGCTTAATTACAAACGAAGTCGTGATACCTGTAACGACTTCTACATTTTCCGGCCACAGATCCTGCACATACAAATAATGCGGAACGTGATGTTTTTTAGCATACCAGCACCCAAGCAAAGCTTGTGTCATCGGAGATACCTCAAATGTAAATACGAAATCTGCCTTAATGTCTACAAAAAGATTTTTTACAAAACCTGATATCACAAAAGAAAGGTAGTTCGTCACCATTCCAATCGAATTTTTCCCTCTGGCAATAATCGGAATACGAATAACCTCAATGCCATTCCATGTCTCTCTTCGTTTCTTCGTATATCCATATCCATCAAAGAATTTTCCCATTGGATAATTAGGAATTCCGGTAATTACTGTAACCTTATATCCACGCTTTATCCATTCCTGACATATATCATTTATGCGAAAAGTTTCCGGATAAAAATATTGCGAAACCACCAAAATATGTTTTTTCTTTTTACTACTCTTTTCGACAGAATCCTTCGTTTTCCCTTCTGTCCTCCTGATAGATTCCCGAAAATCTACCACTCTATAATCTACTCCCGGATACTCGGAAAGTTCCTGTGCATACGTCATACTTCCAAAAGCTTTATTTACCAAACCGCCAATTTTCCCGGGAATCTTAGACCCCAGCCATACCATCGGATTAAGAAGTCGGGTTTGTATATTTTTCTTACCGGAAGCCTTCGCAATCTCCCGCACCATATCGGCAGTATTCGTGTACTCGCCGTTTTGCGGTATAAACACCCCACCTTCTCCTAACAACATAAGCTGGCAAAGGAACTCACACAAATTATCAATATGTAACATTGACCGTTCATTGTCCACATTCGGAAATACTGGTAATTTTCTTGCCAGCTTAGACAATGTTTGATAATTGCCCTTACTTCCATTCCCATAAATCATAGGAGGACGAAGTACAGCCACATGAAATTGCTCATCAGCCAATGCACGGACGCCTTTATCTGCCTGCCATTTTGAGTCACCATAGAAATTTGCCGGAGCAGGATGTGTATTTCTGTCTATCTTTCGTTTCTTCCCATATCCTGCTGACTCACCATATATAATCATAGAAGACATAAATACAAATTGTTTTACACCGGCATTTTTTGCTTTTTGCGCAGTTTCAATCGCCAAATCCGTATTTACCTCATAATACTTTTTCTTCGTTTTTTCCGAAACATTTCCCACATCAGCATGTGCAATACCGGCAACATGATACACAGAATCATAAGAGCTAAAATCATGATTTCTCCACGTACCATCAATCATGTCAATAACATCAATCTCAAAATTCTCTCCATAGTGCCCGGCAGCATATTTCCGAAATGATTCTCCGATATATGACCCTGCTCCCGTAATTAGCACTTTTTTATGTGCAAAAAAATCCACTTTTACCGGTTCTTCAAAACCAATTTTTCCTATATTGTCATTACTTGCTGCGTCTATAGTTTTTTTCATCTCCCCTGTTCCGCCTTCCACAACACCATCGTGCCGCAGAACACTGAAAATTGTTCCGAAAAAGCATTTTGCATCAAAAAGAAGACTTTCTTTTTCCACATATTCTCCATCAAGCTTTGCTTTTATAGGAATCTCAAGCTCATCCCGTCCATTAATCTGCGCCCAGCCGGTCAACCCTGGTTTTACATCATTTGCACCATACTTATCTCTTTCCGCTACCAACACATCCTGATTCCAAAGAGCAGACCGCGGTCCTATCACAGACATGTTCCCAATAAAAATATCCCAAATCTGCGGAAGTTCATCCAAACTATATTTGCGAAGGAATTTTCCAACTCTGGTAATGTACTGTTCTGGATTTGCCAGCATATGTGTCGGCACATCCGGAGGTGTGGACATACGCATGGTTCTGAATTTATGCAGCTTAAAATACTCCTTATTTTTTCCCACTCGTTTCTGCGAAAACAACACCAATCCCGGATCGTCAATTACAATTGCCAGAGAAATACCTGCATAAACGGGAGCTAAAACAATTAATCCCCCGAAAGACAATACTATATCCATTACTCTTTTCAGATATCTGTCGTATAGTTTTGTCTTCGCATCATTTACTCCAATTTCCACAAGATGCCCTCTTACACCATCCGCATTTTCTTTATCATTCTCATCTTCTACAAATGTAACCTTTTTCCCAGCCATAGGATTCTTCTGTTCCGGCTCACTACCGTAAATAGAGTCATCTCTCTTTCTTTGAGCCACAATTTTTAAACAAACGAATACCGTCCCCAAAACAGCCCCGGCAATACCTATAATTTTTTTAATCCTCTTCTTACCCTCTGACATCCTGATTCTCCAACAAACCTTTTTATCCCGCTACATTTTTCACACACCAGTAACAACCATAATCCTTTCAAGCCGTCTTCTCCGTGATTTCCAGCCCTGCTTGCAGGCACATCTCATCCCCGACGCCTTCTACTGTCAAAAAAGCAATTCTTTTATGCCGATCCACCTTACGGATCAACTTCTCCCTGCCCTGAAGAGGACCTTCCAGCACCTGAAGCTTCCCCTTGCGAATCACGCCTTTTGACATGGATAGATTCCTTCCGGCACCAGACATCTCTTTTAACATCTCTTCTTCTGCCTTCTCGATGGCAATAACTCTGGTTTCTATCCTATCTCCATTCAAAAACAGTTCCTTTTCCAGCCCCTGTAATATCTGCCTAAGTTCTTCCTCCCCTTTGCACTCAAAAATCACGCACTCCGGGAACAGATTCCATCTTTCCAGATGCCATGCGCCCTCATATTTCCGCATTCTTTCATAAGTCAGCACAAAAGCATCCTGAAGTACTTGCTTATCAGAATGTTGCTCACAGATTCGTAAAATATCCTGTTCTTTTATATTGGGACAATGAAAAATGTACCAGATAGTAATCCCTCTCTTTCGTAGAGTGCATATTCCGCAAGAACTGCGCATCCGTTCCAGAGGAACGGAGCGCCATTCCGCTTCAAACTGAGCAAAGCTCAGCAGGTTG
>NZ_JAOQJU010000012.1:0-97324 GCF_025567385.1 Dorea acetigenes
AACTTACGTTTCTTTTAGACCGTAGGTCTATTAAGGTTACCCTTTTCCAAAAAAATCTTTTTCATTTTCCTCTTGACATATCACCAAATTGCTTTCCGGTTAATATAGCGTATACCTCATCCACATCACCCTTTGCAAGGCGTTCCGCCACTGTGTCATCCAACATTTTCTCAGCAATGATAGAGAGGATTTCCAGATGTTCTTCACCGACGCCTGCGATTCCGATCACTACATTGACCGTACTTCCTTCCCAGTCAACCCCTTCCGGAAATGTCATAACTGCAATCCCGGAAGCCTTGATGTCCTTCTTGGCAGCTTCTACGCCATGAGGAAGCGCAAGACCATTTCCCATAAAGGTAGAAAAGGATTTTTCTCTTTCCACCATTGCATCTACATAAGGTTCATCCACATATCCGGACTTTACCAGCATCTCACCTACCTGACGAATAACCTCCTCTTTGGATGCTGATTTACAATTTACACGGATATTTTCACGGTATAATAATTCTTTTTTTTCTTCTTTCTTTTTGTTCTTAAAAAACATAATCCCATCCTCCTTAAATTGATTTTTTGTCCCGGGTTTTTTATAAGTTTTGATTACTTATCTTCTTTCTGACTTTATTATAAAGCCAGAAAACCAAGGTTTTCAATTCAAAGAAGATGGGATTTGGCATCATCAGATAGCGCCAAAACTACGCACCTTTTTCTTCATTTTTCAGCCGGACAACCGGATATTATCCTGACAGCCCGGACAAATATTTATTGAAATATTTCTTCAGATATCGTGAAAGGCAGTCTTTAATCTCCTCTTTCCTCCCTCCGGATACCACATCCATAAATTCATACTCTTCTATCAGAAGGCTGCTGATATACCCTAATATATCATTATTCACCTTCAGATTCTCATCCTCCGGAACCAGCATAACGAACACAACCTTAATGCCTTTCAGATACGGATCCTGGAACGCTTCCAGATTCTTCGTCATGCACACGCTGAAGCTTGGACGGATTACGCCCTTTGTACGTGTATGCAGAAGGGCGAAGCCGAACTCTGCAAAAACCTGGCTGGCAATCTGCTCCCTGCGCATAATATCTTCCCTTATCATTTCCTGGCGGTCCGAATAGGGAGACAGCTTCTCTCCAATGGCAATCAAAAGTTCTTCAAAGGTAATCCGGTTATCTACTTTAAAAAATTCCATATACTTAATTACTTGGTTAATCTGTGCCGCGACCAGATTAATCTCCTCTAGCTGCACCGAAAATTCATCTGCTTCTTTATTCTTTTCCGGCGTACGCTCATATTGATATACCTTTCTGCGGATTTCCTCCATATCCGAATCATTCAGCAAGGGATTGACGAATACCACCGGTGTTTCCATCTGTTCCAACGGAATACTGGAAACAAAGAAGTCCGTCTTCCCCATAACATAGGGAGTCACATCATTCTTCCCATAAGCGGTAAGCTGCACCCGGTCCCGAAATACCTTCTGAAGCTTGGACGCCATCAGCCGGGAGATTCCGATGCCGCTGGAGCAGACGACACCCACATGAACCTTTCTGATTTCTTCATTCCGGTTTTCCAGGCGGACAAGTGCTGCACCAAAATGCACCGTAAGGAATCCCGTCTCTTCCTCGGGAACTTTCTTCCCTGTATAGGCTTCCAGAACCCCGGCGACATGTCCGCACTTCTCATAAATATCCGCATAATTCTTCTTTATGTCGGAAAGCACCGGATTCTGTATCTGCATCCTGTGAATCAAGCGGATCAGCGTAGGCTGCAGATGGGCTAAAAGCCCCTGGATAAATTCATCGTCCTGCCGCAGCAAGTAAGCGCTGTCCTTATCGAATGCATCAATCATTGCATTCACGAGGCGCTGCATCTCCTGACTCTCTGCCTTCAGCACCGTCTTGCCGTCCCATTGGATTTTCTCATGTTTTGCTCCCTTGATGTGCAGACAGATATAGGAAATCTCTACCTTCGGAATCTGAATTTCAAATTCTTCTTCCAATTCTCTTACGATAGCACAGGCCAAATGATAATCTTCATCCTCCTCTATCTTCTCCTGCCATCCGCCATCCGGCTCAATCACTTCCCCCTTCAGGATTCTGTTAATAGCAATAGACGTGTGGATAATAAGACCTACATAAGAGTTCTCCGTCAATGTCAATACCCTCGTATTCCCCATCCCGGTAATGCAGTCCATTACCCGACGCATAATATCATCATTCAGTATCTTGCCTATATTCCCTCGTTTCAGCACCTCATACCCGGCGCCATTTTCCGGTTCTTCATAAGCCTCTCTCACCACCTGCGTGTCCATATTTTCATTAATGAACGCACGAATTGCTTTCCGGTAATTTTCCTCACTTCCCTCAATCACCGTGCCGCTGCCGGGCTTGCGTCTGACAAAAAGGCCATATTTATTCAGCCATTCCTCAATAGCTTCCAGGTCCGTACTCACCGTCGCTTCACTGACACCAAACTGACTGCTGTAATAAAAAAGTTTCTTTAGACCTTTTTCTTTTAATATTTCCAGAATCAGACGCTTGCGTCTCTCTTCCCGGTTTCCCGCATCGTAGTCTTCTCCCTGTCCGATATCCGCAAACAGCCGTTCTCTTTCTTCTTCACTTCCGGTCAGCCAGACTCCCACTCCGGTTCTGGAATGAAATTGGATGTCATAATCCTTTAAAGAGCCGCTCACATATTCCAGCTCCCGCTGTACCGTACGCTTGCTGACTCCTACCTTTTCTGCCAGGCTTTTCACAGAAATTGCCGTTTTCTCCTGAAGCAGCACTTGAAAAATCTGTTTCATACGCGGTGTAAATTTCATCATCTTCCCTCATTCCTTCTCTGAAGTTGTTCTATCAGTTCCTCATATCCACCTGCACTAACCAGGTTCTCAACGGTATAGACTTCCCTCTCCTGGAATTTCTTCGGCAGCATTACAAAATAATCCCTCTGACAGACAATTAAATCTATCTCCTCCGGAATCAGATCCGAAGCATATGCTTTCACACAGACATCTTCCATTCCTCTTGCTGCAAGCATTCTACGGAAAATCGCCGCGCCCATCGCACTGGACCCCACACCGCCGTCACACACAAATCCGATGTGCCCGATTCTTTTTTCCTCTTTTCCTTCCATCTCTTTTTCTTCCTTTTTTCCTTTCTCTTCTCTATCTTCCTGTTCGGTCTTTTTCCGTTCTTTCAATCGAAGAATCAAAAGGCTTCCTCCAAAAGACACTGCTACGGACACGAAAATCCCGGCCAGTACAGGAATCACCATCCCCCTCCCTGCCATAAGCAGGATAATGAAAATGCTGCCCGGCGACACCATTCCCTTTAAACCGGCATCTAATAAGACAAAGGTAAAATTCCCTGCCATACCTCCCAAAATTAAAGGCGCCAAAAGTCTCAGATCCGACCAGACAAAAGGAAAATAAACCTCATGGATTCCTCCTGCCAGCTCTGCAGCAATTGCCGAAAGATATTCATTCCTACGCTC
The DNA here is from genome assembly GCF_025567385.1 of Dorea acetigenes. NCBI lineage: Bacteria > Bacillati > Bacillota > Clostridia > Lachnospirales > Lachnospiraceae > Dorea > Dorea acetigenes. The sequence goes on from NZ_JAOQJU010000012.1 coordinate 3,506, forward strand.
CTTCTTCACGACAAAAAGCGCCGCAAGCATTCCAAGCCCCGGTCCCGGATTCGTTTCCAGTAAAAATAACACAGAACTCCCGGTCTCCTGCAGCTGCTCCATCCCCAGTGGAACCAAAATGGCAAGATTCACCACATTATTCATAAAAAAGACCTTAAGCGGCTCAATAATAACACTAAGAAGCCCGATTGCACGATACGTAATCAACAGATTCATCATCCTGCCTGCCAACCCTGTCGCCATCGCCAGCACCGGACTTACCAGATAATAAGAAAACACAGCCAGAACGCTTCCGGTAATCCCCATCGCCAGATTCTTTCCCAACATCTGAAATCCTGCTCCGGCATACTTCTCAATCAGGGGTTCTTCTTTCCTCCACAAAAATCCCGCTGCCGGTCCAAGAACCATCGCTCCCAGAATTCCGACAGAACTTTCTGCCGTCAAAAGCCCCGCTGTGGCGAGAACAGCCAATATGCCGCCTCCTGTCTCCCCTACTTTCCGTCCTCCCTCAAATGCAAGTAAAGCAGGAAGCACAACTTCATAGACCAACTGCGAAATGGCATACATATTCTCATTGGGAAACCATCCCTGGTCATGAAAGACCACAAACAGAATCCCTATGAAAATAAATATGCCAATATGTTTCATAATAATCCGGGTATAAAACTTCCCTAGTTTATTTAACTTTTCCATATAATTTCCTCACACTGTTTTGAGAAAATTATATCATCTTTTCTTTAAATTCTCCACTAATTCTTCGTATTGAGGAGCTGCAAGGAAATTCGTAATCAGAATCAGTTCTGCGTTCGGATTACTGTGTGCCGCACGCTCTCCCAGTTCTTCATGGGTCACTACAATCTGCACATCCGCCGGAATAGATGAAACCGGAGTATGGATAACTTCTATCCCTTCTATTCCTGCCGCTGCAATCTTTTTCTTCAGAACGGTTGCTCCCATTGCACTGGAACCCATGCCTGCGTCACAGGCAAATGCGATCTTATGGATCTTACCCGCCGTTCCTTCTATTCCCTTTGCCTGCCGTTTCATGGCATCTTTCTTCTGCTGTGCCTCTTCAAGAGACGTATCCTTACCCATGAATTTCAGAATCGGCACCGCAATCAGGAAAGCAACCGCCGCCGATACTGCAACTCCGATAAATAATCCCAGATAGCAATGGCGCTCTGCCATCATAGTCAATGCGATAATACTTCCCGGCGAAGCAGTAGATGTAAGCCCCACATCAAACAAACTAAAGCAGAATACCCCACTTGCGCCTCCTGCAATAACTGCCAGCAATAAAAATGGATTCATCAGTATATACGGGAAGTAGATTTCATGGATTCCTCCAAAGAAATGGATAATCACTGCTCCCGGCGCCGAACTTTTCGCACTGCCTTTACCTGCGATACAATAAGCAAGAAGAACTCCAAGTCCCGGTCCCGGATTCGATTCCAGCAGGAAGAAAATAGATTTCCCAGCTTCCTCTACCTGCTGTATCCCCATTGGTGAAAAAATACCATGGTTCAACGCATTATTTAAGAACAGCACTTTAGCCGGTTCGATAAAAATACTGGTCAGCGGAAGCAATCCATGATCTACGAAGAATCCTACTCCGGCGCTCATAATACTATTCAGGAGATTCACCAGCGGCGTAATCCCTACCATTGCCAAAAGTGCCAGAATCGCACCGATAATTCCTAATGAAAAATTATTAACCAGCATCTCAAAACCTGGCTTGATATGATTCTTCAGCATTTTATCAAACTTCTTGATGATCCATGCAGACAGCGGTCCTACAATCATGGCTCCGATAAACATCGGCACGTCAGATCCTACAATCACACCCATAGCCGCAATCGTACCAATTACACCGCCTCGTTTTCCGGCTACCGCCTCACCGCCCGTATAGGCAATCAGCAGTGGAAGCAGCATGGATGACATAGGCCCTACCAACTGCGCAAATTTTTCATTCGGAAGCCATCCAGTATCGATAAACAATGCCGCGATAATCCCCCATGCGATAAAAGCGCCGATATTAGGCATTACCATACCACTTAAGAATCTTCCGAATACTTGAACTTTCTCTTTCATTGATTTCACACCTCTTCACTTTCTCTTTTTTATTCTGAGGTATGATTGGCCAATCAATCTCTTCTTTCTATGATTATTATAAGGAAAAAAGCACAAGACTTTCAAGCAATAGAAAAAGAGATTTGGCACTACCGGATAGTGCCAAATCTCACAAAATACATTCTTCTTTAATTTACGGTTCTCTTCACATAGGTCGTATGCAGCGTCTCATGTGCCTTATGGCTTCCCGGTTCGCCCAGATACTCCTCATAGAGTTTCTTAATTGCCGGATTCTCATGGGACTTACGAATCGCTTTTGCCGCGTCATTCCGGTACAGCACACCCGCACGGATTCCCTGCACATCCTTGAAGTTACGCACATCGCCGGATACCTGCGGCTGTCCGCCGCCGTTTACACAGCCTCCCGGGCATCCCATAATCTCAATAAAGTGATAATTAGCCTCACCGGACTTCACTTTGTTCAGCAGGTTTCTCGCATTGTTAAGACCGGAAGCCACCGCAACCTTCACTTCCATGCCCGCCACATTGTATGACGCTTCTTTCACACCTTCCGTTCCGCGGACATCTGTAAATTCCAGACTGGTAAGTTCTTCTCCTGTCAGTACTTCTACCGCCGTACGCAGAGCCGCCTCCATAACGCCTCCGGTAGCGCCGAAAATTACGCCCGCTCCAGTAGATTCTCCCATCGGATCATCAAATCCTTCGTCCGGCAGAGCCGTAAAGTCGATGCCGCAGCGCTTAATCAGCCTTGCCAGCTCTCTGGTTGTAATGGCAATGTCCACGTCCGGTACACCCGCCGCGCTCTGATCGTCTCTTCCGATTTCAAATTTCTTCGCCGTGCAGGGCATAACGCTGACAGACACAATCTTCTTCGGATCAATTCCTTCTTTCTCCGCAAAATAAGTCTTAAGCATTGCGCCGAACATCTGCTGCGGAGACTTGCAGCTTGACAGGTTCTCTGTCATATCTGGGAAATAATGCTCACAATACTTAATCCATCCCGGTGAACAGGAGGTAATCATAGGAAGGACGCCGCCGTTCTTAATGCGATCCAGAAGCTCTGTCGCTTCTTCCATAATCGTAAGGTCTGCCGCCCAATCTGTATCAAACACTTTGTCAAATCCAATTCTTCTGAGGGCTGCTGCCATCTGCCCTTCCACATCCGTTCCCATAGGATAACCAAATTCTTCACCCAGGCCGGCTCTCACAGATGGAGCCGTCTGCACAACCACATATTTTTCCGGGTCTGCAATGGCTTCGATAATCTGATCCGTACAGTCCTTCTCATATAACGCACCGGTAGGACAGACTGCAATACACTGTCCACAGGATACACAACTGGTCTCTCCAAGCCCCATATCAAAAGCAGATCCGATAAATGTATCAAAACCACGGTTATTCGGTCCAATCACGCCAATCCCCTGAGTCTTCTCACAGGCTGCCACACAGCGGCGGCACAGGATACATTTATTATTATCACGCACCATATGGACAGCAGAGTCATCCAGCTCATAGTGGTTACTCTCGCCTTCATAATAATTCTCGTCATCCACACCATATTCCCGGCAGAGCTGCTGCAATTCACAATTCCCGCTTCTTACACAGGAAAGACATTTCTTATCATGGTTGGACAAAAGGAGCTGCAGCGTCCGCTTTCTGGACTGAATCAGCTTCGGCGTGTTGGTGTAAACCTCCATTCCTTCATTTACAGGATGCACGCAGGCTGCCACCAGGTTTCTCGCACCCTTTACTTCTACCACGCACATACGGCAGGCGCCGATCTCATTGATTTCTTTCAAATAACATAAGGTCGGAATCCGGATTCCCGCCAGATGTGCCGCTTCAAGGATAGTAGAACCTGCAGGGGCGGATACATTAAGTCCGTTAATTTTAAGATTAATATTTTCCATATTCTCCATCCTCCATTACTCTTTGTAAATAGCGCCGAAACGACATTTTTCCATACAGGCGCCACATTTCACACATTTATCCTGATTAATCATATGCGGCTCTTTTACCTTGCCGATGATCGCGTCATTCGGGCAAGTTCTTGCACAGAGCGTACAGCCCTTACATTTATCAGCATCAATCTTATACTGAAGCAGGTCTTTACAGACGCCTGCCGGACATTTCTTGTCAACAATATGGGCAATATATTCATCCTTAAAATAGCGAAGCGTTGAAAGAACCGGGTTTGGCGCCGTCTGTCCCAATGCGCACAGAGAGTTGGATTTCAAATGATCCGCCAGCTCTTCCAGCCGGTCTAAATCTTCCATCGTTCCCTGTCCTTTGGTAATCTTATCCAGGATTTCCAGCATACGCCTGGTTCCCACACGGCATGGCGTACATTTACCACAGGATTCATCTACCGTAAATTCCAGGAAGAACTTGGCAATATCTACCATACAGGTATCTTCATCCATAACGATCAAACCGCCGGAGCCCATCATGGAACCAATTGCAATCAGGTTATCATAGTCAATCGGCACGTCAAAGTGCTCTGCAGGGATACATCCGCCGGAAGGTCCGCCTGTCTGTGCAGCCTTGAATTTCTTTCCATTTGGAATACCGCCGCCGATTTCTTCTACGATTTCCCGGAGCGTTGTTCCCATAGGGATTTCTACCAGTCCCGTGTTATTTACCTTACCACCGAGAGCAAATACTTTCGTTCCTTTGGACTTTTCCGTTCCCATGGACGCGAACCACTCGGCCCCGTTCAGGATAATCTGCGGAATATTTGCATAAGTCTCTACATTATTTAAAATTGTCGGCTTCTGGAACAGACCCTTTAACGCCGGGAACGGCGGACGCGGACGCGGCTCGCCTCTGTTTCCTTCAATAGAAGTCATAAGGGCTGTCTCCTCACCGCATACGAAAGCTCCTGCTCCTAATCTGAGTTCAATATCAAAATCAAATCCAGTTCCGAAAATATCTTTACCCAAAAGACCGTACTCTCTTGCCTGTCCAATTGCAATATTCAGACGCTCTACCGCAATCGGATACTCAGCACGCACATAGATATATCCCTGAGAAGCTCCAATTGCATACCCGGCAATCGCCATTGCTTCCAATACTACGTGAGGATCGCCTTCCAATACGGAACGATCCATAAATGCTCCTGGATCGCCTTCATCGGCGTTACAACAGACATACTTCTGATCTGCTGCATTGGCAGCCGCAAATTTCCACTTCAATCCGGTGGGGAATCCCGCACCGCCACGGCCGCGCAGCCCGCTGTCCAGAATGGTCTGGATAACCTCCTCCGGCTTCATCTCCGTCAGCACCTTGCCCAACGCCTCATAACCACGGGTTCCTATGTATTCCTCAATATTCTCCGGGCTGATGACGCCGCAGTTGCGCAGTGCAACTCTGTGCTGCTTCTTATAAAACTTCGTCTCTTGCAGCGGAAGCACCTCATTGCCTCTTACCGTCTCATCATACAGAAGACGGGTAACTACCTTTCCATTTACCAGGTGTTCTTCCACGATTTCCGGAATATCTTCCTCTTTCACCATGGAATAGAATGCTCCTTCCGGATACACAATCATAATCGGTCCCAAGGCACACAGACCAAAGCACCCTGTCTTTATCACATTTACATCATTTTCAATTCCCTGTTTTGCAAGCTCTTCCGCCAACTTCTCACGGATTCTCTGACTTCCCGAAGAAGTACATCCGGTACCTCCGCACACCAGAACATGATAACGATACTTTGTATCAAACTGAAGCTCTTCTGCCTTCTTTAGGCCCTTTATCAATTCCTCGTGTTCAGAACGGAACGCCACTTCTCCCTGCATTTTCTCTCTAATTACACGTAATTCTTCCAGAGATTTCATACTGTCCCTCCATTCAAATATTATTCGTATTTTGCCAGGATATCATCAATATCCTCTACCTTCAACCGTCCATAGACTTCATCATTAATTGTCATAACCGGCGCCAGGCCGCACGCTCCGATACAGCGGCAGGCGTCCAGGGAAAACTTGCCATCAGGGGTACATTCTCCGCCAACGATGCCAAGCTTCTCCATCAGCTTATTATAAATATCTCCGGAACCTTTTACGTAACATGCCGTACCAAGACAGACAGATATTTTGTATTTGCCCTTTGGATTCAGATTGAACTGAGAATAGAATGTAACAACTCCATATATCTTCTCCAATGGTATTCCCGTCTCATCAGAAATAATTTTCTGCACTTCAATCGGGAGATAACCGTAGATGTCCTGAGCCTTCTGCAGGATTGGCATAAGGGCGCCTTTCTCATCCTTCAGCTCGTGAATCACGCCAAGCAGTGCTTTTTCTTGTTCTTCGGTTCCCCGAAATTGAACAGTTGTTTTCTTAGAAAGCATTTTTTAACCTCCTTAAAATATAGTATTCACTTTCCGCTTACTCGCGCTTTAGTACCAGTATATTCTAACATAGAAGTTTCAGAATTACCATGATATTATCTCCTCTTTTCCTTTATTTTTTTACATTTTACAAAAAGATCCCACAATACACTGTGAGATCTCTCTGTCTTTATGAAAGAATCATAAAACTTATACTCCGCGGGAAAATCAAAAGCCAACCACCGAATCAATGGGTAATGACATTACAATCCCTTTAGCATCGCTATGCATCCCGCACTTTTCACCGATACTCTGCATAAGCTTCATCTTATTTTCCGTCTCTGAAAGTATCATTACGATTTCTTTCTCCTTCTGCACGCTAAGCCCCCAAAAATCAACTACTTCCTCATTTTCAATGCGGCGGCTCTGCACCACGGTTCCGCCTTTTGCTCCCACTGCTCTGGCTGCTTCCATTACATCACCGTCAAAGCCCCTGTTTACAATCGCCGCAATCAGAACGTACTTTGTTTCTGCCATTTCATTCTCTTCCTTTCTATCCATGAAATACATAGGTTTCTCTATATTTTGTGTCAACATACGCAGAATCAGATGATTTGCACCGGTAAGCGGTATCGTAAAGGCAACGCCGCTGTTCACAGACTCAAGCCGCAGCTCTGTGTTTAATTTATCAATCAATATATCCGATAAATGCTTTGGTACCATACTAATCAGTACACATTTATCAATTCCTCCAAGCCCTAACATATCCATTATTTCATTGGATGCGGTTCCCCTGGCGCTGAAACGGTACTGTACAGGCAAAGCCCCTTTTTGAAATATTTTCACCGCTTTTTCAGCAAGTTTGGGAGTCGTAATTAACATAAGCAATTGAAAAGACATTTTTTTTGCGTCATTCTTCATTTACTTCATCCTCCTCAAAGTCAACAATCATATCGCTATTATCGTAAAGTCCTGCACTTTGTTCCACATTTTTATGATGTCCGTCCATCTTATGTTTATAAACCAGTCCCATAATCTGCACAGCTATCAATGGTGTGAGTGCGACAAGTGCGACAACACCAAAAGCATCCGTCATGATATTTCCGCCAACTGCCTGACAAACGCCGATACTAAGCGGCAGCAAAAAGGTTGTCGTCATAGGTCCGCTTGCAACGCCGCCGGAGTCAAAGGCAATTCCAACAAAAATATCCGGCACGAATTTCGACAAAACCAAAGCAATCATGTACCCCGGAATAATTATCCATTGAATGGGAATTCCCAGGAGAACTCTGAGCATAGCCAGGCCGACACTGACGGAAACGCCAATCGCCATACACTGATTCATCGTTTTAACGGAAATGGCACCATTGGTAACATTTTCGACCTGGTGGTTCAGCACTTGTATCGCAGGTTCCGCTTTTACAATATAATATCCAATTAACATGCCGATTGGCACAAGCAGCCATTTAAACGACGCACCTGCCAATTCTTTTCCAAGATATGAACCCACCGGAGCGAAGCCTGTATTCACGCCGCAAAGGAATAGTACCAAACCAACGTAAGTATAAACAAAACCTACCATAATCCGTATAATCTGCCGTCTTTGATAGCGGTGGGCCAAAACCTGAAAAACAATAAATACCACCAGGATAGGAAGAAGAGATCGCATTACCTCCCCGGCATATACCGGCATCCCTCTCATAAATTCCCGCACAACATCCCTTGTCGTCACAACATCTGCCACATCAGTCACCGTGTATGTCGCTTCTGAAGGTTTATAAAAACATCCCAGAATAAGCACAGCAAGAATCGGTCCCACACTGGACAATGCAACAAGTCCAAAGCTGTCGCCTAAAGAATTTTTGTCACTGCGCATCGAGGCAAGCCCCACCCCTAACGCCATAATGAACGGCACGGTTATCGGTCCGGTCGTTACACCGCCCGAATCAAATGCAACAGCAAGGAATTCTTCCGGAACAAAAAATGAAATTATAATAAGCGCTATGTAAAAAATAAACAACAACGTCGATAAATGAATCCGGTATCGAATGCGAATGACTGCCAGGGCAAGAAAGATTCCAACACCGACCGCCACTGTCAAAATCAGTACTCTATTCGGAATTGCAGGAACCTGCCGGGCCAGCACCTGCAGATCCGGCTCGGATATTGTAATCATAACTCCCATAACAAAACTGATGAAAATCACAATCCCTGTTTTTCTGGTTCTGGATATTTGTACACCAATACCTTCTCCAAGCGGCGACATTGCCATTTCAGCTCCAAGTTGAAAAAATCCCATCCCCACAATCAGCATAACTGCTCCCGTAAGGAACATGACAACACTTCCCAGTTCCATCGGCACCAGAAAAACGCTGATAAGCAATACGATTCCCGTTATCGGCAGCACTGCTGAAAGAGATTCCTTTATTTTTTCTTTTAATTTAGGATTCATGAAGTCGGAACCTCCTTTCTGCAAATGGTAATTAAACCGGAGTCTACCATCTTCTCACAATGCAGTCAATGTTTTATTTCTCAAATTTTTCTAAAACTTTTATATCCTCTCTTTCTTTAAAAGGTGTAATTTTACTGCCTGTTCTTATTGCCATAAAAAAAATTCCCGGCAATCTCCCAATGTCTTACGATCGTGACAAAGGAATACTGCCAGGAATTCTCTGCTTTATTTACTTCACTTATTTACTTATCAAACTTCTCCATAAATCTCTGGATAATGATTGCGCATTCTGCACGGCTTGTGCCGCCCTGCGGGTCGAGACGGTAGGAACCGTCTGCATTTTCTTTTCCTTCAATGATTCCGTTACCTACCGCCCATTTCATGGCTTTTTCCGCAAATTCCGTTACCTTATCGGCGTCCGTAAATTTGCTGATATCGGTCGGTTCTTCGGATTCATACTTCATGTAATCTGCATAGCGGTACATCATGGTTACCATCTGCTCACGGGTAATCGGATCGTTCGTTCCAAAGTAACCGGAGTCTGTATAACCGGTAACTACGCCTATCTGTGATGCCCAAATGACCGCTTCTGAATAGAACTGTCCCGCCGGTACATCCGGGAATTTCGCCGTATATGTCACATCCGGCTCGCCGTTCATCCGGTAAAGAATGGTTGCAAACTGTGCACGAGGAAGGACAACATATGGTCCAAAATGCGTAGGATCCATACCCGTCATAATCTCTTCGTAGTAATTGTAAGCCACTTCGTTATAGAACCAGTCGCTTTCTTTCACATCTTCGTATGGAAGCTCTTTTCTTTGCAGAGCCTTTGCTGCTTTGTCAAGTGCTGCAGCCGCATCATCAATTTCTTTCTGCGTTGCATCCGCATCCGCCAATACTTCTTTCGCCTGATTCAAAGCTTCTTCGTAAGCTATCCAGCTTTCTTCCGTATACTTAGCTTTCTCGGTATCCGGTACCGCTGCCTTAACCACTGCTTCCAAAGCTGTCTTGTCTGTTTCATTCGGTTTCGCTGCTTCCTTCACTGTAACCTTGAAGGTCGCTGTCTGTCCGCCATATGCTACCGTTACTATCTGTTCGCCAACCTTGGTATTGTCATAGCCGCTTACTTCGCAATCCTTTACTGCAATATCTTTTTTGTCACCGTTACTGTATGTTGCGGTTATCTTTATTCCGGTAAGATCAAGCTCTTCCCCTGCTGTATACTCCGTCTTTTCCGGTGCCGTAACGGCAATGGATGATACTGTAACCGGATCCACAGGTTTTTGGGAATCTTTCACATCATAACTAAAGGACTTTGTCATGATTTTAATTCCTTCTTTATAGGATACCGTGGCTTCCCTTGATCCTGCTGTTGTTGTATAGAATCCGCGCACCGCATATTCATCGGCAGATAACTCCCGCGTTGTTCCGTCGGAATAAACCGCCTTTACTGCCATTCCTTCTGCGTCAAATTCCTCACCTATCTGATATTCTGTCTTACCCGGCGCTGTTACATCTAAATCTGTCAATTCTACGATTTTCTCTTTCGGCTGCGCAATGGAGATATAAGTAAGCTGTATAGTAAGGTTCCGGTTCTCTTCCGGCTTCACGCGAAGATCAATCGTAATATATCCATCTACAGCCTCCACTTCTCCCGTCACTGTTACCGGCGTTCCTCCTGCCACTTCCAGTCCGTCTGCCGAAAGCTGTTCTCTGCCGTCCGTATCATAGTTTGCATAGACAACAGGATTGAATGCATTAGACCACGTATTATTCAGACCAATCTCAACAGGATATTTTACGCCGTCTTCTGCTTCCGGCATCTGGAATTTATAAGAGATATACATCTCTTCTTCATTCAGAGAGCCGCCTAAGATAGCGCTGTCCTGCCCTTCTGCAAATACAAGGCTTTCTGTTACCGGGCATCCATCCTGCGCATCCGCTTTGGAATTTATCCACTTTGTAGCCACGGCATTCCCCTGCTCATATCCATCTCTGTCGCCATTTTTGTCATATAATCCCCAGCTATACTCTGTATCAATGCCTTTTGCAAATACCTGATCTGTCAAGCTTCCCTGTAAGGTTCCCTTTACCACGCCCTCAGAGGCCGTTGCCGGGTTCCTGTCGCCACAATCCACGAAATACAGTAGATTGCTGTCTGCTGACGCAGTTGTTTTCAAATTGTTAAAAGCATTCCCCAATGTTCTCTCGCAGCTGTCTACCTCTGCCTGTTCAGAAGCCGGAACATTTTCCCTGTCCAGATATACTTTTGCTGCGCTCTTTGCTGTTTGAAGAGCCTTCCATGAATTTTCTTCATACATACTTTCTTCATTTGAAAGCGAATCCACAACCTTATACAACTGTTCCAATTTACTTAAATCAGCGGAAGTGCTTTCAACCTTCGTAATTTTAATATAGCTTATATAGAAAGTTCCGCCGTTTACATCTCTCTCATAGCTTAAAGCAAGCTCATTTCCATCGGCTTCACCAACTTCAGCCTGAACCGTCCTGGAAATAAATTTATCCGTATATCCGGTTGCCTCTCCCATATTGAAAGTCTCAATCTCATTTCCGTTGGCTTTTACCGTTACATCTCCGCCCCAGCAGCTTCCCCATTTGTTACAATATCCGGTCTCTATCTGGTAATCACCCGGTTCCAACTCAAACGCATAACGGATATATTTATGGCTTCCTTCAAAATTATTATCCTTCGTCTGGTATGCCGTCGAACGGAAGGTTTTACTCTTGTCACTCTCATCCTGATTATTCCAGTCTGTCGTAGTCTGCCATTTTGTCCAAAGTCCCGCACTTCCATCTGACGAATCTATCGGATAATCTTCCTCTGTTGTCACAACACCCCATTTATATCCGGTCTGTCCGTCCATTCCATAATACCGGTCTGTTGTACTGTTTCTCGTTCCAAAAAGCTCTCCATCCGGAAGTGTTGTTTCATTGTTATCACCACAATCCACAAAGTACAGCACAGAACTGTCAACCTTGGAAGTATCCCTTGCAGGGATTGTTTGTATACTGAAATCATCTACATATACGGTTCCCTTTGTCAGCGAACCGGTATCAATCTCTATTTCAACATCCATACCCTCCGCAATCCAGAAATCAATAATCGTCTGCAGATACGCGTCCCCAAGATTGATTTCTCTCTCAGAAATACTTACCACATCTTTTCCTGATTTCACGGTAGCTCTTACTTTTACCTTGCCCGCCGCATCATCACTTCCTTTAGAATATACGCCGAGATAATAATTTCCGGTCGGGATTCCACTAATGTTCTGGCGAAGCGTACTGCCTTTTGTCATATCAGCGTGATAGCCATCATAACTGTCTGCGACCACCTTATTAACATCTGCTTTCTCAGCTTCCCAGCCTGCAGTATCGCCTGTTCCGAATCCCGGATTCACAATATAATCATCTACCGACTCTGTATTAACACCTTCAAAATAAACCTCAACCGATACGTCTGCCTTCACATTCTTAACTGCAAGTGCATAAGTTCCATCTCCACGCTTCACAGCCGCATCTGTACTATCCTTTCCATTTACAAGGATACGGTCAATGCCGGTCTTTGGAACTATGGTTACATCAAATGTTCCGCCCTCTTCCACCGTATTCTGTGCAGAAACTGCATATCCGCCTGCCGTTGTGCGAATCGCAATTGCATACTCTGTCTTCGGCTCTACAGCCTTTTCCAGCGACTCCGGTGTAATCACAAATCTGTCAAGATTCGGCGTTGTATTCGCCAGCACCTTCGTACCGGCCACACTCTGGGAACCGCCATAGAGGATTGTGATACCATCATCATTGTAGAATCGAAGGGTATTTTCACCCTTTGACAAATGTATCCTTATTGTTTTTTCCTTAAAGGTATCTCTGGAATATGTATTGATGAAATAATAACGCTCGTCGCTCGTTTCTTTCCCATCTTTATTCATCACAGATACTGACATATACTTATCAATAATCTTCGTATTATAGCTATGAGAACCGCAAAGTTCGTCATTGGACTGGAATACCTGCATCTGATAGTAACCGTCTGCAGGCGCCGTATAAGTAAATTCAAGATATTTACCCACTGTTGTCTTCGCATCCTGCGCCCCGGCCAGCTCGGCAACATACTGATTTCCCGAAGCTCCATTGCTTGTCTTTACTTCAATATCCGCTCCGTTTGGAATGCAGTTCTCCGCCTCAACCGTCCAGATAAGGTCTTCTGTATCTTCCTCACTTAATTGCTTCACATCCAGATAATCCAGCGCAATATCTGCTGTGGCATCCAGATCCACAATATTAATTCCTTTCTGGAGATAAACGGTGGCAACGGCAGTCTGCCATTTTCCGTCTGTCTGGCCTACAGATACCGTTTTCGCAAGATTTTTAAGTGATGCGTCCGTATTTCCCACGTAAATGTCAGCTTCCCCGGATTTCTCAGACTGATAACGAAGCTCCATATTATACAATCCACTTTCCTCAACTACAACTGTCCAGCGGATTCCACCTCCATCCTCCACGGATACGTCAGAAAGTCCTGTCACATAACCGCTTCCGGAATAATCCTCCAGATTCGTCTGCTTTTTCACACTTGACGTACGATTCACTTTATAAGTATTGTTGCTGACTAACGTATTAAAATCTGCATCTTCTGCCTCATATCTATCCCGCAGCCCGGTACCGCCTTCGCCATATGCACTGTCATAAGAGACAACCAGCACATCCTGTAATACCTCGCCGTTTTCTGTCGTATCGGCAGATGTTACCGTAATCGTATGGCTGCCTGCTGCCAGATCCACATACTCTGCATGGTTTCCGGTATTATTCGTCAGCAATGTATTCTTCATTGTCATTTCTACCGGAGTTCCGCCATCTACACTCATCGTCTGAACCTGGTTGATTCCAATGCTGTTTTCCGCGTCATTTCTCTGGGTTCCTGTTCCGTTTCCATATACATAAGTCAATTTATACCGGCCGTCTACCGGCACCTGCACCGTATAGGTTAAAGTGCCGCCCTGTTTCATCAGAACTCCGCCATCATTGGAAAGATATTTTGTAGGTCCGTAATATTTTCCTGCATCCGACCATAATCCGGTAACACTCGCATTGCCTGACGTTTGCGCATTTTCAGCTTCATAATAATTCATATATGCGCAAGTAAGATAATCTCTTTCCTCAGCCTCATCTGCCTCCGTAACGGTCAGGCAATATGCGGTAGAGAACTTCATATTCTGCATACTGACAGACACATTTCCATCTTTATCAACCTTAAAATTACCGTCAATAATTGTCGGCGGGTCATACTCAGCACCTTCCATGCCTACAAAGTTTGCCGCTTCCACCTTTATATGGACATATTCTGCGTTCTTGAACAAATCTGTTTTATTAAGATTCTTCAACTGAATACTGGAGGAACCATCCTGACCGCCGAAAAGTACCTTCGCACTTCCCTTTTCATCGTCGATTGCTGCCAGGCCATACAGTTCGTCATAATACGCACTGGAACTTACCGCCAGACGCTCTCCTGACATATCGCCATACCACTTAAATGTCCACCATGCTCCATTTCCTTCATTCGCCTCTGCCGCCAGGTCATTCAAATCATTCGCCTGGTGCCAGAACGGAAGACATCCATACAACCCGTTATCCTCCAGCCTTGCTACCCAGTTCACAAGGCGTCCCGGGATACCGCAGTCATATCCGGTCGCATACTCATTAATGACAATCTGTGGTACTTCCGGTACTTTTGTCACCTTACCAGCTTTATGGCTGTCAATTGCTTCCTGCCAATATTTATTCCATTTGGATACAAAATCAGCTTTATGGTCCGCCATCTTAACCAATGCATCCTCATCCAGCTCATGTCAAGTAATAATATCCGGCATACAGCCATTTTCTATACAATAGGGAAGAAATTTGTCCAGATCATAGGCGATTTCGTTTCCATCGCTATCCTTCGCACGCGCCGCTGCTTCTGCTGCGTTGATTCTCTCCACAATCGCCGCCTGTTCTTCTGTTGTTGCCGTCTCAGGAATATTCTCTACCTCATAGTCATCTTCGTGAACAAAACCAAACGCTCTGTTATAATACCAATCATTCGTGCCTGCAATTGTTGCATCTTTATCAGCACTCTTAATCGCCTCATAATAAGCTTCCCATGCCACTCCAAAATCTCTGGCTCCCCAATTCGGAGTCCCCTCATTGACCGGGACATAAATAATTGCTTTGTCAATATCTACCCTGGCGCCAATCGCATCTTTGGGCGCATCCGGAGTACCATGATCCTTTTTCCATGCCTGCTTCCATTCAGAAACTGCAGGCGCAATAATTTCCTTCAGATCCTTTGCATAAATCTTATAATCTGTCATAACACCAAATACACCATAGTAATTGCTGTTATACATCATTACCTGTTCGCCGCCGGACTCCAGAAAAGTCTTCGCCACATCCAACGCATCGCCATATGGATGCTCTGTTCCCAATGCTCCTTTTGTCGCCAGCACTTTTGCATTCAAAGGTACAATGGTATTGGTCGTCGGAACATCTTCATTACTCACTCCATACAAAAATCCTGCAGCTCCGTGCGTAACTTCTCCCTGCCGCTTTGATAGGTCCACAGATAACGCCTCCACGGAATTAACTGTAGAACTATTTGCTGCCTGTACGATAAGCAATGGGGAAAATGGCAATACGCCAACCGCCAGCAATACCGCCATACACCCACACAACGCTTTTTTCCACAACTTTTTGTGCATAATTATCCTCCTTCTACATAACTATTTGCTTGTATTATACTTCTGTTTTCAACAGAAAAAGGGGGACTTTTCTTTAAAAGGTGTAATTTTACTGCCCGTTCTTATCGCCGATAAAAAACAAAGGGGACAAGTTCGCCTCGAACTCCCTACATCATAAAAAAATTCCCGGCAATCTTCCAATGTCTTATAATCGTGACAAAGGAATACCGCCAGGAATTCTCTGCTTCATTTACTTCACTTATTTACTCTTATTCACCTAACACACCATCTATCGTTGTCTGTGCTTCTTTCGCCGCATCCTCCGGTGTTGCGTCTCCCGTTATTGACTTGTTGAATGCCAGTGAGATTGCATCGGAAATATCCGGCCAACTCTCATGAGGTCCTCTTGCCTTGGCATAAGCGAGCTGCTCCGTGAATACCTTATACGCCTCATTATCCTCACCTGTAAACTGTGTTGCAGCAATATCTTCCTGTGCTGCAATATACCCGAATGCAGACATCAGATATTTCACGCTCTCTTCAGAAGTCGCATATTCAAGGAATGCAACTGCTCCATCTTCATTTCCGCCGGAAATAACCGCATAATTCTCACCACCGATGTCAGAAGAATATTCCTGATCCTTCGGAATCAACGTCACCTTCCAGTTCAGATCCGGCGCTTCTTCTTCCATGGTAGGAATCTGCCATGGCCCGTTAATCATCATTGCCACATTACCGGAAATAAACTGGTTCATAACATCGCTCTGCGTCCAGTTGATGCATTCTTTGGACATTGCTCCGGATTCTGTCAGATCCTTGAATAAAGTAAGCGCTCTTATTCCGCCTTCGCTGTTAATCGTCTCATAGGATTCTCCTGTAGACCATACAAATGGCATAAATCCAAAGGTTCCCTCTTCATTCTGTACACTGCAGATTGCAAATCCGGTCACATCGCCTTGAGAAAGAGCCGCCGCGGCAGATTTCAGATCATCCCACGTCTCCGGCACTTCCACACCTGCCTCATTCAGCATCTCTTCATTGTAGTAAAGTCCCAGGCAGTTACATCCGAACGGAACGCCATACAGCGTATCATCCAGTGTACAGGAAGATACCGGAGCTTCGTAATAACCACTGACATCAAATTTATCTGTCAGATCTGCAAAAATTCCCATCGCCGCATAAGAAGCATGATCCGGTGAATCAATAATTACCATATCCGGAAGTTCATCTGCTGAAGCACCGATAGACAATTGCTTCTTAAAGTCTGCAAATGGTACATACTTTGACTCCACCTCATATTCATCCTGGGATTTATTGTATTCATCAATGATCTTGTTCAATGCAACCTGATGTCCCTCCGTCTCCCAGTAATACCATATCTCCACTTCTTCTGTTTTTTCCGCTTCTGTTGTTTCCTGTTCCGCATTATCTGAGGTTTCAAAATTACCGCATCCCGCTAAAAAACCGGCTGCCATTGCCACACATAACAGAGCACACACTACCGTTTTTTTCATAAAACCTTTCATCCTTTCTCTGTGTTTTCTGTTCTTTTGATCTACTTTCTAATATTATTTATTCGCTTTTCTAAATTCCGCCGGGGATAAACCGACCGTTTCTTTAAAAACTCTCCCAAAATATTTGGAATCAGAATACCCCACCTGTTCCGCAATTTCATATTGTTTCATATTGCTTCCAATCAGAAGCTCTTTTGCTTTGGCAATCCTTAAGTCCCGGATAAAAATGCTGAAATTTACCCCTGTCTCCCTGCGGAACTGGGTTCCCAGGTATTCTGCGGTCAGATTCAATTTCTTAGCAATTTCCTCCAATGTGATACCGGTATGATAGAATTCCAGCGCCACATTCTTCGCCCGCATAACAGACAGGCTTAACTCCTGTTCACCATTTTCTTTCTGCATCATCTTCAGAAGTTTCCTGCTGACCCCTTCCAGCTCTTCTATACTCCGGGCATCCATAATTTCCTCCAGGAGCTTCTGCTGATTAATCTCTTTCAGAACATCTCCCCGTATTTCTTTGACTACACTGATGACATTCCACAGAAAACGCACGAAGCATTCCTTTACCTCCTTCGGCGCATATACCTTTCCACTCCTGAAATACTCAAAAAACTGCTCCAGCCCCTTCTCCATCCTGTCATAATCGGATGCGCAGACTGCCGCCTTCATAGCTCCCTCCAGTTCTACCGGGTAGACGCAGAAAACAGTCTGAATCTTAAGTACTTTCGGCCAGGATATCAGAACTCTGTCACCCAGCACAATATTCCAATCCATGTACTGCAATAATGTATGGTATGCTTCACGGAGCGCTCCGGCATTCTCTGCCCGTATCAGCCCGTAACTCAAAATATACCGGCTTTTCTCCCTTTCATCCAGAAGTATCCGGTTCTGAAACCGTCGTTCAAGCCCTGCCTCGTCTTCATATTGATATAAGATAACTACCAGACTCTTTTCCTTCTCCACCTCCAGTATTTCATACTCCAGCTCCATTCTTTCCGAAAGCAGGAACCGGAGTTCCTTTCTTGCCCCTTTTACCCTTTCTTCATAATTCTTTCCCAGATAGCAGTTCAGAACAAGAAGCGGCTTTTCTTTCGTAATTCCGAATTTGTTGGACAGATAGCGCTCTTTTTCTGCGTCATATTCCATCGTTCCATAAAGAAAAGCAGACAGCAGATACGCAAGGCTCCCGATTTCTCCAGGAGCTTCTTTCTGCCGTTCTTCTATTTCTTCTTCCATGCGCTTCATGATTTTCATAAATTCGCCCACAACGATCGGCTTAATCAGATAGTCCATCACCCCAAGCCGCATTGCCTGCTGTGCATATTTAAATTCTGTATAAGCGCTCAGAATCACCGTCTTCGCCTGAATTCCCTCTTCTTCCATCTTCTCCAGCATTTCCAGCCCATCCATCACCGGCATACGGATATCCGTAAACACCAGATCCGGCTTAATCCTGCGGATGCATTCCAATCCTTCCTTCCCATTGTCCGCCATTGCCGCCACTTCACAGTCTGGATACAGTTTCTTTATCAGATTACTGAGTCCTTCTTTAATCCGCATCTCATCTTCCACAATCACTATCTTCATTCTTCTTCTCCTTCATCTACCGGAAACAAAAGAGTTACAACCGTCCCTTTGTCTACTTCACTCTCTATTCGTATTTTCGCTTTTTCTCCGTAATACATCCGCATCCGCATAATTGCATTCTCCATTCCGATATGGTTCTTCTCCGATGTCTTCGGCAGATTCCCCTCCCGAATTTTTTCCAGTACATCTTCCGGAATCCCCTTTCCATTATCTTCAATCCGCACGCACAGTTCTTTCTCTTCCTTCCGGATAGACACCAGAAGCCGATGGGCACGGCCTACATTTTCAAATCCATGTAAAATCGCATTTTCTACAAAAGGCTGCAGCAATAATTTATGAATCTTCACCATCCGGCAATCCGGTTCCACATGCACTTCACAGGTAAATGTATTCTTCAGCCTGGTCTGCTGCAGAAAAATATACTGTTTCAGCCATTCCGCTTCTTCCTGAACCGTCACAATCCCATTACTGTTATTAATACCATAGCGCAGAATATACGCCAGCGAGCCAATGGCGTTACTGACATCATAAGCTTCCCGGTCAATTGCCATCCAGTTAATCGTATCCAGTGTATTATACAGAAAATGCGGATTAATCTGCGCTTCCAGTGCCTTAATCTCAGCGTTCCGCATCTGCTCCTGCGCTTCTTTTTCCTTCTTCACAGACTTCTGCAGCTCACCCATCATCTGATTAAAAGAATCCCCAATGATTCGGATCTCTGTCGGCATTTTCTCAATCTGGTTCACCCGCACATCCAAAGAACCTTTGCCCGCTTCCTCCATCACACCTGCCACTTTCCTGATGGAACCGGTCAGATGTCTCGTCATAACAATAATGACGGCAACCAGCAAAAGTACGGACAGAAAACTCACGCCAAATAACAGATTCTGCTGCGATTTCAGCATTTCCACAGATTTTGCCTGGTTGGTAGCATGGACAATCTCCCACTCCATACCTTCATCATACTGGGTATAAATGGACACACTGTCTCCGGCAAGCATGCCTGTCCTGCTTACAAAATCCCGATAAGCTTCCCTCCTTTTCTCCACCGGAAGCTCCATATCTACAACCTTCTCCGCCAGCTCTTCATCCCTCACATAAGAGACAATCCGCCCTTTCTTATCTACAATAAAATTAAAACTGTTATATCCATTCTGGCCGTCTTCCTGCAGAGACAGGCAAATTTCCCGAAGCAGATTTTCATCAATGCTGATAACAATAATCCCTACCTGCTTCGTCGTGTCCCTGTAATCAATAATCCGATGCCCCACGTGGAACAAATAATGCACCTCCCCCGCAAACAACGAAGCCTCCTGTGTAGACAGCAGATGGGTCCTGTTATCGCCGGAAATCAGCTCATACAACTCATCCTGCGTATATTCACAGTTATTCTGCCAGGAATTTTCACTGGTAGAAGCAGTCAGATTATCATAAAAAGCGATGGTTCCATTGTCCGTAATCAACGTCATAGACTGAATATAATCCTTCGTATAAAACAATCCCCGTAAATATCTCCGGATAGCATTCCTATTTACCGCCACATTCTGTCCTGCATTAATCTCATCCACCATGCGGACAATCTCATCATTCGTATAAATCTGGAACAACACATCCTCATAAGAATCCAGCCATACATTTAAATTCACCTGCGTCTGCTGCAGATTCGCCTGCGTCATCTCATCCACACTGCTTTCCACTACTTTCGTACTATTATAATATGAAAAAAGTATCATGAAAAGCACCGGCAGGACGCTCGTCAATAAAAACGCAAGAATCAGCCTGTTCCGAAAACTCTTCTTTTGTATGGAAATTTTCATCTTTTCGCACCTTTCTCTCACCTTATGCTTACAATTATAGTAATAATTAAAAAAATTGTAAATATAGAAAAAATCTGCCGATGCATACACACCGACAGATAAAATAATTTCTTTGATTTTCTTATTCTTCCACTTCTACGATTAGATAAAACCCTTTTTCCGTCTCCTGGATTTCTCTTATAATCCCTTTCCGCGCCTTAATCCTCTCCACTGTTCGGTAAATCCCTGACATGGCAACCGAAGGCTCCACCAGATAAGTGTACCGTCCCGTGCTGGGGCTTCTTTCGCTGATTTCGACTTCCTGCCCTTCCGTAACCAGCCCCTGTCGCTCCATCTTGAACCGTTCCAGTCTCATACTATCATCTCCATCCTACCGTCCGCCAGCAGGCGGACCTTCTCATATACCTGCATATATTATAACGAAGGTATTTTCCACAGACAAGTACATTTTTAATAATGATATTTCTTCCGCTTTATCTGCAAAAAGAACGCCGTCACAATAACAGCCATCACTTCTGCCGCAACAACAGAGATCCATATGCCGTCCACACCCCATAATAACGGAAAAATCAACACCGCTGCAATCTGAAACAACAGCGTCCGTAAAAAGGATATGGCGGCAGATGTCACACCATCGTTTAACGCTGTAAAGAACGAAGAACCAAAAATCGCAAACCCTGAAAACAGGAAGGAAAAAGAGAAGATTGAAAAAGCATGAACCGTCAGCTCCAACAATTCCTCATCATAACCTACAAACAGGAAAGATAATGGTCTCGCCAGCGCCAGAGCGGCAGCAAACATAATAACTGCAAATACTCCGACTAAAACAAAGCTCTTTTTTAACAGCCCCTTCAATTCTCTGTGATTACCCGCGCCATATTGGTAGGAAACAATCGGCGCAGTTCCGACAGAGTACCCGATAAATACTGCCTGAAACACCAAACTGACATACATCAGAATCCCATAAGCGGCAACCCCATCCTCTCCGGCGTATTTCAGCAATTGCACATTATATAGCATACTTACAACCGACATGGAAATATTACTCATAAGTTCCGAAGAACCATTGACACAGGTTTTTATCAGGGATTTCTTATCAAATTCTGTTCTCCCAAGCCGTAAAAGACTATTGTTCGGACACGCAAAATAAACAAGCGGTACAATACCTCCCACACACTGACTGATGGCAGTTGCTGCCGCAGCCCCTTCCAGGCCCCAGGAAAATACGGCAACAAACAGGGCGTCTAAAATCATGTTTGTCAATCCTGCCGCAATCGTTACATAGAGGCCAAGCGTCGGCTTGCCTGCTGTTGCAAATAGGCATTGGAACTCATATTGCAGAATATATGCCGGAATCGCCAGCAAAATAATGCGTCCATAGGTCACGCTGTCTTCCAACAGGCGCCCTTCTGCACCAAGCACGGTAGCGAAAGGACGAATAAACAACATTCCCAGCAAGGCAAGCACAATACCGCATATTGCAGATGTATAAACAATCAGCGAAAACATCTGCCTTGCTTTTTCTATTTTCCCTTCTCCCATCGTCTTCGCAATGAGCGCACCGCCGCCCGTCCCGAACATGAACCCCAGCGAACCAAGTATCATCAAAAACGGCATAATAAAGTTGACTGCCGTAAATGGTGTCTTTCCAACAAAATTAGACACAAAGAAACCATCTACCACCCCATAAACAGAAGTAAATACCAGCATAACGATGGACGGAAATGTAAATTTTAACAGCTTTGCATAATTAAAATGATCTGAAAGTTGAATGTGCATAATTATAACTCCTTCACTTTTTTCCGGAACTCTACTTGATAGCGCTGTGTCAGCTCTACATAGGTACTCTTCTCTTCCTCCGACCAGCCGTCAAATATCTCATTCTCAATCTCAATTACACGAAGAACCGTATCTTTCACAAGCCGGCGTCCTTTATCCGTAAGGTATACTTTCTTTTTTCTCCCTTCAAACGCCTTCAGATATACAATATCATCCGCTTCCAGCTTGCGCAGCGCAGAATTTATGGTCTGCTTACTTGCGCCAGCCGTAATATCATTGAGCAGACATTCACCATCAAAACAGCAAAGGGTATAGAGAATTAACATCACACTGTCCGACAGTCCCAGTTTAACCGCTGCCTCATGGTAAGCTTCTTCTGTCTGGGACATTAATAGATTGAATTGTTTCATTTGTGCATTTACAATATACTCCATAGCATCCTCCAAAGTACGATTTCGTACGAAAACTAATATAGTACGATTTCGTACATTTGTCAAGAGCATATTAAAAGTGGTATCGCATACCAGTCTGCAATACCACCATTCTACATCTTTATTTTATAAACATAGCATCCCCAAAGCTAAAGAACCGATACCGTTCTTTCACCGCTTCTTCATAGGCCGCCAGCACATGCTCCCTTCCTGCCAACGCAGATACCAGCATAATCAGCGTAGACTCCGGCAAATGAAAATTCGTAAGCAGACAATCCAATACCTTAAACTGATAGCCGGGATAAATAAATATCTCCGTCCAGCCGCTGCATTCTCTCAACTTTCCATTTTCATCTGCCGCTGATTCAATGGTACGGCAGCTTGTCGTTCCCACACAGATAACCCGGTGTCCCGTCTCTTTTGCCCGGTTAATCTTATCCGCTTCTGACTGTTCAATCCGGTAAAATTCTGAATGCATATGATGCTCCAGAATATCATCCACCTTTACCGGGCGGAAGGTTCCCAGTCCTACGTGAAGCGTTACCTTCGCAATATCAATGCCCTTCTTTTCAATCTTTTCCAAAAGCTCCGGTGTAAAATGCAGCCCTGCCGTGGGCGCTGCCGCGGAGCCGCTGTGTTTCGCATAGACCGTCTGATACCGGTTCTTATCTTCAAGCTGATGGGTAATATACGGGGGAAGGGGCATCTGTCCAAGCTGATCTAAAATCTCTTCAAAAATTCCTTCATAATGGAACTTTACCAGTCTGTTTCCTTCCTCCACAATATCAACCACTTCTCCCACCAAAAGGCCGTCTCCAAAACTGATTTTCGTCCCCGGCTTCGCTTTCTTCCCCGGTTTCACCAATGTCTCCCAGATATCGTTCTCCTTTCGCTTAAGCAAAAGTATCTCTATCTTCGCGTCTGTCCCGATTTTAGAGCCGATCAGCCGCGCCGGAATCACTTTCGTATCATTTAACACAAGACAATCTCCCGGTTCCAGATAATCTACAATCTCACGGAAGGTATGGTGCGAGACATCTCCCGACTCCTTGTCAAGAACAAGGAGCCTGGAACCGGACCGATCCTCCAGTGGGTCCTGCGCAATTAACTCCTGCGGCAAATCAAAATAAAAATCCTGTCGTTTCATAATCTTTTCCCCGTTTCTTACTCCGATTACCCGACGCTCTCCTTACTTACGAAGCTCGATTCCCATATCCTCAAGAGCTTTCAGAATCTTCTCCATCGCCTTGGTAATGTCTGCCTCTTCCAGCGTCTTATCCTTAGCGCGGAACACAATAGAATATGCGACAGATTTGAATCCTGCTTTAATCTGCGCTCCTTCATACAAATCAAACAATGCATAGCTCTCCAGATAAGCGCCGCCTTTCTTCTCTATTACATCCTCAATCTGTCCAACCATAACGGATTTCGGTACAACCATACTGATATCACGGGTAACCGCCGGGAATTTTGCAATTCCCTCATATTTTCTGTCAAATGTAGCACGCGCTACGATTTCCGGCATATCAATCACCGCAATATATGCTTTCTCGCCAATACCATAGGTGTCTGCAACATCCGGATGCACTTCGCCAAGATAGCCTACAACCACTCCGTCATAAATGATATTTGCCTGACGGCCCGGATGGAGATACGGCTTGCCTGCATTCGGATCGTAAGTTTCTTTTTTATGAAGCCCTACTTTATCAAAAAATTCTTCTACCACGCCTTTCATACTGAAGAAATCTCCGTCACCGTACATTCCCAGTGTGAACTGCATCCGTTCCTCCGGAAGTTCCGTAAGCGGAAGTGCTTTCGGCAGATAGACATTTCCCAACTCATAGAGCCTTACATTTTTATTTCTTCTATTATAATTGGTTGCAAGAGAAGTCAGCATTCCATTCAGAGATGTCGTTCTCATAATACTATAATCCTCTCCCAACGGATTCATAATCTCCACAGCCCTTCTAAGTGGAGAGTCAGCCGCAATCTTCAGCTTGTCAAATACTTTCGGACTCTCGAAAGAATAGGTCATACCCTGGCTGAATCCGCAGAATTCCGCAATATCTCTTGCCACTTCCTCAATCCTGAGCTTGTAAGAAAGCTTACCTGTAGTAGCCTCTCCTTTCGGAAGGGTAGTCGGAATATTGTCATACCCGTAGAATCTTGCCACTTCTTCTGCTAAATCAGCAAGACGGAACAAATCATGACGGAAGGTAGGCGCAATTACTTCATTCGTCTCCTCATCATATTCCAATTCAATCTTCTTAAAATATCCTAACATCTCTTCCTTGGAAATATCGGTTCCCAGAAGTGCATTTATCTCATCTGCGTCAAACGGCACTCTTACCGGCTCTTTCTTCTTACCATACACATCTACCATGCCGCCTACCACTTCTCCGGCGCCCATCTCTTCTACAAGCTGGCAGGCACGGTCAATTGCTGCCTGGGCATTGTTCGGATCCAGCCCTTTTTCAAACTTGCCGGAAGCATCGGTACGAAGACCTACCTTCTTGCTGGATTTACGGATATTTGTCCCATCAAAACATGCTGCTTCAAATAACATCGTCTGTACATCATCTGTAATCATGGAGTTTTCTCCGCCCATGATTCCCGCAATACCGACGGACTTCTCTCCGTCACAAATCATAAGTACGGAATCATCCATCTGGCGTTCCTGCCCGTCAAGCGTTACAAATTTCTCACCCTTCTCTGCCCTGCGGACAATAATCTCGTGACCTGCAATCGTGTCTAAGTCATAAGCATGCATTGGCTGACCGTATTCTTCCATCACATAGTTTGTAATATCTACCAGATTATTGATCGGGCGGATACCTACGGACGCAAGTCGTCTCTGCATCCATTCCGGGGATGGTCCGATTTTAATATTTTTAACAACTCTTGCACAATATCTCGGGCAAAGGTCTGCATCCTTTACCGTTACCTTAATATAATCATTCACATCTTCACTATTGCCTGTCGGCGTCACCACCGGAGGGCGGAATTCCTTGCGGAAAGTTGCCGCAGCCTCCCTTGCAATGCCTACAACACTATAGCAATCTACACGGTTGGATGTAATCTCATATTCAAACACCACATCATCCAGCCCTAACGCTTTTACGGCACTTTCTCCAACAACTGCCGTCTCCGGGAAAATATAAATTCCCTCTTCCGGCGCTTCCGGGTACATGTCTCTGTTAGAACCCAGCTCTTCGATGGAGCACATCATACCGCAGCTTTCCACACCGCGAAGTTTTCCTTTTTTAATCTTGATTCCGCCTGCCACACGGCTTCCCGGCTCATGGCCTCCTGCCACACGGCCGCCGTCAAGAACCACCGGAACCTTATCTCCTTCCTTTACGTTAGGAGCGCCGGTAACAATCTGCACACTCTCTGTACCAATATTTACCTGACAGATAATCAACTTATCTGCATTCGGATGTTTTTCAATCTTATCAATCTGTCCAATCACAATTTTATCTAAATCTGCGTCCAGCACTTCATAGCCTTCTACCTTCGTACCGGAAAGTGTCATTGCATCTGTATATTCCTGGGCCGTAACATCGAGGTCAGGAACATATGCTTTTATCCATGATAATGATGTATTCATTTTAATCTCCTTTCTTGTGCTCGCACCGCTCATGCTTCCTTTTTGTTGTGTGCTCTTTCCTGGCTCCAGATTCCTGTCGCTTCGCTCCCGCCGCATCCCTCCGGCATGCTCTCCTGAATCTGTCGCGCCGCTCGCACACGGAAGTAAATACTCGCTTCGCTCGTGCTTCCTTTTTGTTGTGTGCTCTTTCCTGGCTCCAGATTCCTGTCGCTTCGCTCCCGCCGCATCCCTCCGGCATGCTCTCCTGAATCTGTCGCGCCGCTCGCACACGGAAGTAAATACTCGCTTCGCTCGTGCTTCCTTCCGTTGTGTGCTCGCTAGAACTGTTTCAGGAATCTGATGTCGTTCTCATATAATAATCTCATGTCGTCGATTTCGTATTTCAGAAGTGCAATACGCTCCAAGCCTACGCCAAATGCGAATCCTGTATACTCTTCCGGATCGATTCCGCACATTTCCAGCACGTGTGGATGAACCATACCGCATCCGAGAATTTCAATCCAGCCGGAGCCTTTACAGAAACGGCATCCTTTGCCGCCGCATTTAAAACAGGTTACGTCCACCTCCGCGCTTGGCTCAGTAAACGGGAAATGATGCGGACGGAATTTTGTCTTTGTTTCTGGTCCGAACAGTTCCTTTGCAAATACTTCCAGTGTTCCTTTCAAATCGGCAAAGGAAATATTTTTATCAATGACAAGACCTTCAATCTGATGGAAGGACGGAGAGTGGGTTGCATCTACCTCGTCAGAGCGGAATACTCTTCCCGGGGCAATCATACGAATCGGAAGTTTTCCCTGCTCCATCACACGTGCCTGCACCGGGGATGTCTGCGTACGCAGTACGATTTCTTTATTAATATAAAACGTATCCTGCTCATCTTTTGCCGGATGGTCTGCAGGAATATTTAATTTTTCAAAGTTATACAGATCATACTCTACTTCAGGACCTTCCACTACCTCATAGCCCATGCCCACGAAGATTCTCTCGACCTCTTCCAGAGCAATGGTATTCGGATGCCGGTGTCCTACCATGTTCTTCTTAGCAGGAAGAGTAACATCAATGACTTCTTTTTTCATTTTCTCTTCCCTGAGCTTTTTCTCCATATTCTTCTTGCTTTCTTCTAACAGCTCTTCAATTGCTGCGCGGGTTTCATTTACCATCTGCCCAACCTTCGGGCGCTCCTCCGGCGCAACGTCTTTCATACTCTTTAATACTGCGGTGAGTTCTCCCTTTTTTCCAAGAAACTTCACACGCACATCATTCAATTTCTCCGGCATATCGGCTGCTTCAATTGCCTTCAACGCTTCATTTTTGATGTTCTGCAGTCTGTCTTTCATCATTCTTCCCCTTTCATTCTAATACAAAAAGATTGCGCAATCGCGCAATCGCCGCGCGCGAACGGTTCGCATAGCGATAATTACTCCTCCGCGGGCTGCGCATCCCGCGGAGCGTTTTATGATATAGGAAATTCGAAGGAATTCCCTATATCATAAAAAAACCCGTCCCTTCAAAAGGGACGAGTAAAACCCGTGATACCACCCTGATTCCCATATAAAATATGGGCGCTCATTACAGCGTAACGTGCATATACGGCATAACTTACTATCAATTCAGAAATGCAGCTCACGTGGGAAATTCGATTGCCATCTGAACCTAAAGGAACTTTCAGCCGGGGATTCCCTCTCTCTGATGGAAAATGGTTCTCTACTTACACGGTCATTGCTTTTTCATTCATTTTATTCTTAACTATTTTAACACAACTGAATTCCTTGTCAAGTACAAAAACCTGCCCACAGGCAGGTTTTTGTTACGATTTTTCTTATATTTACCGAAATAACTTCCCCCGCAGCATATCATTTGCCACTGCTCCCAGAAGAATACTGTACATACAGAAATACAGCCACAGCATAATCAGCACAATTGTTGTAAGACTTCCGTACATATCGGAAAATCCTTGAAAGATATCCAAATATACCGAAAATATCCATGACAGAACCAGCCACGCAATTGCAGTAAAAACTGCGCCCGGAATCTGGTTTTTAAAGGAATCCTTTCTGTTCGGAAGAAATTTATACAACAGCAGGGAAAATCCCACCAGCACAATAGGAGAAATAATAATTCTCTTATCCATCAGCCATTCAGCCAACGACTCCAGGATTTTAATATGACTGCTGATAAACAAGCTGAGACTATTGCCGAATACTGACAACAGAAGCAGCATAATAATTACCACGATAAACAAAACGGTATAGATCGTTGCGCGCAGACGCAGATACACATAATTACGAGTCTCTGAGCATCTATAAACACAATTCAGCCCCGATGTCATAGCGAGAACTCCTTTCCCGGCAGACCAAAGAGCCACAACAACCGTAATTGGAATGACTGTCGTTGACTGGTTATATACCTGGTTCACAATCGACACAATCAGGGAATCCACCGTCGACGGAAACACCTGCACCACCGCCGTCATAACATCCGCTTTTGTTACCGGAGTATACTGAACCATCGTCAGAAGCAGCAAAATAATCGGAATCATACACAGCATAAAAAAGTACGCTGATTGTGCCGCATACGCCCCAACATGGGCTTTCCCGACTTCATCTGTTATTTCAGTCGCTTTATCGTAAATCTTCTTAAGCATATCACTACCCCTTAAATTTTATAGAGCAATCATACCACTTGCCCGGTAATTATTCAAGCTCGAAAGGGGTGGATTATCGTCCATACACGTCTATAAAACGATTCATAATTGTTGCTGTAACCGCCCTGTTAGCAGTTCCCTGCGGATTCAGCATTCCCTGATCGCCGCTGATAAGCCCGCGGTTTACCGCCCACTGCATCGCCGTCTCAGCAAAAGCCGTTACCTGACCTGCATCCGGGAAGGCATAGAATGTATCCTGACTGCCGCTTATGTTCACATCATATCCCTTATAGCAGGCATACCGGTACATCATTGTGGCAAACTGTTCTCTTGTCATTGCATCATCCGGTCCGAAATATCCGTTAGAATAGCCTCCCACAACTCCTGTCTCCTTCGCCCAGGCAATTGCGTCCGAATAATACAGGCCGCCCGCCACGTCCGGGAACGTATGTGCATCAAATGAAACCGCCGGTTCTCCTTCATAACGATATAAAATAATTGCAAACTGTCCTCTTGTAATATTATCCGCCGGACCGAATTGCCCGTTGGAATATCCACTCATCAGATTTTCAATATAGGCTTTATTTAAATAGTTGTAATACCAGTCTGTCGTTTGAACATCTGTGTAAACCTTCTCTGTTCCATATACCTTCACTGTACACACGGCAGTTTTTCCGTTCAGCTCTGCTGTAACCTGTGCCTGTCCCGGCCACAGTGCCGTAATCGTTCCATCTTTATCCACACGAAGAACATTGCTGTCCGAACTCTTCCATGTAACATCTCCGGCATAGCCCGCCGGTTCGACAGTCACATGCAGTTTTATGCTTTCCTTGATAACCATCTCCCGGTCAGGTTCCTCAAAAGAAATCCTTACCTGTGGTTCTGATGGTTCTTGTGGATCCGATGGCTCTTGTGGCTCTGATGGATCCGACGGCTCTTGTGGCTCTGATGGATCCGACGGCTCTTGCGGATCTTCTTCCTCTTTTCCAACAGACAGAATAGCAGACGCCTGAAAATATCCTTCCTTTGTTGACGCATCAATCGTTGTCTGACCGGACTTTGACAGAGATTTCAGCTTTCCATTCTCCACGGTTACAAGGTCCATGTCACCACTCTTCCAGTTCACGCCTGCCGCAGTCAGTTTCGTTTTCCCATTTGTTCCGGGATTCACAATGTAAGCATATAACTCAGCCGAAGAATTTTCTTCCATTTTCTGGTTATCCGGAGCGATTCCAAATTCATACTGGTAAGATTCCGGTTCTCCCCAGATTATACCGGTCGAATTATTAGCTTCGTCAAAGGTTTCCATAGCAATTGCAATTTCTTCTGTCACCTCACGGTCAGCAGGCTGGCTGCAATCTGCCGAAGCTTCATTTTCTCCAAAGCACTGTACCCAATAATACTGTCCGTCTATCTGGAAACACCCAATACCGATCGTTGTAAAGCTTTCTGTTAAAATATTTTCCCTATGTCCGTCAGAATTCATCCATGAATCCATTGCCGCCGCCGGAGACGTCTGCCAGGCCGCCACATTCTCTGCATGCATAAGCTGATTCAGATCAAAGCAGCTGGAACTGTCAGGCCTGGTATGTGCGAATAGAACAGAGATTTCTGCTGCCCTCGTCATTGCCGTTTCCAGCAGCGACTCATCCATAATAAGCGCTCCCATGCCATTTTCCGCACGTTTTTCGTTGACAATCTTCAACACTTCGTATGCAAACCCATACTTTCGCGTGCCTGAAACAGCCACCTCATCCAACCGGCGATATCCATTTATACCAAATGCATCCATTTCCGGATTCAGACAAGTAATTTCTGTTGCTTTCGGAAATGCTATAGGATGAATAAATGTCACCGTTTTGGGAACAGTAATTGCTTCCAATACCGTACATCCATAAAAAGAAACCCTGCTTATAGATGTTACTCCTTCATTCAAACTAACAGAAGACAATGCTCTGTCATTGAGAAACGCCTGATATGGAATTAATTTCAATCCTTTGCTGGTAAAAGATGTTAATGCAAAACATTCTCCAAAACATCCATTCCCTATCTCCTCAATATTCTCCGGAAGTTCTACCTCTGACAGTGAATAACACCTTGCAAATGTCCGGGCATACAGTTTACGAAGTTCCCTGCTAAAAGTAATGTCCGTCAAAGAACTGCATTCCTCGAACATTTGATAAGAAGTACTCTCCAATCCCCCGCCAAAAGCTACAGATTCCAGATTTTCGCACCCAAAAAAGGTAAAATATCCCACTTCTGTCACGCTGTCGGGAATCACAACAGAACGCAGACTATAACACTCCTGAAATGCAGATTCTCCCAGTTCTGTCACCGTATCCCCCAATGAAACAGACTGCAGGGATTGATTTCTAGCAAATGCCATCGTTGCGATTTTTGTTACTTTCTCCGGAACAATATATGCCGTCCGGGATGCTCCCGCCGGATAGGCAAACAGGGTTTTCCCCTGATCCGAAAAGAGCACGCCTTCCTCTGCTGAAAATATTTCATTTCCTTCTTCTACCTGAAAAGCCGCTATTTTTGTAGCAAAAAACGCATAGCCACCAATAGAGGTCACTTCGCTTCCTATGGTAAATTCTGTTAAAGCAGTATTCTGAAATGCATAATTTGCAATCTTCGTTACTCCTTCTGCCGTTATTGCACGTAAATTCCCGCATTCTGCAAAAAGCCCCGACGGAAGCGCTGTAATTTTTACAGGAAGTGTAATATTTTCCAGTGAACTGCAGCCATAAAAAGCTGCTTCTCCCAACGCGGAAACCGAATCCGCAATCCTAATATCCGTAAGATTGGTACAATTATAAAATGCCATTTTGCCAATAGACGTAATCCCGTCTTCGATCACAATTGATTTGACAGACAACCTGTCGCTGTACCATCCGGGATCATTACTCGTGCTATAATCTGACATGTCACCTGAACCAGAGATCGTAAGTACTCCATTATCCAGTATCCATGACGCACTATCACCGCACGTTCCTTCTACCTCCATACACGTAATTTCTTCCCCTGTTTCTTCTTCCGAAATCACATATCCCTCAGGTACTTTCGCTTCCTCTTCATTGCACAGCTTTTCGCTCTCCGCCCTTACAGACGCAGCCGGAAACAGCAAAAGCGCCGCAAATAAAACGAAGCCGAAGCCTTTCCATATTTTTTTATAAATCTCCTGCATCTTTTCTCCTCCCTTCTTTTTCATGAGTAATGCTATATTCATATTATAACCCTGCATAATAATATTTTCAATAAGCCGAAAGCTCCGTCCCCGGATAGAACAGCCCCAATATCTCCTGATATCCTTTCCCTTGTTTTGCCATCTCATTGGCTCCGTTCTGGCTCATACCGATCCCGTGTCCGTATCCGCCCCCTTCTATTACAAACATCTCCCCGCTCTTCTCAATTGTAAAAAAGGCGCTGGGAAGAAGTTCTGTACTGCCCACTGCCGTCCCATCGTTTTTTACAATCGTATATCCGCTGCCGCCAAGCGCTCTGCGGATTTTATTTTCTGTATCTACCGTTACACTTCCCTTATCCCCGGATGCCACAATCTGAAGCGCCACATCTCCGGCTCCCCGCCGGGTTACTTCTACAGAAGTAAGGGTTCCTACATCCACCCCTGTGTTCAGACCCACGAGGTTGGACAGTGTAGTTACCGGAACCTGCGCCGTCCAGTGATACCACGGCAGCTCTTTTTCATAGTCCCCCTCATCTCCGCAGACTGCCACGCTCTGCAGGTAGGCATTACTTTCATTTACCGCATCTCCCCACGCTTCCATATCGGTTGTCCTTCCACAGGAAGTAGAATAGTAATAAGTAACTGCAATCTGTCCCTGATACAGCAATACCTGTCCTGCCGTCTCCCTGACCGCCGCTGCTGCGGTATCCTGAGGCTGGCTGTTATTGTAGACCTGATAATCCGTACTGTCATTCATATGGGCCTCATACTCCGGATAACCATAAGAAGCTGCCTGACGGTATGCATAACTTCTGGCACAAACTGCCTGCGCCTTCAGTGCCTCCATCTCATAAGAAGCCGGCATCTCGCTGGGAACCACCTTGCAAAGATAATCTTCCAGAGGAAGCTCATTAATCATCACAATACCTTCTGCCGTTGTCCGAAGCTCCAACGTCCCTGCATAACAGGGATTTCCGTACCCCCGCTCTATCTGGTACACCTGAATCTCATCGCCCTGCCCTGCTGCTGTAACCCGGATATTTCCGGCGGCAAACCTGGCGTCATCCGGCCGGACTGTCAGCACCTCCCCGGCCTGCCACTCTTCCGTCTGTCCGCCGTATGTAATATGAAGCCCGGACGATGCAGCTATCCGTACTTCCGGATGCACAATCTCCTG
Source organism: Dorea acetigenes (assembly GCF_025567385.1). Taxonomy (NCBI): domain Bacteria; kingdom Bacillati; phylum Bacillota; class Clostridia; order Lachnospirales; family Lachnospiraceae; genus Dorea; species Dorea acetigenes. The sequence goes on from NZ_JAOQJU010000012.1 coordinate 36,865, forward strand.
ATATCCGGTAGACATCAAGACCACTCTGACCGTAGGATTTACAGATGTCTGTGTCCCTGCATTTCCCCCGGCTGTCCCGTCCGGATTCCCATTCTCCCCGGAACTTCCATCCGTTCTGCCGCTGTCCGTCTTTTCATTTCCCACAATAGAATCCCGGCTTTCTTCTCCTCCTTGGAGCATATGCATCAGCCCCACACTCAAAATAGCAACAACAAGAATCGTCACAAGATAACTTCCATATACTTCCCCGTTTTTCACCCAAACACCTCTTGTCCGTCTTTGTCTCTAATCTATGTATTGTTCTGTTAAATAGAACCGAAATGAACCTTGACGGAGCAAATTTCCGCCTTCGTTCCCACTCTCATATTCGGTCCGAACAATCCTATCCCTGACGTCACAATATTGTGCATCTCCCCCTTCTTCAGATAACCGCAGGAATTCTCCCAGAACAGCTTCGTCACCAGATTTCCCGGGAACATCTGTCCATCATGAGTATGTCCGCACAGATCTATATCCACTCCCGCTTCAGACAATTCTTTCAATTCGCTTGGCTCGTGATCCAGCACAATTACCGGCTTTCTGCTGTCCAGCTTTTCCATAATCTCCTTCGGAGTCTTCCTTATGTCAATCCCTCTTCCCGGCTTTTTGGCATCCGGACGTCCATATAAATAAAAGCTGTCATCAATCAACACATATTCATCCTGTAAAAGCCGGATATTGGCATCTTCCAGAAATTCATCCATTCTTACGTCGCTGACTTTTTTCTCATTCTTATTTCCAAATGTGAATCCTGCCAGTATTTTTTCCTGTATGTCATGATTGCCGTAGCAGGCGTACACCCCGTATTTACTTTTAATTCCTCTTAAAATAGACGCCAGTCTGTCCGGATTGTCGAGAGCCTCATATTCATTATCAAAAATATCTCCGGCAATCACCACCAAATCCGGTTCCTGTCTATTGATCTTATCTACCATCTTCTTCATCTGATAGCATCCCACGTTATAGCCCAGATGCAGATCCGCCGCCAAAACGATATGTAAATTTTCTACCTTACCTGCATCCTTATCTACCGTTACTTCATATTTTGTCGTATGTATCCTCCCTGCATGAACCACACCCCAGATACTGACTGCCATAATAATCACAATACAAATTGCCCCGGTAACAACAAATGTCCTCTCAGCACGCAGAATTCCCTGATTCACCCATTTGCAATGGCGCAAAAGAATCCTTCCCAAATCCACAACCACTACCGTTAAAACCACGTACAGCATGACGCCGAGCCAATAGTTGCCGATTAATTTCATAATACGCCGCGCTTTCCCTTCCGGCAGTAAAAATCCCACCAGTATCGCACTGGCAAAAAATGTATACAGAACCACCACCGATACCTGTGTCCATATTTTTTGAAAAAGATGGCTGCATGTTCCCATCCATCTTATCATCCACCGGATAATATAGATATTTACCAGAATGTATACTGGCGATAAATAAAATGCAATCATAAGCCCTCCTGCATATAGGTAAAACAAAGGCAGCCATCTCAGGCTGCCCTTTATCTTTTGTTGATACCCGAAAATGCCGGTTCCTGTATTTTGACTCCTAGCCGTAGCCAGGTGGGTGTCCGCATCTGCTTTTCTGTCTTCCCCTGCGTAACTCGGAGGCCTGACATATTACAGAGATATAGGAGTCCCGTTTAAAGTTTTGTAGGTTCAAAATTACAGGAGTTGTCGTACATCTCAGGTTTTCTAAAACTTATTATACCCTATTATGCCACGTTTTTCAACAAAAATGTGCCATTCTTAAGAATGGCACATTTCTCCAGAATTTTATATAAAACTAATCTAATTCTGCAACCAGCTTCTTCAGCGCTTCTACAGCCTCGTCCGGAAGTTTGTCATATCCGCCTTTTTCTACAGCGAATGCTTCTACTTCATTTACACGATCCTGCATACGAGCCTTTAACTGAGAAGTATATTCTGCATCGTTCATATCCGGAACAAATCCTTCCCAATCCATGATCTCGATATCAGAGAACGGTCCCCACTGATGGAAATCTGCTCTCTTCTCAACAATTGCTTCCAGAACGCCAAGCGTATCCTTTGGCTGAACCTTCTTGCCCATGAAATCACCTGTATTAACGATATAGCAGTCTACATTCTTCTCTTCAACCAGCTTTTTGAACTTCTCATAGTCATTTGCCAGAGGATAGGTTCTGAATGGATTTGCATAAGGAACAACAACCAGTTTGTTCGGGTCTACACCAGGAGCAAGTCTCTCTGCGGAAGAACGCTTGGTAGCAAGTGTCGCTCCCATAACAGATGCAAGTGCAGCTCCTTTCAGTTTAACTACCGGCGGAATGGTAGGATCTTTCATAATCCAGAAGATAGCATTTACAGGAGCGTCAATCTTATCTACACGGTTCGGAGACCATAATTTAGACTTGATAGCACGTCCGTTACCATTTCTGATATCCTCTGTTACTAACTGAACCTTGCCGTCCTCATCCAGTGTAGCAGAGCAGTTCTGAGCTGTCAGCAGATACTGATTGTCCGGGCATCCTGTCGGATAATCAGCCGTCTTATCGAAATAAGTAGGCTCAATTGCAATAGATGCACAAGTATCCGTATTAATGATAAATGCATCGTCATGAAGCACTTTAATCTCATATTTTCCGCCATGTTTTGCATGTGTAAGAGTAGATTTACCGGAACCGGAAAGTCCGTATACAGATGCAACATATTTTGTTCCGTCTGGCAGTAAGTACTCTTTCTGTCCGCCATGGCAGGAAGCATATCCGTTACGGTTAGCAATTGCCCATACCATAGTAAGAGTTCCCTTTTTGTGCTCTCCGAAGTATCTCATACCAAGGATGCATGCACAGTTCGTTTCTGTATTGAAATAGCAAAGAGTCTTCTTTGCCGGATCACTTAAGCAGTCAAAGCTTACTCCCGGAGCTTCTTCCGGAATCCACTGCGGATCAGAGAAGATATAGATATCTGCCTCTTTTCCATCTCCAACCGGCTGAGATTCCTTATACATCTTTACATATTCATCAGACATATACTGGAAATTCAGCATCCAGTTATACATAATATTTTCTTCACCTTCCGGAATTAACAGATGGCACTTAACCATAAATTCCGGATCAAGTCCTGCAAATACTGTTGCGTGGTACATCTTTTTCCAGCGTGACTTATAAACAGCATCCATCGCAACCTTGTCAAGAGCGTCGCAGTCTACTCCCGGCTCTCCTGCAATACGGCGTGCCGTAGCATAACGTCCTGTGATAGCACCGTCATTAAATAACAGAACCTTCGCATCAGCATCCAGTCCAAATTCTTCTCCTCTATATACAGGCATATCTGTTACAATCGTACCCGGAGAATTCTTTGCCAGGTTATATGCCTCTTTTAAAGTTTCTACCTTAACAACATTGTTTCCATAAAACGCCGCTTCAATAATGGAACGAGTTTTTGAAAATCCTGGTTTGCCTTTTCCAATTTCGCTGATTGGATAATTCGCTTTTGTTGACATGCTTATTCCTCCTTAAAATCCGAATTTGGTTTATTATCTCATTTTTCCTGTCAAAAGTCAATACTTTAACAATTTTTTAACCAGCTTCCCGGCACATAAAAATGCAGGATTAAAAACCTAATCCTGCATTTTGAAACCTTTCGGCAGTAATTCACTTAAACGAAATATTTCCAGGCACTCCCTGTCTTCTCCACATATAATTAAGAACCGTTCCGGGTCACAAAATTCCGCCATCACTTGACGGCACACGCCGCAGGGATAACACTTCTCTAATCTCTTCCTGCCTCCGGCAATAGCAATCGCCGCAAAATTCCTGCATCCTGCCGCCACGGCCGTAAAAAAAGCGGTACGTTCTGCACAGTTGGTCGGTCCAAAAGCGCTGTTTTCTATATTACATCCGCCAAAGACCTGACCGTCGTCACATAATAGCGCAGCTCCCACCTGATATCCGGAATAAGGGCTATAGGACTGTTCTCTTGCCTTCACCGCCTGCTCCCAAAGCGCTTTTGCCTCTTCTGCGCCCATCTCCACGGCTGCTTTCCTTTCATTCATTACAGCGCTCCTCAAATCCCATAGTGCTTCCGATTAATCTTCCTGGCCACATATGCGTACAGAAGGAGCGTCACAATCACAATCAGATTCATAATAAAAATAAGAATTCCAAGCGGCATATAATAAGCATTTATCACCTCACACACACCGGAGAGTAAAAGAACAATCGTCAAAAGAAGAAGCGGCATCGACATCTCCTTCACATATCCGTCAATGTCTTTGCATTGCTTATACTCTGCCCCCTTCGGCATAATAATGGTACTGTCAATCTTATGCTTCGTCACCATCATAATAAAAGAAGAAAGGCAATAAACCCCTGCTCCAATCCCTATAAAGGCAAATAAACTTCCCGTTTCCATAGACATCCTCCCTTATTTTATCTTCAGAATACCTTTTACCGTTTCTTCCATTTTATCCACATCGCATTCCAAAGTATGCAGAACTTCTGCGTGAAGGATTTCTCTCACTGCATTCGGCATCTCTGTCCCGGACACACGCTGCAGTTCAGGCAGCAGATCAAATTCACCTGCATCCGCATATTTCTCATCAACAGCCGTCATAACACTCTTTACGAACTTGTACGGACTTGCCGTAGATGCAATCACACACTTTGTCTCATCGCCGCTCGTTCTGCGGTATTCCTCACAGACATAGGATGCCACCGCCGTATGGGTATCCATTACATACCCTGTCTTATGGTACGTATCATGGATTGCCTGTGCTGTCTGCGCTTCTGTCGCATAACCCGCCGCAAAATCCGCAAGTCTTTCTCTCATATCTTCTGTAATCTCATATGTTCCATCCGTCTTCAGCGCCTGCATCAGCTCTGCCGTCTTCCCGGCGTCGCAGCCGGAAATAAGATAAATCAAACGCTCCAGATTACTGGATATCAGAATATCCATAGATGGGGAAGTAGTAAGCACAAATTCGCGGTTCTTATCATAAGTTCCTGTCTCAAAGAAATCAAAAAGCACTTTATTTTCATTCGACGCACAGATTAATTTCTGAATCGGCACTCCCATATGCTTCGCATAATATGCAGCCAGAATATTCCCAAAGTTGCCGGTCGGAACTACTACATTCATCTTCTCGCCATTCTCAATCTCGCCGTTCTTCAGAAGTTTCGCATAAGCGTATACATAGTATGCCACCTGCGGAACCAGACGCCCGATATTAATAGAATTGGCAGAAGAGAACTGATATCCATGTTCCGCCAGCTCTTTCGCCAGCTCTTTATTCTCAAACATTGCTTTCACGCCGCTCTGCGCATTGTCAAAGTTCCCGTGAATGGCAACCACATCTACATTCTTTCCTTTCTGCGTCACCATCTGCAGTTCCTGCACTCTGCTGACGCCATCCTTGGGATAGAATACAATAATTCTGGTCCCTTCTACATCAGCAAAGCCTGCCAGGGCAGCTTTGCCCGTATCGCCGGATGTAGCAGTAAGAATCACAATCTCGTTCTCTGCATGGTTCTTCTTTGCAGAAGTGGTAAGAAGATGGGGCAGAATGGACAACGCCATATCCTTAAATGCAATCGTCGCTCCGTGGAACAATTCCAGATAATAGGTGTTATCTACCTTCACAAGGGGAGCGATCTCTTCGGTATCGAACTTACTGTCATACGCCTTTTCTATACACTCTTTTAATTCTTCTTCCGTAAAATCCGTAAAAAGCTCCTTCATAACCGCATAGGCAGTCTCCTGATAGTTCATATCTTTCAGTTCCTCCAGAGATACGGAAAGCTTTGGCAGGCTCACCGGCACAAATAATCCTCCGTCATCCGCAAGCCCTTTTAATATAGCTTCAGACGCTGTTACCGTTACATTATCATTTCTTGTACTTTTATACTGCAGATTCATCTTCTTCACCTTTCTATTCCTGATTATAGTCTGGAATTATACCACAAACTTCCTTCATATTCAATGGCATCTACTTTCTCCTGCGGAACAAAATGAATAAAACGGCGCTGATTGCCATCAAAACCGGATAAAACAGATAAGGAAGTATGTTAAATGGCGTAAGTCCCGTAAGACTGGCCGCCGAAAGAAGCTGTGCACCATAGGGTATCATCCCCTGCCCTACAGATGTAAAAATATCCAGAAGCGACGCTGTTCGCTTCGGATCAACCTTATATTCATCACTGATTTCCTTTGCGATAGGTCCTGCCATTACAATCGCCACCGTATTATTAGCCGTACATGCATCTACCAGAAGCGACAGGCCTGCAATTCCCAGTTCAGCTCCCCGCTGGCTGTTAATCTTCCTGCGGATCAGATCCAGTACAAACTGAATTCCTCCATACTCTTTTACCAAAGATACAATACAAGCCACAATAATAGAAATTACAGTGATGTCATACATTCCCGTAACACCGCCAACACTTGTCCCGTTGATTTCTCCGCCGCCGACCGCCAAAAACATCTGATTCAGCGCTATGCTTCCGGTTGCCACGCCAACAATCAGCGAGAGAATGGTTCCTCCAATCAAAACCACAAATACATTAATTCCAACCAGCGCTCCGATCAAAACAAGGAGATAGGGGAGCACTTTCCAGAAATTCCATGTCAGCTCCGACGCCTCTGTATAATTGCCGCCATTCCTTGTAATAAAGAAGAAAATCAAAACTGTAATCACAGCCGCCGGAAGCACGATAAAAAAGTTCTCCCTGAACTTATCCTTCATCTCACATCCCTGGGTCTTTACAGCCGCAATGGTGGTATCTGAAATCATAGACAAGTTATCGCCGAACATGGCGCCGCATACCACCGCTCCGATACAAATTGGCAGTGCAAATCCCGTCTTCTCACTGATCCCCACCGCAATCGGTGCCAGCGCTGCAATGGTTCCCATGGAAGTTCCCATAGATACGGAAATAAAGCATCCAATCACAAAAAGCCCCACCACAGCCACATGAGACGGCAGAATGGACAGTCCCAGGTTTACCGTACTCTCCACTCCGCCTGCCGCCGTCACTGCACCGGAGAAACCTCCGGCACACAGGAAGATCAGACTCATGGTGATAATATTCTCGTCCCCCACGCCCTTCGCAATAATAGAAATCTTCTCCTCAAAAGACACAGATCTGTTCTGAAGAAACGCTACACACAGGGCAATCAGAAACGCCACAATCGCCGGCATCGCATAGAAATCTCCCGTAACAATTCCTGAACCCAGAAAAATAATTAAAAATACACCTATCGGGAGCAACGCTATGGCTCTTCCCTTCTTCCTCTCATTCCCCATCTTTCCTGACACACCTTTTATCTTTATTTTTTACTATTTGTATAGTTCACCAGACCGCCCGCTGCAATAATCTTCTGCATAAATTCCGGGAACGCCTGGCCTTTAAACTGGGTTCCCTTTGTTTTGTTATAAATCATTCCGCTGTCGAAATCCACTTCTACTTCGTCTCCCGCCTCGATTCCTCTTGCCGCTTCCGGACATTCAATAATCGGAAGTCCGATGTTAATTGCATTCCGATAAAAAATCCTTGCAAATGTCTCTGCAATCACGCAGCTTACTCCCGCCGTCTTCAGGCAAAGGGGCGCATGCTCCCTGGATGAACCACACCCGAAGTTCTTATTCGCCACAATCAAATCTCCCGGCTGAACCTTCTTCACAAATTCCGGGTCAATATCCACCATCGCATGACTTGCCAGTTCCTGCGGGTCAAAAGAATTCAGGTATCTTGCCGGAATAATAACATCCGTATCTACATTGTCTCCATATTTAAAAACTTTTCCAAGCGCTTTCATTATCTGTCACCTACTTTCTCCGGGTTCGCAATATATCCTGCGATTGCACTTGCCGCCGCCACTTCAGGAGAGGCAAGATAGATCAGGGAATCCACATGTCCCATTCGTCCTACGAAGTTACGGTTCGTTGTGGACACGCATTTCTCACCTGCAGCCATAACACCCATGTGGCCGCCCATACATGGTCCGCAGCTCGGCGTGTTAAACGCACATCCCGCATCAATAAAAATATCCACCAGTCCTTCTTTGATACACTGCTTGTATATCTGCTGCGTAGCCGGAACCACCATTACACGCACGTCCGGATGTACCGTATGCCCTTTCAGCACAGCCGCGGCTCTTCTCAGGTCAGAAATTCTTCCATTGGTACAAGATCCAATCACTACCTGATCAATCTTAATCGGCTCCATAACCTCAATCTCATCAATCGTCTTCGCATTACCGGGAAGATGCGGGAAAGCTACCGTCGGGCGTACTTCGGCAAGGTCAATCTCGATAACCTCTTCATACTCCGCATCTTCATCCGCCGTATAGATTTTATACTCTTTTTCACCATGCTCCTTCAGATATTCTTCTGTCAGTTCATCCACCGGGAAAATTCCATTCTTAGCTCCCGCCTCAATTGCCATATTCGCCATGGTAAAGCGGTCATCCATCGTCAGGTTCTGAATACCGTCTCCCACAAATTCCATTGATTTATAAAGAGCGCCATCCACTCCGATTCTGCCAATGATATGGATAATAATATCCTTACCGCTGACATATCTGGACGGTTTCCCCTTCAGCACAAACTTCATCGCACCCGGCACCTTGAACCACAGTTCACCCGTTGCCATCCCGGTAGCAATATCGGTTGTTCCCACTCCCGTTGAAAATGCTCCCAGAGCACCATATGTACAGGTATGGGAGTCCGCTCCGATAATACATTCTCCCGCAGTAACAACTCCGGCCTCCGGCAAAATTGCGTGTTCCACGCCGGATTTTCCCTGTTCAAAATACCACTTCAGTCCCTGTGCCTTCGCGAACTCACGGATTGCCTTAGAGTTCTCCGCCGACTTAATATCTTTATTCGGCGTAAAATGATCCGGCACAAACACCACCTTATCCTTATCAAATACATTATCAGCCATCTGTTTTAATACAGGCAGGGCCATCGGTCCTGTAATGTCATTCGCCATCACCACATCCAGCTTCGCCATAATCAGCTGTCCGGCCTCCACACTGTCAAGTCCCGCATGTGCCGCCAGAATCTTCTGTGTCATTGTCATGCCCATGATACATGCCTCCTTCTTTCCTCATATTAACTGCTATTCTATCATAACCTGCATTTATTCTGCAATTTATTTTCCCTTTTTCCTTTTTTCTTCCAGACCTTTCTTTAATTCTTCCAGAATATCCTTATGATTTCTGGATTCCATCTTCGGGAACGCCTTTACCAGACGTTCACTGACTTTTGTACTGGATTTTGCAAGCTGTGCGTAGCGCTCCTTAAGCTGCACATAGTATTCCCTGAGCTGAACAGCCCGTTCCTTCTGCTGCGCCGCACGCTCCTTCTGCTCTCCGCCAAACTCTTCCAATTTCCCTTTGATGTCATCCGTCACCTCATCCAGTTTCTTGCCGACTTCTTCCTGCTTCTCCATAGTATCCATCACGTTTTCGTAAATATTGCTTCCCATCTTATCCGAAATATCCCGAAGCTCTGACGCTATCCGCTCCATCATTTCCAAGCGTTTGTTGAACTTCAGAATTCCTGATGCCGTTACATACAGATCGGCAAAAGTCACAATACTAAGAACCACGATCAAAGCAACTCCCAAAGCATGAGGAAGCGCTTCTGCCACACGATAAACAAGCGGCTGAAATACTTTCACGATAAAAATGCAGGCAACACCCCACACCAATGAAAAAATCGGGCAGACGTAACCGCCTATATTGAAAGGCTGCCCGGAATAATCCCACCACTTATGGTGGAAAATCTTATCCAAAGCAAATCCTGTCAGCCCCTCTATCAATGTTACGATAATAACGGAAGCAACATATAAAATCACCAGATTATTTTCAAAAGGCTCCAGCAAAAGAAGCACTGCGCTCACTCCCACACCATAGACCGGGCAAATCGGTCCATTCAAAAACCCTCTGTTTACAAATCTCTTTTCTTTTACCGCCGCATAGGCAACTTCCGCGCACCATCCCAAAAAACCATACGTAAAAAAATAAAGTATTAAATAATAAATGTCCACTCCTTCTAATTCCTCTCTTCCCTCGAATGTTAATCGCAAGCGCCAATAGTTGTATTATACTTCACGTTGTCACGCTCGTCAATCAGTGTTATAATACTCGAATAATAGATAATAATTATCAATAACAGCAAAGGAGTCTTCCATTATGATACTAAAGAAAGGAAAGAACCATCACACATATATTGTAGATTCTATCCATATTGAACTACAGTTAGAACGCCGTCTCGAAGCGCTGGGACTGACCGAGGGAACCGCAATTACCATCATGAACAACGATAAAAAAGGATCCCTCACCGTAAAATTCCGCGGTACACGGTTCGCAATCGGAAAAAGGATTGCCGACAATATTGAAGTAACGGAGGCGGTTTCTCATGAGTGATATCATTAACGTAGGTTTTATCGGAAATCCCAACTGCGGGAAAACCACTCTGTTCAATGCATTTACCGGTGCAAACCTGAAAGTCGCCAACTGGCCCGGCGTTACGGTTGAAAAGAAAGAGGGAAAAGCAACTTACGAAGGACAGACCTTTAAACTGATTGATCTTCCGGGAATTTACAGCCTCACTTCCTATACAATGGAAGAAACGGTATCCCGGGAATGTATCATGAGCGATGAAGTAGACGTGATTGTAGATGTCATTGACGCATCCAGCCTGGAGCGCAACCTCTATCTCACACTGCAGTTAATCGAACTGGGCAAACCTGTCGTACTGGCATTGAATATGATGGACATCGTAGAAGACCGGGGCATGGAAATTGATCTTCACCGTCTGCCGGAAATGCTGGGCGTCCCTGCCATCCCCGTTTCTGCCAGGAAGAAGACCGGGCTTTCCATCCTCATCCACGCAGTTGCGCACCACAAGGATTATACGGCACAAGGCCCATTCATCCATCACCATCCCGGAATGCATTCTTCCCACCGGCATAACCATCACGACGAATATGCCATGGTGTACGAAGACTACATCGAAGATAAAATTGATATTATCATAGATGCCCTGCAGCAAAAATATCCGGAACTTCCCAACAAAAGATGGCATGCTATCAAGCTGCTGGAGCGAGACAAAGCTGTTACTGACGCCTGTCCGCTGGAACTTGAGAATGTCATTGACCGAAGCTATGAAAAAGACATTATAAACCAGAAATATAACTTTATCGAAGAAATCATCAGCGAGACACTGGTGAATAAATCCAGGAAAGAAGCCAGCACCGACAAGATTGACCGCTATCTGACCAACAGGTGGCTGGGACTTCCTATCTTTCTGGGCATTATGGCACTGGTCTTCTTCCTGACCTTTACCGTCGGCGACTTTTTAAAGGGATATTTCGAGATAGGACTGGAACAATTTTCCGCACTGGTGCAGAATGGACTCATCGCTATCCATACCAATGAAATGTTAATCTCGTTGGTGGTGGACGGAATTATCTCCGGCGTTGGCGGAATTCTTACTTTTCTTCCGAATATTTTCATCCTGTTCCTGGCGCTGGCCTTCCTGGAAGACAGCGGCTACATGGCAAGAGTCGCCTTTGTTATGGATGATATTATGAGCCGGCTCGGACTGTCCGGGCGCGCTTTTATTCCGCTGCTGCTGGGATTTGGCTGCTCCGTTCCCGCCATAATGGCGTCCCGCGCCCTGGAAAACCGCAAAGACAGGCTGAAGACCATATTAATTACACCATTTATGTCCTGCAGCGCAAGACTCCCGATATATGTACTCTTTTCCTCCTTGTTTTTTGAAAAACATGCTATGCTTGTATGCTATTCCATGTATCTGCTGGGAATTATTGTCGCCATCGGAACAGCATTCTTCATTTCAAAAATTGATGGGAGCAAAGCCGAGCACGCTTTACTAATTGAATTGCCGGAGTATAAATCACCAAATGCGCACACCATCGCCATCTACGTATGGGAGAAGGTAAAAGATTATTTAAGCAAAGCAGGTACGGTTATTTTCCTCGCTTCTGTGATTATGTGGCTGCTCCTGAACTTCGGTCCGTCAGGTTATGTAACAGATATTACCGCAAGCTTCGGTTCCTACATAGGCAAAGCAATTGTACCATTTTTCAAACCTATCGGCCTTGGTTACTGGCAGATTGTAGTTGCCCTCATTGCCGGTATTGCCGCCAAAGAAGTGGTCGTTTCCAGCTGCAGCGTATTATTTGGCGTACAGAATATTACCGGTGCACATGGGATGAACAGCCTCGCCGTGCTTCTCGGTTCTATGGGCTTCGGCGCCGCCAATGCTTATGCCCTGATGGTGTTCTGTCTGCTGTACATCCCCTGCACGGCAACAATTGCCACCATCCACAGGGAAACCGGAAGCAAAAAAATCACCGCTTCCTTTGTCCTGTTCCAACTGGCAGTTGCATGGATCATGAGTTTTCTTGTGTACCATATAGCAGGAATAATTTTGTAAAACAAAGAAGGATTCCAATAGCAGCACGGAATCCTTCTTTGTTATTTCATCAGTTTCTTAATAATATCCAGTTTATCTCCAAACGGTGCATATCGTATCGGTACGTCAATGAACCTTGATTTCTTCAAAATGCTCTTTTCATGCGTAAATGTATCAAAACTTGCTTTTCCATGGTAGCCGCCCATCCCGCTGCTGCCGACGCCGCCAAACGGCATATGTGACGTAGCCAGATGCACGACCGTATCATTGATGCAGCCGCCCCCGTAAGATATATTTTCCAGAATATAGTCTTCCCTCTTCTTATCTCCGGTAAAAAGATATAACGCCAACGGTCTGGGTCTTGCATTCACCATGGCCGCTGCCTCTTTTAGACTATAAAATGTAAGCACAGGCAATATCGGCCCGAAAATCTCTTCCTGCATCACCGGGCTGTCCCATGTAACTTCATCCAGCACCGTAGGTTCAATCTGCAAGGAGCCTCTCCGGCTTCCTCCTCCGCATACAACATGTGCGCCATCCATAAGCCCCAGAATTCTTTCATAATGCTTTGCATTCACTATTCTGGGATATTCCGGATTCTCGCACGGTTCTTTTCCATACATCTTTTTTATATATTTTTCAATCTGTCTGAGCAGCTTCTCTTTCACAGTCTTCTGCACAAGGATATAGTCCGGTGCCACACAAGTCTGCCCGCAATTTAAAAACTTTCCCCACACAATCCTCTTTGCCGCAAGCCTGATGTCCGCCGTCTCATCCACAATGCACGGACTCTTGCCGCCAAGTTCCAGTGTAACAGGAGTCAGATTCCGGGAAGCCTTCTCCATCACATACTTTCCAACATTTACACTTCCCGTAAAAAAAATATAATCAAAACGCTCATTCAGGAGAGCTTCATTTTCCGCTCTTCCACCTTCTATCACCGCCACATATTTTTCCGGGAAAAGCTCCTTCACCATCTTCGCTATCACTCCCGACGTGTGGGGCGAATAGGCAGATGGCTTTATAACCGCACAATTTCCTGCACAGATTGCTCCCACCAGCGGTACTACCGTCAGCTGGAACGGATAATTCCAGGGCGACATGATTAATACAACCCCATAAGGTTCTTTATAAACATATGCTCTTGACGGAAATTGCGTAATTGGTGCCGGAACCTTCCGCGGCTTGGCCCACTTCCGAAGATGCTTTACAATATACCTGATTTCTTCTTTTACGATTCCAATCTCCGTTGCATAAGACTCAAAAGAAGATTTATGCAGATCCTTTCTAAGCCCATCCATAATCAAATCTTCGTTCTTACATATCCATCTGTACATGCGGACAAGCTGCTTTGTTCGGAATTCTATATCCCGGCTCTCTCCTCCGCTCCAGTACTCTCTTTGCTTATGCAATACTATCTTATAATCTCTCATAGCTTCCTTCTATCTTTGCTGGATCTCTTCTAGATACGGTATCTCAATCGGATCAATGGGATCCATCGGGTTCTCCGACTGTCCTTTAATCTTACGGCTGTGGCGCTTCAATAATTCCCCGCCCTTGTTGTAAAACCAGAAAGAGTAGGTCAATATTTTATTCATCTTTCCCATCTTGTCCTTCGCCGTCTTACCATAAATTGTACCACCCGCTTCAATTCCCGTCTTATTCCTGATTACGGAAATAAGTTCCGTCTCACAAGTCACATATTCCGGCAGAATCGTATATCCCTTGCCAATACAATCCGGTCTGTGGGAATCACTTCCGCCAATGCCTACCTTCTGGTATTTTTTTGTAAGCTTCCGGGCTCCTTCGTTTGATTCTGCCGATTCACAGGCATTAAACGCCTCAATAAAATCAAAACGCTTAATAATCTCCGGTGACTTAAAATATTTTTTCGTATTCGTAAAACTTAAATACTTCTCACCACATGGGTGTGCCGGTCCCAAAATTCCGCCATGACGGTGCACAAAATCAATCAAAATCTGTACCGGAAGTCCCCGAAGCTCCAAAAGCCGCATCCGAACCCCTTCCGGCATAATACAGATAATATGCCCCGCATCTGCCGTGTCATACTCAATCCCTTTCAGGACAACAAAATCCTCATGTGCCTTACCTTTCATCGTATTTTTCCAATGACGGTAGCCGTTATACGTATCATGATCTGTAATAAGCATACCGTCAAAACCTTCTTCTTTCAGTTTTGTAATATATTCATCCAGACTTACTTTGCTGTCAATGGATCCTTCCTTTACATGACAATGCATATCCAGCTTCACAGGCAAGCCTCCTCCCCGATTTTGTGTTCGTTGCTATATAAACATTATATCACAAAACGGTTAAATTACAATAACCTCATCTTTCCAGAACATGCTGTACATCTGTCATCTGCCGAAAGCAACTATCTATAACTGCTATACAGAGGAGGCAAAGGAGCATGCATACAATTCCCGGAATTTCCAAATCAGTAAAGCCAAATAAAAATCCAATAATCAACAGCAATATAAAACTAACAATTATCAGTGCAATTCTTCCTATTTTATGCATTTTAAAACCCCCTTTAATCTCTCAGATATTCCCTGTAATCTTCTTCACTGGAAAATAACATATAGCTGCCATCTACGTATCCCATATATCCTGCCTGTGTAAAATATCCCTTCATTTATCCGTCCCTCCATTTTGAAAAAAAGTAATAAAAAATAGAACCCGGTTCCGGGATTCCTCCCTAACCTGGTTCTATTATCTTTCACTTTCTGTCCCAAAATACGGACTTATAAATTATTCTTCTAAAATTTTTATATCGTCATCCGTGTCTTCATCGGAACTGTCCTCTTCCATCTCTTCATCGTCCTCTAATAAATGCCTTGCCTTCTCCACTTCTGTTTCCATAGAAGCATTTTTTTTGAATTTCTCTGAGTAAACGCGCTCTTTCTTACTGACTTCTCTGGATTTCATCATAAACTGTATCACCAATCCGAGCAGCACAAGCACTGCACAGACTGCCATCATAATCCACGGATTATCCTCAAAAGGTGTCATCCTGACAATTGCAGCACCAGCCGTTATTCCTCCCCACACAGCGGACAAAATAATAACCATCGGTTTCCAGAATATTGCAGTAATAATCGCAAGCACCAGTCCAATTCCCAGACAAATAAGGAGCATAACTATCGAATCGGAAAGAACAAATGTCTCTCCAATAGAAATGCTGATTACCAACGCCCAGAAAAACAAACCTATCCTATAGAAAATACCAAACAAAACAGCAAGCACTATGCTGCAGGCAAGTATCACGCCGGCGACGGCTGCTCCCGAGACTTCTGCTGCAAGCACAACCACGACACCAACAACCGCTCCAAACACAATTCCTGACACAACCGCAAACAGCCGGTATATCTTCACTCCAAAAAAACATATGATTAACCCGATTACAGCCGTAACAGCCAGTACAATCAACAACTGTTGCTCAGAAATCTGCGGAATCCCACCATCAGACAACTGTTTTATACTTGTCATAATTTCTTCCATATTCATCACCTTTCGTACCCTTCAAACATATTGTTAATTCATTATAGCAGAAATGTTTGATAAATGCAAAAGAACAGTAAGAATGGGCATCAATTTTATTCAACTGACACCCACCCTTACTCTGATGATTCAATCATTCTTTCTTACCTCTTTCTCCTGTTTTCCTACAGGCGGTAATTTTTCTTGTACTGATTATCCTTAATTTCATCTTCTGGCTTTACACCTTCTGTCATAACCTTCACGATACTGCATTCTCTGCTGTCTCCGTTACTCTGACTTCGGATATTTACCTTCCTCAACTTCCTTAAATCTAATCAGGATTTCTAGTTTAATTGTTTGGCGGTCTATACCTTCCTTTCTTAAACTATTTTTGATAATAAACTAATTCCAAACTTACTTTTTCTTGTTTTTTCTGTTTGTTTTCTTTTATTTATTATCTATGTCATTATATTACCACCGTTTTTCATATTTGTCAATATGTTTTTTAATTATTTTTATATTTTCTGGCAACTATTCAGCCATGCGGCAAATAACGAAAAAGATTGCGCTCTCGCGCAATCTTCCTGCTGTTATGTCTTTCAATTATATATGTTATTGTTCCTGATACAGCACGACTGATCCTGCGTTTGTTCCGTTAATCACATAATAAACCGCATTCTCTTCAGGCTTGATATAAAGATCCATCGTCTTAATGTCTCCTACTTTCTTTCCTGATTTGGTCCATGCTTTCTTCACACTTGCAACAATCTCTTTCTCTTCCGTCTGCTTGCCATAGAATTCCACAAAAGCATTCACTTTCATTTCCTTCTTTACAGCGGCTCTCTTTACCGGCTCTTTCTTGGCAACGGGTTTCTTCTCAACCGTCTTCTTCTCTTCTGCAACTTTATCTTCCGTAACCTTCTCATCCACAGCCAGAGATGACACAGCCTGTTTCACTTCTTCAGCCTTCTTTTCAGCCTCTGCTTTCACTGCTGCCGCCGTCTCCTTCACAGCTGCTTCAACCTTCTTTGTTACATTATTTACTTTTTTCGTAGCCATTCTAACTCCTCCTACTACCTTCAAAACCTGTTTTTCGTAGTCGTGACTTTAACAGTGTTACTTGTTAATTATATCACAATTTTTTTAAATTGCAATCAGATTATGAACCAGAGGGAAGATAGGGTCTTAAAACCCCCGCCACATTGCTGATCGGCATGGTCTGCAGCCAGACCTTACCAGGGCCGCTGATGACCGTATTAAAGAGTCCTTCTCCGCCAAATAACATATTTTTCACACCGGGAACATTTTTAATTTCCATGGTACAGGTTGTCTCCATCGCTGCAAGATGGCCGGTATCTACCACAATCTGCTGACCGGGCTGAAGCTCATACTGCACCACATGCCCATCAAACTCAGCAAATACGATTCCCTGCCCACTTATTTTCTGCATGATAAATCCCTCTCCTCCAAATAATCCGGATGAGAATTTTTTATTGAAAAATACAGATATCTGAACTCCCGCTTCTCCGGCAAGAAACGCACTCTTCTGGAAAATCATTTCCCTTCCCGGGGTGATTTCAAACGCCTCGATGGAACCCGGAAAACTGGACGCAAATGCAATCATCCCATTCCCGCCCTGAGCAGTGTAAATATTCTGGAACATCCGCTCGCCGGCAAACATTCTTCCGAACGCCTTGCCAAGTCCGCCGTTCGTCGTTGTCTCCATCAACATATTCGGAGACATCCATGCCATACCGCCGCCTTCCGTAATCATCCTTTCGCCGCCTTCCAGGTAGCATACCACTACCGGCAAGGTCTCTCCCTGTATCTTATACCTCATACGACACCTCTTTCTCTCTCATTTTCCTTATTTTACTCTTTTCCGTCAAAGCAATACGTACACACTTTACATGGCTCAATGCCAATTGACGCCAGCAGGTCATCCAAACGGTGGTACCTGAGTGTCGTAAAATTCTGCTGCCTGCGTATTGCCTCAATCATCTCTGCATAACGACAACTGCACGGATTTGCATAATCATCCAGCACCTCCTGTGGACACTCATCTCCTTCACGCTCCTTAATAATCCTCCTGGTAATCAGATCAAGCTCTGATTTAGAACGTGAAAAATTCAAATATTTACATCCATATAAAATTGGAGGGCATGCCGGGCGGACATGTACTTCTTTGGCACCGCTCTGATATAGAAATTCTGTCGTCTCCCGGAGCTGCGTCCCACGGACAATCGAATCATCTATCAACAGAAGCTTCTTATCCTCAATCAATGCATGTACCGGAATCAGTTTCATTCTGGCAATCAGATTCCTCTGGCTTTGGTTTGTCGGCATGAAAGACCTGGGCCAGGTAGGCGTATATTTAATAAACGGTCTTGCATATGGGATTCCCGATTCATTTGCATAACCAATCGCATGAGCAATGCCAGAATCCGGCACACCGGCAACTACATCCGGATGAACGCTGTCCCCGTCTCTTTTCGCCAGCATACTTCCGCACCGATAACGCATCTCTTCCACATTGACTCCCTCATAGGAAGAAGTCGGATAACCATAATATACCCACAGGAAGGAACAGATTTTCATCTCTTCCCGGGGAGCACTCACCGTCTCTACCCCTTCCGGCGTAATGAATACAACCTCTCCCGCTCCCAGCTCCTTATAATCCGTGTAGCCAAGATTAATATAGGCAAAACTCTCAAAAGATGCACAGAAAGCGTCCTTTTTCCTTCCTATTACCAGCGGAGTCCTTCCATAACGGTCTCTTGCGGCATACAGTCCTTCTGCAGTCATAAGAAGCATCGTCATAGAGCCATCTATAATATCCTGTACATACCGGATTCCTTCCACAATGCTGTCTTTCTTGCAAATCAAAGAAGCCACAAGCTCCGTCGCATTAATCTGTCCGCTGCTCATTTCCTGAAAATGCGCATTTCCATTATTATATACGATGTCCAGAAGTTCTTTCATGTTATTAATCTTTCCGACTGTTGTAATCGCAAAGCTGCCCAGATGAGACTGAATCAGCAATGGCTGCGGCTCATAATCCGAAATACAGCCAATTCCCAGATTCCCCTTCATCTCTTCTACGTCCCGTTCAAACTTGGTCCGGAAGGGGGAGTTCTGTATGTTATGGATTGCTCTGTTAAATCCATCCTCTCCATGTGTCGCCATCCCACCTCTTCTGGTTCCAAGATGAGAATGATAATCTACTCCATAAAACAATTCTAACGTACAGTCCGTCTTTGATGCAACGCCAAAAAAGCCACCCATTTTTTAATCTCCTTTTTCTATTCTATCTCTTACTACGGTAAATTGCTTCCAACGTATCCACAACTCCGTTTACCCCAAGAAGACTTGCATTAAAAAGCATCTGGTGAGCCTCAATACTGCCCCAGGCACGTCCCGTATGTGCTTCATAATACAGCTTTCTCTCCTTGTCCGTCTTTTTTATCTTATCCCATGCCTGTTTCTCCGTCAACTTATAAATTCTCATAATCCGCCGGATCCGGTCTTCTTTGTACGCATAGATAAACGCATTGATACAATTGCTGTAATCGCCAACAATATAGTCCGCACATCTTCCCACAATGACGCAGGAGCTTCTCTGTGCAAGCTTCTCAATAATTGCAGTCTGGCAGCGGAACACTTGGTCGCTTAAGGGTTCACCCATTTCCTGGCCGCTCATAAATGCAGTATAATCACCAAGATTTACCACATAAGCCGACAAAAATCTTCCCAGTATCGTCTCGTCAACATTCTGCGCTGTCTCCGCACTGATTCCAAGCTCATTTGCCGCCATTCGAATCAAATTATAATCATAAAGAGGAATATCCAGCCGTTCTGCCAGCCGATTCCCTATCTCATGTCCGCCGCTTCCAAATTGTCTTCCAATCGTAATAATCGTATTCTTCGTCATACAAATCACTCTCCTCCGCGAAAAAATTTTTGCTATTAACTATCTATATTATACCTTCCTTTCTCCATATAAGCAAACATTTATGAAATCCGCCATTGTGCCTTGCTTCCTTTCTTAGTCTTCGTTACGACAAGCTGCCTGTCAATGCTTTCCGCAAGTTCCGCCACATGAGATATGATGCCAATCATCCTCCCGTTTCCCGCCAACTGTGCAAGTACACGAATTGCCTGTTCTCTTGCATATTCATCCAAAGAACCGAATCCTTCGTCCACAAACATGGTGTTCAACCGGATTCCGCCTGACATACTCTGGATTACATCTGCAAGTCCCAGTGCCATAGCAAGCGCCGCCATGAAAGACTCGCCGCCCGAAAGCGTCTTTACATCTCTCACCGTTCCGGTTACCATACTGTATACATCCAAATCAAGACCTGCATTTCCTCTCCCGCCCAGCGCATCCAGTGCACGGCAGCGGAGCTGGAACTGATTTCCCGTCATTTCAGCCAATCGCCGGTTCGCGTGCTGGATTACCTGACGGAAATACTGCCGTTGGACATAAGATTCAAAATCTATCTTGGCGCTTCCCGCCAGATTTCCATTAGCAGTCTGATTTAGATTCTGCAAAAGAGCATATTGTTCCTGCAGCGTCTCTGTCTCTCTGTAAATCTGCTCCAGCCGTTCCCGTACATTCCGATTGTTTTCTCTCTGCCTGTACAATTGCTTCTGCTGAAGCTCTATCTCTTCCTTTTGATGCCAAAGCAGACGTTTTTCTGCCTCCATCTCTTCTGTAGCGGTCGGCTCTCTTCCCTCTGCTTCTTTTTCAAGGGTCTGCCATCTTGCCGTCTCACGGATTTTCTGCTCTTTGAACCTCTCGCACCACTGCTTTAATTCTTCTTGTTCCTCTTCCTTTAAAAGCCCTGCATGATATGTTTTTTCAGAAAGAAAGCCCGCTTCTTTCCATCCTTCTTCATATTCTTTTTGTGCCTTCTCAGCATAAATTTCTATCTCGTCTTTCTGCTTCTTTTTCGCTCTCTGTTCTCCTTTTCTTACATGAATACCTGCCTGCAGGGCAGCCAGACTTTCTTCCACTTCACGCCGGACCTCTTCCCAATCGGTTTGTCCGGCACACGCCCGGAATTCCTCCCAGCGCCGCACTTCTTCCTCAATCTCTTGCATCTGCCTGGAATACTCGCTACCTGCATTCTCCAGAACAGCTACTCTTCCTTTCAGATTCTCTAAGAGAGATTCTTCCGATAAATCAAAAGCTTCTCCCAAAATCCGCTTTCCTTCATCCTGCAGCCGTTCTTCCTGCACTTTACATTCCTGCCGCTTTAAAACAAAAGCATTCTGAAGCGTATCTTTTTCCTTCTCTCTTTTATCTCGTTCCTTCCTGGCTGCCCGCACATCCTGCTGAGACGGTGCATCGCCGGAAACCTGCGCCGGGGCAGGATGCCGCAGAGAACCGCATACCGGACAGGGCCGCGCTTCTTCCAATTCCAATGCCAGAATTCCCGCCTGTTCTTTCAAAAAAGCATCATTAAGCCGAAAGTATTCCGCATCCGCCTCCCGGTACTGCCTGTCTGACTCCAGAAGCTCTGTATACGCCTGTTTTTGCTGCTTTTCTTTTCTGACATACTCCATCAAATTCTCTTTCAGGCTTCTCAACCCGGCAAGATTCTCCTTCACCTTGTCGTTCTCTTTTTGATACTCCACTGCCAGACATATCTTCGCCAAAAGCTTTTCTTTTTCTTCCTTCTCCTTCTCTTTCTGTACAAGCCATTTCTGAAGTTCCTCTAATTCTCGTTGAAGCGCGCGCCTGCTTTGCGCCACCTCCAAAGCCGCCTGCTCTTTACGCCGTACCTTCTCGGCACGTTCTCCAAGACTCAGCCGTTTTTCTTTCTCTTCGCACAGTCTCTGCTGCTCTGCTAATTCCTCTATCCGCTTCCTTGCATCCGCAAGTTTCTCGAATAAAAGATTATTCTCTCTTGCAAGCGCCAGTTTCCGATTTATCCGGTCAGACTTTTCCTGAATCAGTCCGGCTGTTTTTATACAAGCGCTTTCCCCCGCCCGAATTTCCTGCTCCATTTCTTCTATGATTTCCAGAATTTCCTCTGTGCCGGACGCTTCTTCTATCCGCTTTTCGTATTCCGGATCCACTGCCTGAGCCGGATTTTCTTCCTCTTCCGAGTTTACCGCAGAACCGGCAAATCCCACGGTCTTTGGATATAACAGATGACTAAGTTCCCTTTCTTTCGCTTTCTGCCCGTCCGCCAACTCTCCATACATGCTTTTCGCTCTCTCCTTAAGCTGTCTTTGCATTCTGGAAAATACCTGCGTATCAAATAATCTGGAAAAAATTTCTTTACGTTCATCAGATTTTGCAAGCAAAAGCCGCAGGAATTCTCCCTGGGCAATCATTGCGGTCTGCGTAAACTGCGAAGCGTCCAATCCTATGATTTCCACAATCTTCCGGTTCGTCTCCTGTTTCTTTCCCATAAATTCCGTACCATCCGGCAGATAGAGCGCAACCCTGGATTTTTCAACCACTTTTTTAACACTGCCATCTCTGCCTCTGCGCTTACTTTCTCTTTCATATTCCGGGCTTCGGACAATCCGGTAAATACGATCCTTATATTCAAATTCCAGTTCTACATATGTTTCTGTATGCAAATCGGCATATTGGCTGCGCATCATATTTCCATCCCGCCTGCCTCCACTGGTCTGATCATAAAGCGCATACATAATAGCATCAAATATGGTAGTCTTACCAGAGCCCGTATCTCCGGTTATCAGGAAAACACCCTTCCCTGCTTTCTCAAAATCTATCCGCTCTCTACCGGCATAAGAACCAAATGCAGACATAGTCAGGGTTATCGGTCTCATGGCTGTCCCTCCATTTCCTCCAAAACATCCTTCAACAAAGCTTCTTCTTCCCGGCTCATCTGCCGTCCCTGCATTTCTTCAAAAAAACGGCCGAATACCTGAAGCGGATCGGAAATATCCATAACTTCCTCCTGTTCTTCCATCTTCGTCCGTGTTCGTGTATTCTCAACCCTCACTTCTAAAAGGAATGGATATGTTTCCTCCAGACGTTCTCTGAACTGATAGGGTTCCACTTCATCCGTCACTGTAATGCTTACATAGTCATTTCTTAGTTTCTTATTTTTTGCTTCTTCCAGTATATTTTCAAATTTCCCTTCTAACCGTCTCACATCCCGGATGGGCGAAAGAGGAACTGCCGTATATACCGGCTCCGTCCCTTTTTCACCCAATTCCACCATTAAGAGGTGTTTGTTATCTTCACTTTCCGAGACAGAATATTTCAGCAAGGTGCCGCAATAGCGAAATCTGGAATTTCCAATCTGCTGCGGACGGTGGATATGTCCCAGCGCTGCATAATCGAATTTTTCCAGCACACCAGCATCTACGTTATCCAGTCCTCCCACCACAACTGCCTCAGAATCACTTCTCTGCGGCTCATTTCCCCCGAAAGTGTAGAACTGATGGCTGACAAGCACATTCCGCTTAGAAACGTCTATATCTTCCCGCTCCAAAAGCATACGGACTGCTTCCGTATAAGAGTTCCCCTCCATCTCATCATCCAGAAGGTTCCTTACATATCCCGGCTTCACAAAAGGAAGGAGATAAAAATCCACCTCGCCATACGCATCCTGGAATGTTACCTTCTTTAAGTACTCTCCCTGCTCAATCGGCGGCACACCGGCAATATGAATATGATGTCTGTCAAGAATCTCACTGGCATAGTCAAGTCTTCTCGCTGAATCATGGTTTCCTGCGGTTATTAGGACAGAGATTGGAGGGGCAATATCCGAAAGCTCTGTAAGGAAGCAGTTAAACACTGTAACTGCTTCCGCTGACGGCACCTGTTTGTCATAGATATCACCGGCAATAACCACTGCATCCGGATGCAAACGCCTTGCCGCCTCTACCACCTGTGAAAGAATTGCTTCCTGATCTTCCTTTAAATTATAAGAATGTAATTGTTTTCCGATATGAAGATCGGACAGATGAAAAAACTTCACGATGCTCCTCCTTAAACCTTCTCCTGCAAATGTGTGTGAACTCTATTCCCCACTTTACGCACTTTTCTCAAACTGTGAATTGTAAAGCTCTGCATAGAATCCATTCTGTGCAAGCAATTCTTCATGCGTTCCCTGTTCTACAATGTCGCCGTCTCTCATAACCAAAATCAAATCTGCATCCCGGATTGTAGAAAGCCGGTGAGCAATGATAAAACTGGTTCTTCCCTTCATCAAATTATCCATCGCCTTCTGGATACGGACCTCAGTTCTGGTATCAACGGAACTGGTAGCTTCATCAAGAATCAGAATTTTCGGATCTGCAAGAATTGCTCTCGCAATCGTAAGAAGCTGCTTCTGTCCCTGAGACACATTGCTTGCTTCCTCATTCAATACCATATTATATCCGCCTGGCAGCGTCTGCACGAATCGGTGCACATGGGCAGCCTTCGCAGCTTCTACTACCTCCTCGTGAGAAGCATCTAATTTGCCATAGCGAATATTTTCCTCTATCGTACCATTGAAAAGCCATGTATCCTGAAGCACCATACCGAACATCTGACGAAGCTCGCTCCGATTAAAATCCTTCAGATTATGACCATCCACCTTGATTGCACCGCTGTTCACATCATAGAAACGCATCAGCAATTTTATCATGGTCGTTTTCCCTGCTCCGGTAGGTCCTACAATGGCAATTTTCTGTCCCGGTTCTACTTTCGCATTGAAATCATGGATGATGGTATGATTCGGATTGTACCCAAACTGTACATGTTCAAACTCAACTCTTCCTTCCAGGCCTTCCACCGATACCGGATTCGGCACAGTCACATCTTCTTCCTCTTCTTCCAGGAATTCAAAGACACGTTCGGAAGCCGCTGCCGTAGACTGCAGCATATTCGCCACCTGCGCTACCTGCTGAATCGGCTGGGTAAATTGACGCACATATTGGATAAAGGACTGAATATCTCCTACCTCAATCGTCTGCCGGATTGCCAGATACCCGCCAAGGATGGATACTGCTACATAACCCAGATTTCCTACAAACTGCATGATTGGCATCATCATACCAGATAAGAACTGAGATTTCCACGCCGACTGATAAAGCACATCATTCGTTTCATCAAAAGTACGGATAATATCCTCTTCCTTATTAAATGCCTTCACAATATTCTGCCCGCCGTAGACTTCCTCCACCTGTCCATTGATATGTCCCAGATATTCCTGCTGGTTCTTAAAATACTTCTGAGAACGCTTTACAATCATAGAAATCAATCCCATTGACAAAGGAAGGATTAACAGCGCAACCACCGTCATCAGCGGACTGATACTGAGCATCATTACCAAAACACCAATAATAGTTGTTACGGAAGTAATCATCTGCGTCGCGCTCTGATTCAGGCTTTGCCCCAGGGTATCCACATCATTCGTAATACGGGAAAGAATCTCACCATGCGTCATCTTATCAAAATAATTCATCGGCATCCGATTGATTTTTTCAGAAATTTCCTTTCTGAGCCGGTACGTCATTTTCTGAGAAATCCCCGTCATAATATATCCCTGGACAAAAGAGAATGCAGCGCTGACAACATACAGGCACAGAAGTCCAACCAGTATTTTCCCTATTTTCCCAAAATCAATTCCGCTTCCGCCGGACACCTTACTCACCAGTCCGTTAAAAATCTCCGTAGTCGCCTTTCCGAGAATCTTAGGACCTACAATATTAAATATGGTTCCTCCGACAGCAAATACAAATACGAAGAAAATCGCTATTTTGTACCTGCCCATATAGTTCATAAGCTTTTTCATAGTACCTTTAAAGTCTTTTGCCTTCTCTCCCGGCATTGTTCCGCGTCCCACGGATCCACGTCTTCTTCCTTCTGCCATATTAGCCCACCTCCTTCATATCATCTTCCAGTTCTTTTTCAGATAACTGAGAAGACGCAATCTGGTAATATGCATCACAGTTCTTTAACAGCTCTTTATGCGTTCCAATTCCGGCGATCTTTCCATCATCCAGCACAATAATCTGTTCCGCATGTAATATCGTACTAATTCTTTGCGCAACAATAATAACCGTACTGTCCTCCGTCTTGGATTTCAATGCATTTCTAAGCTTTACATCTGTCTTATAATCAAGTGCTGAAAAACTATCATCGAAAATATACACTTTCGGATGCTTTGCAATGGCTCTTGCAATAGAAAGTCTCTGCTTCTGACCTCCTGAAACATTGGATCCGCCTTGTGAAATCGGACTTTCATACTTTTTCTTCTTTGTCTGAATAAACTCTGTGGCCTGTGCGATTTCAGCCGCTTCCTCCATCTCTTCCCTGCTTCCGTCAGAATTGCCATATAAAATGTTCGATGCAATATTACCGGAAAACAGTACGCCTTTCTGCGGCACATACCCAAGCTGATCCCGCAGTTCATGCTGGGTAATATCACGGATATCTACGCCGTCTATCGTAATCTTTCCTTCTGTCACATCATAAAACCTCGGGATCAGATTCACCAGCGTAGACTTGCCGCTTCCCGTACTTCCGATAATCGCTGTCGTCTGTCCCGGCTTTGCCGTAAATGTCAAATCATGCAGCACATCTTCCTCTGCCCCGGGATACCGGAAAGATACACGGTCGAAAACAACCTCTCCCCTGGAATTCTCCGGCAAATGTTTTGGCTGCTCTTTGTCTAAAATCGAGGACTGGCTCTGCAGCACCTCATCTACACGGGTTGCAGAAACCGCTGCCCTTGGGAGCATAACGCTAATCATACAAATCATCAGGAATGCCATAATAATCTGCATGGTATACTGGATAAACGCCATCATATCTCCAACTTGCATGGTTCCGGAGTCCACGCTATGGGAACCGCTCCACACAATTAATACCGTAATCCCATTCATAATCAACATCATCAAAGGCATCATGAAGGTCATAGCTCTATTAACAAACAAGTTGACCTTCATCAAATCCCGGTTTGCCTTATCGAACCGCTTTTCTTCATATTTTTCTGTACTGAAAGCACGAATGACCGGAAGCCCCGTCAAAATTTCCCTTGCTACCAGATTCAAACGGTCAACCAGACTCTGCACCCTTTTAAACTTCGGCATAACTACCGCAAACAAAACAATAACAACCAGAAGGATCAAAATAACTGCCAGTGCGATAATCCAGGACATATCCACATTGGTGTTGAATACTTTCCACACGCCTCCTACTGCCAAAATCGGCGCATAGAGCACCATCCTGAGAATCATAACGATCAGCATCTGAATCTGCTGGATATCATTGGTACTTCTCGTAATCAACGACGCAGTAGAGAATTTATCAAATTCTGCATTGGAAAAACTAATAACCTTCTTAAATACATTTCCCCTCAGTCCGCGGCCTATACCCGCGCCCACACGAGACGCCATCAATCCTACCAGAATACTTGCCAGCATGCCAAGCGCAGCCAGCGCCAGCATCTTACCGCCGGTTGTCAGGATATATCTATTCTGCATCGCTTCTGTATCAAGTCCGATATTTTCATAGGCGCCTTTGATATAACTGGTTGCCGCCTGTTCTGTCATCGTCTCCGGCATATCTTCCATCTGTGCATACATCTGGTCTAACATCGCATCCCGCTGACTGTCTTCCATAGGCATCTGCATCTGCGCTTTCATCTCTTCCGGCATATCGCTTTCTGATTCAAAACCAAGCTCAAATAACATGGGTTTTCCCATAATGTCAGCAAGTTCCCGGAGCTGTTCTTCATCTTCCAGTATAGAAGATTTCAATCGGTATACCACGCCTTCATAATCATAGCTATCTTCATCGTCCGTCTCATATGCTTCCTGAACTGTCTGCCTGTCCCTGGACGGAATCAGCATCAGCAATTTATTAAAGTCTTCCTCTCCGATATACTCCGGTACGCTTTCATCAATACCACCCTGCTGAATTCCTACATTTACAATGTCAGAAGTGTAGCCTGGCAGCGATAAGTCACAATATGCCTGCACAATCAGTACACAAAGAATTGCCACAACTGCGCCTGCATACGGCTTTAAAAATTTCAGTAGTTTACTCATGAATCTGTCTGCTCCTTTCTGTCATAACCTTTGCCTCCTGCTTCATAAGATTATCCTGCATCTGAAGAAGAAAGCGCCTAGCCAATATCTGCTCCTCTCGTGAAAAGCCATCAAACATCTTCTCCTCCATACGGGCAAGCGCTGCCCTGATTTCTCCTACACAATTCTTCCCCTTATCGGTCAATGTGATTCGGATAATCCTTTGATCCTCTTTATCTGGGTTGCGCGTCACAAACCCATTCTTCTCCATCTTCTGAAGCATCACGGTCATAGATGGCGGCTTTACACACATTTTTCCGGCAATTTCCCGCTGCGATAACGTACCTTCATTATCCAGAACGAACAAAACTCCCGCCTGCCCCGCCTTTAACTCATATTTCTCCAGTTGATCCATCACCTGATATCTTAGTATATGACCCAGATGATGCAAAATCATCACACTGGGGACATCTTTTACAGCATATTCTTTCATCTCATATTTCCACCTCCATTATATTAGTTAGAAGTCTAACAGTTATCTTAGTAACAATTCCCAAAAAAGTCAATGATAAGGGATTTATTTAAGATTTATATAATAATTATTTACAAAAAATTAATTAAACAACTAACTAAAATAGCCCCATCCGCTTTCATCCCGGATGGGGCCAGTCACTTCTATCTTATCTACAACTCTTTTAATATTTCTACTGCCGTCTCTACAACGCCCGGACAGAAATCCATCATCAGATTTTCTTCCATTACCTTTTCAAATTCGCCCGGCTTGGAAATGTCATGTCCCAGCAGCTCCCTGCACAGGCAGGAAGGATATTTCTCTGCAAATTTCTCTTTAAATTCAGCTACCTTCTTCATCATGATTACCTTCTGATCCATGTCATCTTCTTTAAAATGACCATACTTCAGACCAATCACCATGAGCGCTCCCGTCACGGCTCCGCAGGTCTCACCACACTGCATTCCGCCGCCAAAGCATGCTGATACCTTCCGCAGAAGTTCTTTGTCCACCTTAAGCTCCTCCGCAAACTGCTCCGCCACTACCTGCGAACAGTCAATCTGCTGAAGGAATAAGGATTGAATTTCCTCTCTTGTCATTAAATGTTCCCTTTCTTCCATTCTTCAATAAACTCTATTCTGTCGCTCCGCCGCAGCTTGAGCCTTGTCCTGCCGTACACCCATAACAATGCTTACCCAGACAGATTTTTCTGGATTTAAACGGCTTGCCGACCCAGTCAAAAATGGTTTCTCCCGTAAGAATCGGAAGCTCTGCTGCCTGGTTAAAATCGCAGTCATAAAGCCGTCCGTCATACCCTACAGAAATCTGAAAACGGCACATCAGCCCCGGAAGCGTAGCGCCGTTAAAGGACTGATATAATTTTGTCATATAAGATTCCAGATTCCCGCTTCTCTTAAGGAACGCCCCAAAACGTCCGGTCGGATTATTGGTAATGGTAAACAGAGAATTAAATACAATTCCAAAATCATTGCCTAATTTCTCTTTGTATTCTCTTTCCATCGCCGCCTGTACCGGCGGAAAATATGCCCCCGCCGGATTATATACCATATTTAACACCAGCTCAGGATCTTTTCCATATCCCAGATCATTCAATATTTTAATCACCTGAATCGCTTTGTCAAATGTCCCCTCACCGCGGACGCGATCCATCTCCTTCGCTCTATAATAAGGAAGAGAACAGACTATTTCTATCTTATGCTTCGCATAAAATTCCGGCAGATGCTGATACTTTTCTTCTAACAAAATCGCCAGATTCGTTCTTACGATTACGTGATCGCATACCTGACATGCATGTTCTACCAGCCA
Organism: Dorea acetigenes; assembly: GCF_025567385.1. Classification (NCBI taxonomy): domain Bacteria; kingdom Bacillati; phylum Bacillota; class Clostridia; order Lachnospirales; family Lachnospiraceae; genus Dorea; species Dorea acetigenes. The sequence goes on from NZ_JAOQJU010000012.1 coordinate 66,701, forward strand.
CTCAAAATCCGGATTCATCTCCGGCGCCCCGCCTGTGATGTCAATGGTTCCCGGCTTTTGTTCTTCGCATACCTTAATACATGCCTCCATCACGTCTTTTCCCATAATCTCCGTACGGTTCGGTCCTGCTTCCACATGGCAATGCTTACACGCCAGATTACAGAGTCTCCCCACATTAATCTGCATAACTTCCAGCTTATCTGTCGTATGTATCCATTCCTCATTATCCACCTTCGTCTCAAATGCAGGAATATCCGTTAATGCTTCTAAATTCTCCATTGCAACATTCATTTTCTACAGCTCCAGTTTCTTCACGATATTTTTCATCTGTACTCCATGCACCAGGGACGCACCGCCGCGGATAGCCGCCGCAACATGTACTGCCTCTGTCATCTGCTCTTCACTGACGCCTTTTCCCAGACAATCATTGGTATACGCATCAATACAATATGGACACTGTACTGTATGTGCCACTGCAAGCGCAATTAATGATTTCTCCCGGGCTGTCAATGCTCCCTCTGCAAATACGGCATTGTAATAAGAGAAAAACTTCTCCCCAAGTTCCTGTGCTTCCTCTGCAATTGTTCCAAATTTCGCCAAATCGGCCGGATTGTAGTATGTTTCCATTTTCATTTCCTCCTTTGCAGCGCCGGTATCCCCCGGCGCCAATAATATTTCATTAAGTTTGTTACTACTATCCTACCATGATTTCCGGAATCCATATAATTAATTATTTTTATAACTGCGCCGATATATAGTCTGCTTCTATAAAAACTGCCCTATTATTTTCCAAACTTCTCCACAAACCTCATAATAATCGTTGCACATTCTGCGCGGGCAGCATTGCCCTGCGGGTCAATTCTCGTGCCGTTATCTTTGCCGGTAATAATCTCATTGCCCAGAGAATCGCATTGGTAAACCACATTCCATCCGGCACATCCGGGAACTTCGTTGTATACGCCACCTCTGGTGTATTGTTCATCCGGTGAAGGATTACCGCAAACTGGGCACGGGCAAGGGACTGGCCTGGGCCGAAGGTTGTGTCATTTAAACCTGTCATCAGACCGTCTACAGCACACAGTATGATGGATTCCAGACGCCGGGCTTCACCCCGCACATCGTACTTCTTATTTTCTCAGCTTACTTTCCGAGCATAGCGAGAAGCTCCGCCTTACTCTTCGCTCCCATCTCTCTTTTCACCATCTCACCGTCTTTGAATACCATCAATGTAGGGATGGACATAACTCTGTACTGTTTCGCAAGCTCCATCTGCTCGTCTACATTGACCTTACAGATTTTCACATCCGTAAGCTCTTCTCCCAATTCTTCGACAATCGGAAGAACCATCTGGCACGGTCCGCACCATTCTGCCCAGAAATCTACTAAAACCGGAATCTTTGATTCCAGAACTTCCTGTTGAAACGTATCCTTCGTTACATGTATTGCTGCCATATTTTTACTTCCTTTCTTTTCTTCTGTCTATTAGTTTGTTTCCTTACAGCTCTATTATACACTATTTTCCCAATAATAAGTGATAATCTATCTTTTTATTATAATTCTATATTCCGCCGCGAATTCTCCGCCCGGCTCCAGGGTATTGCCCCACTCTCTGTCCTTCAGCTCCCCATTAAATCCTTCCTTGTCGCATCTTCCATACCAGGGTTCGATACACACGAAAGGCGCCTGCTTCTTCGGCGGCGACCAGATTCCTACAAGGGGCGCATCAAATTCTACCGCAAGATACTCTCCTTTCTTCCCATCAAGAAGCGCCACTCTCTGTACCTGATGATTCTCAATCACAAGTGCATCGCCATCAAACAGATCTTCTGCAATGGGCAGCACTCCGTCCTCAAGCGCATAATCCTTCTTATCCGCAGTAACAAGCCCACCCTGTCCAAACACAGTATTGCAGAACATTTCCGGTCTGCTGCCATCTTTTTTCCAAAATGCCAGGTAATAATCAGACTGCTTTTCTCCCTCTTTCAGCGGGCAGAAGAATGCCGGATGTGCCCCAATAGAAAAATACATCTCCTTTTCATCCGTATTTTTCACCCGCCACATTACCGTTACCGTATTTTCTTCTATCCTATATCCGATTTCCAGACGGAACCGGAAGGGATACCGCTGATAGCTTTCTTTTGTAGACTCCAGCGCAAACCACGCTTCGTCGTCTTCCCGGCTGATTAATACAAAATCCATATCTCTGGCAAATCCATGCTGATTCATGGGATACTCTGTTCCATTGTACTTAAACTTCTTATCCCGCACACTTCCCACAAATGGGAAGAGCACCGGGGAGGTTCTTCCCCAGTATTTTGGATCGGCATTCCACAGATATTGTATACCTGACTCCACATCTTTCAGCGAACACAACTCTGCTCCGTGTAATTTCACCTCAATCTCTAACTGTTCATTTTTCAAAATAATCTCTGCCACAATTTAGCCCTCCTGATTACTTTTTATTTCCATAAGCTGTCCGTCAAGCGCAGCCTCTATCAGTTTGTCATGCCCGTCATAGACCAACTTCAAAGAGAAAAATCCTCTGTCCTCGTCGATTAACCGGAAGAAAATCTTATCTCCTTCCCATATGTTCAGATCCCAGATTTTCTCCTTCTCTATCCAGACAAGTTCCCCTTCATCACAGGGAATCAGTTCGCCTTCAAATCCATCGGCAGTAAATAAAGACATGTACTCCGTAACCCCATTCCCTGATATAAAAGTCACAATTCCCCGGTATCGGTAAGAAGTCAGGGTATAACCCGTCTCTTCCTTTACTTCCCGCAGCAAACATTCCTCCGGGCTTTCATCCTGCTCAAAATGACCGCCCACACCAATCCATTTATCCTTATTTACGTCATTTTTCTTCACTGTCCTGTGAAGCATCAAATATTTTCTGTCCTGCTCAATATAACACAGGGTGCTCAAGCTAACCATTCTAATCCCTCGATTCTATTTTCTTCCTGCAAATAATGTGCTATACTCATGATTATTACTATCTTATCTGAAAACGGGGAAAAATGCAATGTATCGCAGAATTGATTATAAAATAGAAAAAGAATACGAAGGGCTTCGGATTGAATTGTATTTAAAACGAAAAGGGTATTCCCATCAAAATCTTGTTACAATCAAACACATGCCGGAAAGCATCCTGGTAAATGGTAAGTTCACCTATATGAACCAGCGTCTTTCCGCCGGGGATTGCCTGACCGTCCAAATTAACGAAACTACCTGCTCTGAGAAAATCCCTCCGGTACAGCTTCCTCTCTCTATTGTTTATGAAGACGAAGATATCATTGTCATTAATAAAGCGGCCGGGATGCCGATTCATCCATCACTGAATAACTATACCAACTCTATGGCAAATGCTCTTGCCTGGTATTATAAAGAACAGGGCAAGCCTTTTATTTTCCGCTGCTGCAACCGTCTGGACAGAGACACCTCCGGTCTTACGGTTGTTGCCAAGCATCTGGTAAGCGGCAATATCCTGTCCTCCATGGTGTCCCGCCGTGAATTCCACCGGGAATATCTTGCCATCGTGCGGGGACATGTTACTCCGGAATCCGGAACAATCAATGCCCCTCTTGCTCGCAAACCCGGAACGATTATCGAGCGGACCGTAGATTGGGAACAAGGTGAGCCTGCCATCACTCATTACAAAATGCTGGATGAAAAAAACGGTCACAGCCTGATTTCCCTGAGACTGGAAACAGGCCGCACCCATCAGATCCGTATTCATATGAAACACCTAGGTTATCCGCTTATCGGAGATTATCTGTACAACCCGGATATGGAATTTATCACCAGGCAGGCGCTGCACTCTCACCAGATAGCATTTACCCACCCCATCACCGGAGCACCTATGGAATTTACTGCCCCGCTACCGGAAGACATGAAAGCGGTTTTATCCAGATAATATTCTCTTTGTTCTTCTATGGTTCCTACGCCTTCCAAACGGCTTTTATAATAGAACCCAGCCTCGGCGTCGTTCCATAGAGCAATACACCCACGCGGTAAATCTTCGCCGAGAGTACTCCGACTCCCAGAACAGACCCTATAAGAATCACAATAGAAATTGTGATTTCGTACCATGGAACCGTACTCATGGCAATTCGGGTGAACATCGCCATCGGCGACGTAAACGGCACATAAGAACAGATGCGCATAGCCGTATTATCCACAGTTCCCGAGGACATAGAGAACACAACTACCACAAATGCGATAATAAATAAGAACGTCAACGGCATAACCGAAGTATTGATATCCTCCAGCTTTGTAGCCGTAGACCCAATTGCCCCATAAAGAAACGCATAAATCAAAAATCCCAGCACAAAGAATATCAGCATATAGCCCAACAACTCCGGCGGCATATCAAAAATGGAGGAAATAATCGGGTTCTCTCCCCAATATTCCTTATTCAGACTATAGAAAAATATAGCAGAACCAAATATGGCAAGCAATTGTATCAGCCCTGCAAGGCAGGACGCAGCGACCTTGCCGAACATCATACTGGTCGGTCTTGCACTGGTAATCAACACTTCCATCGCCCTGGAGCTCTTCTCAGTCGCCACATTCGTTGCTACCATCTGTCCATAAAGCAAAATCACCATATATAATGCAAATATCATAATATACGTGTACCAGTAATTCTGCATCTGATCCTTACCAAGGCTTGCGGCTTCGCCTGTTATCTGCACCGCCATAATTTCTCCAACCTGCTCTTCTGTCATTCCTTCCCTAAGCATCGCATTCACACGATAAATGTTCTGCAGAACACCATTCGCAATCTCCATATTTTCATCATAGATAGACAGATTATCCACATAATAGGTATAGGATACCGATCCTGTCATAACAAATGCACATTCTGCTTCACCAGATTTGATTTTCGCCTGTATACTCTCCAAATCCTCTTCCGTCCCTTGGACATCATATCCTGCAAACGCTTCTGAAAAGGCACTTTCTACCATGTCCGTCTGCTCCGGCACGTCAGCCTTTACAAGCATAACCGAAAGTTCCGAAGACTCTTTGTCATCTGTACCGCCTAAAAAAGTATCATTCAAACGTGGAAAGAACATCACTCCGGCAATCAGCAGCATTAAAAAAACAGTAACTCCCACAAAAACTTTATTTCTAAAGTAATATTTCATCTCAAATTTCAATATTTTCCAGAATTGCTTCATCTCTGCTCCTCCTTCTGATCCCCGGCGTATTCAACAAAAATGTCATTCAATGACGGTTCAAACACTTTGACTTCATCGATATCATACTGTTCTATGAGATGCGCCATCATCGATTTTTTATCATTTGCAGAATCCAACTGTATCATCAACCCTTCGTCTTCCATGACTGTGCAGCGCTCTCCCAACTCTGCCTGTATTCTGTCCGGCTGCTCCGTCCGCACAACAAGACGGTCACGCACATAATTCCTCTTAATCTCATGAAGTTCCCCCTGGATTGCCACCCTGCCATCATTTAAAATGGCAATACTATCGCAAAATTCTTCAATATAATTCATCTGATGGCTGGAGAAAAGGACTATCTTGCCCGCTGCAATCTGTTCCTTCACCACATCCTTAAGCAGCATGGCATTCACCGGATCGAGGCCTGAAAAGGGTTCATCAAGTATCACAATAGCAGGGTCATGGGCAAGCGCTGTCACCAATTGAATTTTCTGCTGGTTTCCTTTCGACAATGTATCCAGACGCTTATTACGGTACTCCGCCATCCCCAGCCGCTCCAGCCAGTAATCCACGGACTTTGCCGCCGCTTTATGGCTCATTCCCTTCAATTCGGCAAAATAAGTAAGCTGATCTATAATAATCTTTTTAGGATAAAGCCCCCTTTCTTCCGGCAGATAACCAATCTGTACTTTTTTATAATCAATATTCCTGTCATCAACCAATACTACTCCGCGGTCTGCCGGAAATACATCCATTAAAATACGTATGGAAGTTGTCTTACCCGCTCCGTTCCTGCCAAGAAGCCCAAACGCTTTCCCTGATTCCGCCCGGAAAGATACGCCTTTAAGAACTTTTTTCTGTCCAAAAGATTTCTCGATATTTCTTAATTCCAGTCTCATTACAACACCTCCGTCTTTCTGTTTTGACAACTTTATTTGTCACTTTCAACTATAGCATTGACAAATAAAGTTGTCAATGCTATAGTTATTCTGACAAGAATATTTGTCATTTTTACCAAACTATGCATAGATTATTTAGGAAAGAAGATGATGATTTGCCTTTATATAACCGTTTAAAAGAACATCGGGCAAAACTGGGAATTAACCAGACTGACCTTGGAAAGATGGCAGGCGTTTCCAGGCAGACCATAAGTCTAATCGAAAGAGGTGACTACTCCCCTTCGGTTTCTTTAGCGTTAAAACTCTCAAAAATCTGTCAAGTAACTGTAGAAGATATTTTTACCTATGAGGAGGACGAATTATGAACAACCAAAGAACAAATCCATACTTAAAATCAGGAATCATCCTGCTTCTTTCAGCGATAGGAGGCGCCATACTGGGGATTGTACTCCTGTTTATTTTCTCCTATTCAAACGGAAACATAGAAACCGGTTTAACTCTGCTTACACACACCCTTCAGTCATTGATTCTTCCGTTTCTAATTTGTATTACGATATTAACCGTATTAGCCGGAGAATTTACGATAAAAAAACTAACATATATCTGCGGGCAGATTCTCCGAACCGAAGATGAAGAATGCGACATCTGGGAATATGAAGAAGAGAAAGTAAGCGCCTGGGGAATGAATATGAACATCCTGTCCCAGGTTCTGTGTGTCATTGTTCTGTCAGCGGGATATTCTACGAAATATATCGAAACCGCCGCAAAACTTCCCTTCCTGTGGGCATGCATTATTTTTATTCTCTGCTACATATACGACAGTTTCTGGCAGATTCGGTATATCAGACTGATACAAAAAACCTATCCTGATAAGAAAGGTGATCCAACATCCAAGAAATTTCAACAGCAGTGGCTGGCAAGCTGCGACGAAGCAGAAAAACAGATTATCTACCAAAGTGCCTGGCATTCCTATATTACACTGAACAAACGGATTCCTCTGCTTCTGCTTATCACAATGCTCCTGCATTTATTTTTAGATACCGGAATGCTGGCGATTGTAATCGTTGCTGTAATCTGGCTGACAATTACAATTTCCTACAATCATTCCTGTGTAAAGTTAAGGAAAGAGAAAATCTCCAATTAATATAACAAAAAACCTTCTGCTGCCCGGACAGGGCAGCTTTTCTGTGTGAAATCTTCTATAGTTCATTACCTGCTTTTATATGAAAACGCTTTCTCATGCTGTATCATTTAAAAACTGCCCGGCTGCCATTGTGTCAGAACATCTGTCAGTTCTTCCACCGTTCCAACAATTTTCGCAGGTTTCGCTTTTTCTAACTCTTCCACACTTCCATATCCATAAGAAACAGCTACACAGGGAATTCCTTCCGCCCTGGCTCCAATCACATCATGTTCTTTATCTCCAACCATAACAATCTTATCCCTGTGTTCCGTCATCCGAAGCCTTCTTAATGTCTCTTCAATTACTTCAGCTTTATCTGTCCGCTTCTCCCCCATAGTGCTTCCCACAATTTCATCAAAACAGTCTGCTATTTGAAAATGTTCCAAAATTTGCTTTACATAATATTCCGGTTTTGATGAGGACACTGCTAAAATGTTATCTTTGCTTTTCAACGTACCAAGCATCTTCTCTATTCCCGGATAAAGTCGGTTTTCAAAAATACCGACAGCTGCATACCGTTCTCGATAAATCTCCACAGCCGCCTGTGCTGTTTCCTTGTCGAATCCTGCATAATCCATGAACTGCTTCAGCAGAGGCGGTCCGATAAAAGCCTGCAATTTCTCCAGGTTATTTTCCGGTCTGCCCAGCTTTTCCAAGGCATATTGAACAGATTTGGTGATTCCCTCTCCTGATTCCGTCAAAGTCCCATCCAGATCAAATAAAATCGTTTTTTTCATATTGTCTTTTCACATCCTTTTCCGATTCATACCGTCTGTCATCGTATCCGATTGCATTTTACGGTTCTACAGACATATTCGTATGCTTCCGGATCTTCTTATATTCTCCGCAAAACTCTCGTCCCGTAACATAATCTATGGCATCCACACACATAAACCCTGAACCTTCCTTCGTATCTGCCAGCAGCACATCTCCGGGAACCACCGGATTCCTCAACGTATAAATCCAGCGGTATCTCTTATCATTCTTCACAATCCACTTACCCTCAGAAAGCGCCACGTGTCTTCCTGCCACTGTCTTATACAAAGGCTGCTCAGAAAAAGCCTCATATACATCTACATCCGGCCAAATTCCGTATTTCTCAGCAAGGAGATAAGAAATGTAGCCGTCCCGTATCTGCTTCTCCTCATCTACCACGATCCCATGAGCCAGCTTCCCGGTGTTCTGATAATACTGCTCGTAGTAACACAGCTTATCAGGAGACGGTGCTGACATCGCTTCTGTCAGAATCTTATCCGCCGGACATGTATTCAACTGTGTAATAATCTTACAATAGGCAAAAATCCCCTTCAGCCACTCAGTCTCTTCTAATATCCTGCAAGCCCGATAAACCGTACTGTCCCTTTCCCGCGTGTCTACCGGAATATAGATGTTCTGAAAACCGGAATACTTCATTCCCACCGTCAGAAGCAGCTTATCTATCCGCTGGATCAACGCCTCGTTCTCATCTCGCTTTTCTTCATCCAGATGTAAAAAAACTGATAAACCTTCATTCATACAAATTCCTCCTTCCAAAAAAGAACCAAATAAGATACTTCAATCATACCTCATCCGATTCTTTATGTCAAGTAAGGATTGAAAATTTTTACTACGCTGCAAAATGAAAGTACAGGAGCCGCCAGGAAGTATATATTCAACTGCCTTTCGCCCCATCAGTCTTTAAAATCCGCAGCTATACTTTTTAAATATTTCTGCGTATATACACAAACCGCAAAGCATCTTCCACATAAATCTGTTTCAATGCCTGTTTTCTGTAGCATTATCTCTACTTGCTTTTTATAGCATTTATTTATGTCCACAATTTCTTCTCTTTGTATGCCGACTTCCCATAAGGTTCCCTTTAATGCTTGTGCAGGACATTTTTTCACACACAAATTGCAATATCCACAACGTGATTGATTAATTGGATCATTACACTCCAGAGGGGCATTTGTTAAAAAAGAAGAAATGCGTATAGCTGCTCCGTACTGCGGCGTGACTAACAGACAATTTTTTCCAATCCAGCCAAGTCCGGCTCTTGTAGCCACAGTTTTATGCGGAAGCCTGGAAATATTATTCTGATCAATTTTTACACGATCTGTTGTCTGCTCATAAACCTCAAATCCTCTGTTTCTTAAAAATTCTCCCCCTGCCATAATTATTTCATTCAATTTCTCATTCAAAGAATAGTACAAATTATAATATTCTTTCGTTGGAGCCTCCTGTAAGTCAATGATAACATTTTGGGGCAGCGCAACGGCAACTGCTACTCCTCTCTTGAAATTACAGTTTTCAACCTTGCTCATATCTCCGATTCCAACCAGATCGGCACCTTGACAACGTAATATTCTTTTTAATTCTTCTGTTAACTCCATATCCATAATATCTCGCTCCTCCTATTATTCTTTCACAGATTATATATTTGTATTTATTTTAGAAGCGGATTTCGGAAGCTACGACCAGCGTAGACGGCTTCAGAACCCAGTTCCTGCTCAATCTTCAGAAGGCGGTTGAACTTAGCGCTGTGTTCAGAACGTACGCACACACCGGTCTTGTACTGCCCCGAATTAATGGCAACGGTCAGATCGGCCAACAGGCTATCCTCCGATTCACCGGATCGTTCAGAAGTCATAACGCCATAACCACTACGGTATGCCAGTTCAGCGGCATCATATGCCTCGGTTAGCGTTCCAATCTGATTATACTTCCAAAGCAAAGCATTTGCCGCACCCGTCGGCATTTTCTTTTTCATAATAGCCGGATTGGTGACGAAAAAGTCATCGCCCACTACTTGAATATCAAGCTCCCTAGTAGCTAGAACGAATCCTTCCACATCATTTTCATCGAAGGGGTCTTCAATTGTTGTAATAGGAAAATCCCCCGGAAGTATTGACTGACTGAGCCAGCGACCCGAATTTCTCAGTAACCATATCCAACAATGTAAAATACAGTTTGCGTGACAACTCCATTGCTTCTACCAGAGAATCGGCGCCTATAGGAAGAAAACTAAACTCCTGAATCTCGCTGCTGGCACCATAAGAATAGTGTCCGCCACTAACATAATCCATCATGGGAACCGGAATAATTCTCGCATTACCGTTTACATATCGGTAAATTGGCATGTGGAGGGTATTCGCGGCTGCTACGGTAGCTGCTGCCGAAACGGCCACAAGGGCATTCGCGCCCAGACGACTTTTATTCGGTGTGCCATCCAGCTCGCACATAGCATGGTCAATCTTTCGCTGCTGAGTCACATCCATGCCAATCAGTAATTCTTTTAGCTCTGTCTCGATTTTTTCTACGGCTTTTAAGCAGCCGACGCCGCCGAACCGTTCCCCGCCATCTCTCAGTTCAACGGCTTCATCCGAACCGATAGACTGCCCCATAGGAGCCACAGAGGTTCCCTTCTCGTTTCCCACTTCGATAGTGACCTCCAAAGTTGGAATATAAAGGCCATTATACACTTCTCTTGCTTTTACGTCTGTAATCTTTAATTCATTCATAATCCCTGCCCCTTTCTAAGAAATAACCTCTGTTCTTAAAGTCTGCTTTTGAAAGTGAAAAATAAAACAAGCGATAGCTGTGCCGATAACACCTCCGGACAATTTGCAAGCCAGCAATGCGGGAATCAATTGAGGCTCTACCCCGGTACAGAAAGCCAGATAATCCCCAAAAGCAAATCCCGCACATGAGATAAATGCGCTGTTTATTATTTTCCCAAGCGGTGTCATATCTTTCATCATTCCATAAGCAGGAATCGTGTTGGCCAGAGCGGCAATCATTCCGCCGATGTCTGTCGCAGAAAGCCCAATCAACTTCCCCGCCGCAGAGAGTGGTCTTCCTGCCACATGAATAATAATATAAACCATAGGATAAGCGCCCGCCAGTACAATCGCTATGCCGCCAATAGTTAAAAACGATTCCGATAAAGGTGTCATTCCCTGGACAATCGTTATTCCCGTCAATTCTGTGAAGATAGCAATGGCCAATGCAATAGTGATTATAGCAATTATGCACCTTGAAAACCATTCAAAGCCCCGAATCATCTTTTCCGGTATCATGGCAAGTCCCAAAGCGATGACCAGTGCAATAAAAAAAAACAGGAATGATATTCACAACAGCCATATGCATGTCAAAACCGGCAACAAACGCCCCAATAAGACATCCAAAGGGAATTGCGATTATGCCAGATAACGTACCCATTGCAAAATATCGACAATCCTCTTTTTGCAGAATTCCCAAAGCTACAGGAATTCCAAATCCTATGGTAGAGCCCATAGTAGGAGCCAACAACACCGCCGAAAAATTTGCCAGATTTGCATTATCAGTCATACTGTGGGCCAGTGCGTAACCGCCCGTGTCCAAAGACAAGAGAATGGAACCCGCCATAACGGGATCTGCCCCAAAGAGCCTGAAATAAGGACCGGCAATTCTTCTAATCACATCACCCAGTAATGGCGCTATACTGGTCATTCCAATCATACCCAGAGCCAATGGCCCCATAGCATTAAAACCTTCTTCAAACTGCTTTCCCAGTCCAAAACGGTTTCCGATGCATCGGTCAGCGGCTCCGAGCAGCATGAATCCGACCATGATATAAATAATGATTTTGCTAATGTTCAAAGTATCCCTCCAAGTTATAAAATTGTTTTGATATCATTATAATAATAATCCTCCCAAAGAATCGCAATATAAGTCTCAAATATAGCGAAATAAATAATCCGTGATGAAGATAAGTGATTCAAATTAAAATTTCATTCTCAAAATGAGAAAAACACTGGATAAAGCAAAACATTTGTGATATAAAAGTAAAAAAAGAATAAGGAGTGACAAAATGACTTCGCTATTTGACGGCATCCAGCCACAGATTGAACAATATATTCTGATGATTTGTTCTATTTTTGACGTAGATGTAGATATTTGCGACTCAAATTTAATTCGGATAGCGGGCACAGGAAAGAACAACCGAAGAATTGGTAAAAAACTAACCAGTGGCCGATTATCTAAAAAGGTTATGGGAAAAAAAAGTACATCATGGCCAAAAATCCTATAGATGAAGAAACCTGCCAGGGATGTATTAACCAGAAGATATGCCCACAGTTTTGCGGCATGTGTTTCCCGTTGTTTTACGAGAATGAGATATATGGCGTTATCCATATTACTGCACGCACAAAAGAGGCCGAAGCTGACCTGTTCCGCAGAGAAAAACAATTTGCAATGTTTATGTGTACAATATGCGATTTAATTACATTGACAATCCGGGAACGGCAGGATAAACTTCTTCGCTCCTATCATATAGCTCTTCAGGACAAACTTATTAATGTGATTAATGATGGTGTAATGATTTTGGATGAGAACAATGAAGTTCAGTTTATCAATGACCGTTGTGCCAAGGTATTAGGTTATCGTTTGCCTCAAATCCGCTATCTGACACGAATCCGGCAATTTTCCGTCCATCCTTTAAAAACTGAAAAAGGAGAGTTAAAGGAATATCAGGTATGCATCCGAGAGACTAAGATGCGCCTTACGGGTCATACTTTCGAGGTGGATGCGGTGGACCAGGAGAAGTCTAACACAATTCTTGTTTTTTATGACATTCGTGGACTTCATGGAGATTTGGCACCGACATGGTCAAAAACGCCTTATTCTTTTAAAACGCTCATCGGCGACAGCCCTGCTTTTCATCAAGCGGTAGAACAATGCCGGGAAATATCCTACTCTCTAACCCCGGTTCTTCTGGTCGGAGAGATCGGCTGTGGCAAGGAAATGTTTGCCCGTGCAATTCACAATGAAGGAACACTTCGAAAGAATCAGTTTGTTCAAATCGCCCACGCAGGAACAGTGCGGGAGTTAGTGGAAAAGAGCGTTTTTCAGAACAATGAGTATCTTTCTGGTGAACAGGCCGTAAAAAATGATATTTTAGAGGGAAATACACTGTACATTGACGAAGTCAGTCAACTTGGTATGGAAAATCAGCGCATACTTTGTAAGATTATTGAGAATAGCCGTAATTGCAACAACCGGGTCATTTGCGGAACTTCCAAGCCGTTGGACCAACTGAGGGAATCCGGCGATTTTTACCCTGAACTTTATTATGCATTGGAAAACAATGCTATCATAATACCACCGCTTCGGCTGAGAGACCAGGATGTACTTCTGTTCGCCAAACATTATCTGGAAAAGGCTAACAAACGTACCCACAAGAATCTGTCATTCGGTTCGGAAATATGCACTCTCTTTTTGGAATATCGTTGGATCGGAAACATACGGGAGGTAGAAAATACCGTAACATATATTGTGGAAAGGGCCGAGATAGATGAAGGCGAACTGACTCCGGCCCACCTGCCAGCGGCCATCTTAAAGAAACTTACCGGCGGAAATCACAGGCATGACTATAATTTAAAGGAAGCAGAAAAAAGACTGATTATCCAGGCTCTTAATGAACTCGGCGGTCACTCTAAATCTAAGTCTCATGTAGCTGCAGAATTGGGTATCAGTACCGCTACTTTGTACCGCAAACTAAAGGAGTATGGTATTGACCAGACTTATCGATTCGATGAAAATTCGGATTATAAAAATAGAAACAGGTAATCATAGCCACAGACCCAATGATCTGCCCCCAATCTTTGAGGGGCTGATTTCATGATTAAGAGCTTGTACCTCGCAAAGACTTTACACGATAACCAACAGAAATAATTACATCTAAATTATAAAAATCAACCTCATATTTTTCCCATCAGAAGCAGTGTAGGCAAATTTTGCCCGCACTGCATTTTTACCTAGTTCACCTTCTTTAAAAAATACAACCAAACCGTATCATTTTCAAAAGTAGCCGCTAGCTGAATAATCCGGGGTGAAATCCATCACCTGTCCAGCGCGTGTCAGGGCTCCCAAGGATAAGTCGAATGCTGAAGGAACGGTAGGAAACATATCTGTGGACGGAATGCTATACTCCGTTCCGTATGAATACACCGTTCCGTATGAATACATCAAAAAGAAAGTTGATGTGAAGGTAATAGATACCACGATTGAAATTTTCTACAACCATAACTGCATTGCTTCCCATCGACGTCTGAAAGGACGCTCTGGGCAATACAGTACAATCACAGAGCATATGCCTGAAGACCACCAGAAATATCTGGAGTGGAACGGTGACTGCTTCCGTAAGTGGGCTGAGCGGATTGGTATAAATACGTACATTGCAATTAAGCAGCCAAATTCTGTTTCTTTTTTTCGCACCTATTAAGTAATTATTAGTCGAAAAATAATGCCGCGTAATCGGGAAATTCATACTCAGCAAGCTTCGATCCGTTCGTGCTGTAGCAACATCCAAAAGTAGCTCTGGCGTTCCTATATATCCTTTAAACTTCCGGCAGACTATTCCTCACGCACAGCGCCCCCGGGGATGTCAAGTTATTGCCACAAAAAATATGCGGCTTTTTTGCCATGAAAATGGCTGAAAACCGCATGTTTCTGGATAGAGGATGTTATATTATTGTTACAAGATGGGTGGGAGGATGTTACGTCAATGTTATAAATCAATTATTGATCACCGCATTCATCTTTCCCATATTTCTTCAATTCTTCCATTAATTTCCATAGATTGCAACCAATATTATCTATCAGTTCATCTTCATTTGATGCAAATTTTTTTGCTTGTTCAATCGCTCGATCAATATTGGGCATGTACTGTTTGACAAACCTAATACCACTTTTTCCATGATGTCCTCTTTCAGATACAGCTTTACTCACAAATGTATGCTGTTCCGAGACTTTGGGATTTTGTTTTATTATCTCTAATTCTTCTCCAAATTCTTGAAATATATCTGCCAAGTGCATTAACAACCAAAACTCGAAACAAGGATTTGCAATATAACATTTGTACCCATTATCTCTACAATGCTTTATACAATCAACCATATTGGCTTCTGAATGCGTTTGTGTATCTCTATCTATTAACACCGCAAATTCATCCAATTCTTTATTATACTTTCTCAAATATTTCCTGTAGTTGATATCATAACCAATCTTTTTAAGTTCCGTAACAAATAAGTTCCGTTGTTTTTTAGGAATTTGACTTGGATTTTCTAAATATTTCTTTATAAACTCTAAGCTATATTGCTCTTTAAATTGTTCAGATATCTCTTTCAAAATATCATCCTCATTCTGTTCACGAAGCCTGATATACTCTTCCAAGAGTTCAAGGACCTGCTGCGGTGCACTATTGGTATCTTTCTTTCCTCTCCGTAAAACCTCTACATCCACCTTTGCATTTATTCCAATCTTTTCTCTGTTTTTTGACACACCATCAAAGTATTCTTTCTCTGTGGCATTTCCCTCTACAGATAAAAAAATTCTTTTTTCCGGTAGAATTTTTTGTTTTTCATCTTCTCGATCGTATACTGTAGATGTAAGCCTATAACGATTAATCATTCATTTCCTCCCAAATCTCTTCATCAAATACCGGTACAGCATCATAACGTCCTAATAAGTATTCTTTATCAATTTTTTTATCATATCGTTCTTTGTACCGATTCAGAGAATAAATTTGAGAACTATGATCTTCTAATCGTTTTATAAACCATATCTCATCTTGTCTAACCAAATCCAAATCCAATAAATTTGAATCATGTGTTGTTGCAATTATTTGACAATCCGCTTCTTCTGTAAGAGTATAAAAAAGTTCTAGAAATCTTCTAGTAAGATTGGTGTGAAGGCTTCTATCGATTTCATCTATAAAAATAACCCTATTTCCTTGATGTTCATAAAATAATGGTATCAAATCAAACAATCTTTGAGTTCCATCCGATTCGTCCGCATATTCAAAAAGATCTTGTGCATTTCCGTGATTTTGCATCATTTTTGTTGTAATGATATTACCTTCCTCATCTTTTCGCAAAGAATACACTTGATTGTTCACTTTAAACATAACAGGATCATCTTCTATATCATTAGAGATTCTAATTTTTAATTTTTCTGCATGTTCCTTAGGAATACCTTCAAAAATTCTATCAAATTCCATTTCTCCCAGCTTAGACTCAACTGATTCAATACCTGTATCAAAATATTTTAATATGCCAGAAAAAAACACTCGTATTTCTTCCTTTTCAACCAATTGATTTAAACCACTATATTGGCTTGTTGGGAACAAAATAATAATACTTTGAAACCACTCATAAACATCCCTAATTTCTCTGAGGACTCCACTGTTTTCGTTACTTCTTTCCGCAACATCACTTAAAACACTTTTTTTCTTCATAGATGGTGATATGTTTTTTCCGAATACATCTAGAAATATTTCCCACTTTATTTTTTCCGCTTCACTTCTATGCTTTACTTCGCTAAAAGTAAAATTAATGCCTTTTTCATCAATATCTCTATTAAAAATACAAGTTTCGGAACCATTTTTTTCAATTCGTACAAGCCACTCTGAAAGAATTTCTTTTGTTGCATACGAAATTGCAATTCCATAGGAATACTCTTTTCTCGATTGTGTAATTAATCTATACTCAAATACTCCTGGCTGCTTATATCCATCACTACTAATCCTAAAATATTTCCTGTTTAAGTCTACTTCCTCAAGACCGTCTAATATTATATCTCTAGAATAATCAATTGCTTTAATAAAATTGCTCTTACCACCCGCATTTGCGCCATAAATAAGTCCCGTTTTTAAAATCTTTTTTCCATTTCCACTTAAAATATGTTCTTTATGTCTAGCAACTTTTGATGCCATCATAGACATAGTCTGTGGATCCTTAAAAGATAAGAAATTACTTACAGAAAATCCTATAAACATATTTTTCTACTCACTTTCATTTTTATTTATATTATGGTTATTATATTGTGATTTATTCTCTTTTGTCAATGCTTTTTCTTTTCAAGTTTTTATTTATTTAGTAATTTCATGTGATTTTTTCTCTTTTTCTATTGACTTTACATTTAACTTATGATATCTTGTATTCACAGGGGTTAGCACTCTTTTTTATAAAGTGCTAATAGATAAAGGTAAAAAAAGATGGCCTCTCGACCACCTTTCATTCTGAATCTGCAATATACAAATTCAACATAGCACTTGAATCATAACATATATTCGCAGAGAGTTCAACAGAAATGTGCTGATTTTAATAGCATTTTACCTTTCCCAATTTTTGAGAAAGGAGGAACTCACCCATGTCATTCGATGGAGCTCTCATTAAAGAACAAGGCGTCACTTTTGCAATAGTTATTGTTAAGCCTAGCGTCCTTACCAGTGCAGACAAAGAATCAATCCGTCAAAATTTTTCTCAATATTTCGGATATGTTCCAACAATTCTTATGGCACAAAATAGCCGAGGCATTCCCACCTATGATGGTCGGAGAGATATCGTAAAGTTTCTTTCCCATATACATCCATCCAGAATTCCTTGGAAACACTATACTGTTAATTGATAGAAAGGACAATACTATGGCAAACCAACATGTAGTTCCCAATAATGGGCAATGGCAAGTAAAACGTGAAAATGCAGACCGTGCAACCAAAACTTTCAATACGCAAAAAGAAGCGATTGAATACGGCAAAGATATTGCAATGCGACAGCAATCAGAATTAATCATCCATGACCGCCACGGTCGCATTCGTGATAAAGACAGTTATGGAAATGACCCTTGTCCCCCAAAAGACACTCGTTTCTAACTAAATCACTTTAAGTCAAAAAGCGATATTGAATTTGTTCAGTATCGCTTTTTAATATTTTTTTAATTTATTGTATTACTACCCTAACCACAAATTCAGCTATTAAATTACATTTTGTCTTTCCACTTCGTTTCCATCCTCCCATCATCATGCACATACACTCCTTCTACATACTCCTCCAACATCTCCCGTGCCAGCTTCTCATAACCGAGATATTCTACCATCTGTTCCACCGGAATATTCTTTTTCAGCAGGACCTCTTCCTCATTTCTTACAAGAGCTTCTAATTCCTGAATTCGTTTCTGTAACTGTTCTTTTGCCAGTTCTATCTGCCCTCTGGCATCCTGAAACTGCTTTTGATCCAGTTTACCTTCATGGAACTCTTCGTAATTCTGTAGGTGTTGTCTTTTGAGCTGCGCCTGTTTTTCTTTACAATCAGTGATTTCGCCCTGATACGTCCGTATCAGATTCTGATATTTCTGACGCAAGGAAGCATCCATCTGTTCCTGACTGATCATTTCCTGTAAATGTGCTTTTATTTCACTTAGAATAAAGACCTCCAAAATTTTGTTATCTGCTTTTCCGGCAAAACAGCCTGTATCTTCTTTCCCTTTGCTGTATGCGCAACTGTAAAGTATATGTCCATGCTGTTCCTTGCTCCCTGAAAGATTTCTTCCACAGTTTCCGCATTTCAGAAATCCACTGAAGATAGAAGTACTCTTAGCAAATTTGCTTTTTCTGGAATGGCGCAGTTGAAGACTCTGGGCTTTCTCAAATTCTTCTTTTGATACAATTGGTTCATGATGGTTTTCCAGCACTTTCCACTGGTCTTTTGGAATGGGAACTTCCTTTCCGGTTCCCGGATCCGGAATCTTCGTTTTTCCGTAAACCATGCATCCAATATAGTTTTTATCATTAATGATTTTCCTGACCATATCAGCCGTCCATTGAAGGTCTTTCGATGCCGCTTTCCGGCGATCCACTTTCTGGCGGCTGCTCATAGACTGAAGCGGTGTAGGAATACTTTCCACATTAAAAACCCGACAGATTTCTGTTTTAGAATAACGTTGATTTGTCAATTCAAATACTCTCCGTATTACCTTTGCTTCATCTTCCACAATTTGAAGTTTTGTCTTATCATCTGGATTTCTTCGGTAACCATATGGGGCAGAGCCACAGCAGTATTCACCCAGATTTCTTCTGGTACTGACGGCGGCTTTCACTTTCACTGACTGATCTTTTACATAAAAATCTGCAATCAACCCTTTGAACTGGACTTCAATATCAGAGCTTTTCCCTCTATAATCCAGAGAATCGTAATGGTCCGAGACTGAAATAAAACGGATACCCATAAAGGGAAAAACCTGTTCCAGATATGTTCCCATTTCAATATAATTTCTGGAAAATCTGGAAAAGTCCTTTACCACAATGCACTGCACCCGATTTTGTCTGACAAGCTGCAGTACCTGCTGCATTGCAGGTCGTTCCATGCTGGCACCGGAATATCCATCATCATAAAATTCTTGATAGGGCATAGCTAACAGTTCCGGAATCGCTGAAATGTAATCTTTGATTAACAACCTCTGATTTGTGATACTGTTACTTTCATTGTCTGTATCGTCTTCCATAGAAAGACGGTAATACCCGATGAGCAATCTGTTATCTGTCATCTGCCATCACCCCCTGAAATTTAAAAACGATTTCCAAATGTCCATCTCCGTACAGCGAGATGCGCTCTATCAATGCTTCAACCAGTTCAGCGTTCAGTCGGGAAGTTCCTTCCAGTTCCAACAGACTTCTAAGGAATTTTGCCTCTTCTTTCTGCTGTTTCTGCAGCATATGTATTTTCTGTTCCAACGTCTTTCTTCGTCCTTGGAAAAATGTTTCCCATTCGCTGCATTCTTTTTTGGCATCAAGGTATGCTCGTAAAGAAACCTTTCCTTCCTTATACATCAGAAAACTCTGAAACGATTGATCTGATATCTTCTGATAATCTGTTTCCATTTTATCCAGTTCTTTGCGAATAATAGCAAGCTGGTCTTCCAGGACTGATCTGCTGATTGCGGTCATATCCTTTTTCTTTATTTTCAAAAACTGCAACTGTCTTGAAAGCTCGGAACGGACAATTTTTTGCAGCTTATCTTCGGAAATATTCTTTGTCTGGCACCTTCTTTCATCCTTATAACGGCTTGCCTGACAAAAATACTCCACATGCTCTCTGGCTCTACACGTCGTCATTTTTCTCCCACAATCACCACAGTAAAACACATTATAGAATGCCCTGTCTTTTTTATCCCATCCGACATAGCTTCTTGCTTCTTTCGCAGCCTTTAGCCGGATTTGTGCCTTATCAAACATATCTCTGCTGATAATCGGCTCATGCGCTTCGGGAGAGATAATCCACTCCCTTTCATCCACAAGATCACACCATTTCTCTCCTCTAGAAAACCGGGATTTATACTTATGCTGTACCAGATCTCCATAATAATTATTTCTGGTAAGCACCGCCCGGATAGAAGAATTTCCCCATTGATGAAGCACTTCTCCATCCTGGCAGTACACATGATGATATCGGTTATAATCGGATATCCGATGAACACCATTCTCAAAAAGCCCGTCAATAATCCGATTGATAGGCATACCGTCTGTATATTGTTCAAATATTCTTCGCACAATTTCTGCAGTTTCCGGATCAATGACAAGTTTTCGGATTCCGTTTTCATTTACAGAATGATATCCATAAGGAGCCATACCTCCTACATAACTCCCATTCTTTTGGCAAGCCCGTTTGGAAGCACAGCATTTTGCAGAAATATCTTTTGCATATGCATCATTAACAAGGTTTTTGATATTCATAGATAATTCCTGACTGTCAGCATCTTTTGCAAAAGAATCGTAATGGTCACACACAGAAATAAACCGTACTTTCAAAAATGGAAAAATCTTCTCCAGATAATCTCCAGTTTCAATATAGTTTCTTCCAAATCTGGAAAAATCTTTGACAATAATACAGTTAATTTGTCCTGCACGAATATCACTCATCAACCTTTCAAAACCAGGTCTTTCGAAATTTGTCCCCGTTTTTCCAAGATCTGTATAAACATCATACAGCACAAGTTCTGAATTTCTGTCGGCATTTTCATTCTGATGCCGAATAAATTCTTTCAACATTTCCACCTGTGTTTCAATCGATTCTGATTTTTTATCATCATGATCCACGGATAATCTGGCATAAATAGCTGTTTTATAGACTGACAACCGTGGGTATTCCAACTTTCGTCCATTCAGATATCGTTTTGCTGTTCTTGCCATTTATCCAACCTCTTTCCCTTTATCGGTCTGCTGTTCTTCAAAAAAGTTCTTAATCACTTTCATCTTCTCTATCATATCCTGATAACGAAGTACAATCATAATCCGTTTGTTTTCATATATATAGATTTTATCTACCGCCAGTGCCAGAAGCATCCGGTCTAATTCTTTCAGCTCTAACGATTTTTTCCACTCCTCCAGCTGAATGGTAGCAGCAACCCCATCTTCAAACATCTGTTTTACCATCTGCTTCTGATTTTCAATCATCATTTCCAGTCCTTCACATTTCTTACCATAAATGTCACGGAATTCCTGAAATTCTTCTTTGTTTATAATTCCGGCTTTCAAGTCATCATATAACGACACCCTTAGTGCGTAGCACTTATTGTATTCTTCCTGCAGGCGACTGATCTGCGTATCATAGTGAATGACCTGATCATATCTAATTTCCATCTCTTTCATTTCTTCCATTATCATTTGATAATCCATAAAAAGAGAAGAATACGTCTGAATCTCTTTCAATACAATGGTTTTCAACGTTTCTTCCAGAATGCTGTGTCTGGTACAATTTCCACCTTTATTTTTTGTCTGACAAATATAAAAAGCTTTTTTCTTTCCTTTATACTGATTCACTCTTCGAATCATGGGTGTCTTACAATCTCCGCAAAAAAGAAAACCGGAAAATAAATTGGCTCTTTTCAATGATTTTGAAGCTCTTCCATCATATTGAAGAAGTTTCTGCACAATATCAAAATCACTCTGGCGAATAACTGCCGGATGTGTATTCTCCACCCTTACCCATTCATTTTTCGGCTTATCCAGACGTTTTTTTACTTTGTAGCTGATACGTTCCTGTTTTCCCTGTACCATATTTCCAATATAAACCTCATTCGTGAGAATACGCTTAATCTGCACAGCAGACCATTTTGGAAATTCTGTGCTCTGAAATCCGGAATTATAGTTTTCTCCCAATGACTTTTTATACTCTTTCGGCGGTAATATATGACGTGTATTCAGCTTTTCAGCGATTGCCCCCAGACTTAATCCTTCAATTTTCCACACATAGATTTTTCGGATCACATTTGCCGCATATTCATCAACTACAAGGCAGTTTTTATTCTGTATATCTTTCTGGTAACCATAAGGAGCAAATGCTCCGATAAATTCTCCATTTTCCCGTTTCATCTGCTGATAGCTTCTTACCTTGGTAGAAATATCCCGGCAATAACTATCATTCACAAAATTCTTAATAGGAACCACGAGAGATTTTTCAGAAGTATCTGCCGTCTTGCTGTCAAAATGATCTGTAACCGCAATAAAGCGCACATTTAAAGCCGGGTAGATTTTTTGAATAAATCGCCCGGCTTCTATATACTCTCTTCCGAATCTGGATAAGTCTTTTACAATTACGCAATTCACTTTCCCAGATTCAATATCAGTTGTCATTCGTTTAAATTCAGGTCGGTCAAAATTACTTCCAGAGTAACCATCATCCACATAGATATCAAATATTTGGATATCCGTTTGACTCTTTACAAAGTTCCGAAGTAATTCCCGCTGACTACTGATGCTGTTACTTTCCGTCTTGGCACTTCCATCAATATCTTCATCGTCTCTCGACAATCGAAGATATAATGCAGCATCGTATGTGCATGACTCCTTCCATTGATTTTGCTTCATTTACATCGCTCCTAACCCATATTCATTGATAGAAGTCAGAAACCATGTAATCCGTTCATTTTCCCTGACTCCAGCTTAACATAACTTTTGTCGCTTTACAAGACATTAATACATCAACTCCGTCCTTTTTCTCAGATAATCCATTAACGCATCTGTTGCATCCACTTCCCCTGTCATTTTAACTACAACCACATATCCTTCATTTACATGAACATAAGGCTCATTACCGGACTTTTTTACAAATTCACAAATTTTATCAGAAATGTCCTGACTCATAATCGGATACAATTCATCAATCGCTTTCAGACCCTCTGCTTGTAAATTCTCTACCACTTCCTCTGGTTCTGCACCCAAATTACTTGCCATTGTCTCTCACCTCTGTTCCAACATATTCTTCGCACAAGTCGTCCTATTCCTTTTAGTTGTCAATGTGCAGCGGATTTTTACTCCCTCACTTACACAAACTGACGCAAAGAGAAAAACAAGCTGGTGAAATTCTCTGGTGAACAAATATTTTTAAAGATCTCCCCTAATTGTTTTAAATACCACAATATTTCCAGGGCAAGATTCGCCTATGTAATACAAAAACTCCATTTCATGGATTTTTGCATACTTGGCAACTCTTGATGGAGCATCCAGCGCCCCATACCCTCGGTAACTACACAATAGGATTATGTCCTTTGGCTTCCACAAAATCATGTGGGCGCAGCACCATATTTCATAGGCGATATTTTATACATACAGGAGACCTGCCACTGGCAGCTTTGTTGCATACAATAACATAAAAGCAAACAGCATCTGTCCAGTTGACAAATACTGTTTGCTTTCAATTTCCGTTTGTAATTTTTAATTTATAGATGAATCCCGATAGAGAAAAATACTTTAAAGTCCACACAACTCTCGGATATATATTTGGATTGTAGCTGACACGATCCAATGCTCGCTATTCCTGCGAACAATCAATCAGCTCGACAAACTAGAAGTTGAGGGTACCTTATGTATACAAAAATATCAACCTTCAAACTCTTTTAACTCGTCAAGTGGGTCTTTTGAAGTATCAATTCCCATACCATCCTTCAACCAATCTGCTTTACTGTAACCAGTTCCTGTCAATTCAAATATTTCGCCTTTATACCCTACAGCTTTAACCCATCCCCATTCTATAAGTCGGTCTAACGCCTCTATCCATCTTGCTGATTCTCTTTTTGAGTTATCAGCCATAAACTGCTTACCCGATGTAAAAATCTGAGTAGGAGAGCTAAGTGTCTGTATCTTTATGATTTGACCATCCCCATCAGCTGCATACACTAACAGAAAAGCCGATTCCACAGGAATGTTGCCAACATCATCTTGACCTACAACTGATTTATCTCCCTCTGGATTTCCAATATTTAATGTCTTATTTTCATCCCGAAACAATTTATTAATATCTTCATTCGTTGCTGTGGGAATTTCCTCCCAGGTTAACTGGTTACTCTCTAACTCAGTGAGTCTACTGCCAAATTGAGAAAACATCTCTTTCATATCTTCTAACATTTTCTGTTGATGCTCCACAAGCTCAACATTGGCCTTATTCCGTCCTTCTGCCTCTTCATTGATTACATCTACTATATCTCGATATCGAACCCATCCAGCATTATCATCAGCATAATTAATGGCATTCCTAAATGTCGGTGATGCCACATATTTTAAACAGTTTAGATCCGTGAAAAAGTCAACTGTATTTTTATCATTTTTAACTCTTTCTCTGAACTCATCAAGTCTTTTCATTTTATCATATTTTCCGTCTCCAGTATCCTTTTGACTTTCAGCAATAGCTGAAGATCGCTTAATCAATACAAGCACTGGTAGTCCCTTAGTTTTTGCATAATTGTATTCTTTCTCCGTGTAACTTATACCAGTTTCTTCATCGGTTGCTCCATACCGGCCTCCAATAACAAGAAGGTAAAAATCGCACTCATCAATCATCTTTGTTATAACATTCCATTGGCTTGTAGGAGCAGCATGAAATTGCTCCATTCCTACAGGGATGAGATTATTCTCTAGTGCTACACCTACCAATGCCTGTCTTTCTTCTTTAAGGTCTTCATAGGTAGAGCTTATAAAAATAGAAAACTTTCGTCTATTCTCCATATCAATATTCTCCTCGCATATTTATCTTTTATTATTTCACAGTATAATCAATTGCCTGGAAAGTCGGAATTTACCAATTCTACAAACACTGATTTACCAATGTATCTGGATGTAATTATACATTGCCGCCACAGGAAGCACAAGCACGTGTGCCGAAAAAATGTCAATTCTGTAATAGCATATGTTTTCGTTCTCTCCTTATCTGGGTTCATCCGCGAAGTATACATAAAAAATCAGATTTTTAATATATCTCATTCACATCCGATCATTTATCTGATAGATAGATTCGATATATCTCACTCTTACCCAGTATTATTCTATCAGTATTATTAGCGTGTCGTTTTAACATGTCTAGAGATGTCATTTTACACGTCCAGACATGTTGTTTCGACACGTTTGGAACCATTCATACCTTATTTTATCTTCTCATTGAATTTATATCCTACACCCCATACCGTCTGAATATAAATTGGTCTGGACTGATCCGGCTCGATTTTCTTACGGATTTTGTTAATATAGGCTGTGATATTGCGATCATCTGCAACGTAACACGCTTCCCACACTCTATCGTAGATTTGCCCCTTGCTAAATACCTGTCCCCTGTTTGCTGCAAGAAGTTCCAGAATATCAAACTCTTTACTTGTAAAAAATACTTCTTTATCATTCACAAGTACCTGACGCTTTGACGGTATAATCACTAAATCACCAACAAAAATATTATTGGTCTTATAGATTTCCTCTTGAGTAGTGTAACCATATTCCATTGCCAATTCTATTAACCTTCTGCAAAAATCTTCACTATCCTTTTCCATCTTAACCAGTATAATATCCACATCCAATCTATTCCCCTTCTTTACTTATTGACCAGTCCTAAAAAAGTATCGCATTCAATCTACCAGTCAACTCAGACATTCTCCCGGAAATCAATTCCGCTTTTCCTGTTTGCATAGTTCACGATTTGCCACAACTGTTGCTGCAGCCGCCGCAATCACATGACTTATGAGAACTGCAATCCAAATGCCGTTTAATCCATGTAATGAATTTGACAGTACCCATGCAAGGGGCATACGAATAATCAAATAGTACAATACCATGCAGAGCATACTTTTTGATGGTTTCCCCATACCATTTAAACTTCCTAAAAAACAATTCGTAACTGTATTTAAAACATATCCAATGCCAACGATCTTAAAATATACGTCTACAATCTCCGCCGCTGCTTCGCTATCAACAAATAAATATGACAGCCGATTGGAAAAGCACACGATCAAAACAGAAAAAATAATCAATATGACGGTACCATACTTTAAAGCTAATTTTATATAATCTTTGCCCCGGTCATATCTGGTGCCACCTACACATTGGCCTACAATACTTGTCAATGACATATTCAAAGCCATTGCCGGATAGAACAAAATTGTCTCCAGCTTCCCTGTTATTCCATAAGCTGCCAAAGCTGAGATTCCAAATCCTGTGACAAGTGACGTAAGAAAGCTTGTACTGATTGCGGGTATACTTTGCTGAAAAGCTGACGGAATCCCTTTTATGATAAACGGCACCACTAATGTCCGATCAAAATAAGACAAGCGAAGTTTAAAAAACTGTTTTTTATATAAATACGCAAGCATAAAAATGAGACATATGGACTGAGATGCAACAGTCGCAATAGCAGCTCCTTTAAATCCAAGATAATGAATAAATAACGGATCTAAAACAGCGTTCAGTAGGGTACAAATCAACATAGCAATTACCTGAAAAACACTATTACCAAAACTTCTTAAAACGGCTGTAAAGTAGCAATACAGATAAACTGCTAAATACCCAAGAACATAAATTGCCAGATACTGATAGGCAGATTGCATAATTTCATCCGTTGTATGTAACAAAACAAGAATTGGCTTCAAAAACACTTCAAGCAAAATCGTTACGCCAAAAGAAAAAATAATTGCTACCGTCAACGAGGTCATGATCATCTTCTCTGTTTTCTCTTTTTCATTTGCGCCAATTGCCTGTGACAAAAGAATAGACACACCATTCGTTGCGCCCATTGCAACGGAATTAAGAATTAGAATAATCGGTGTTGAATTCGTCAATGCAGCATATGCTGTTTCACCTAATAAATTGCCAATCCAAAGGCTATCCACAAGATTGTATGCCATATTTAAAAACATTGCTACCATCATCGGCAAGAACATTGCTGCCAAACATCTTTTTGTATTCCCATTTATGAAATCTATTTTTGTATTCATTATTTTATCCTCCTTTAATGAATGAATATTAGTCATTTAAGTTTCAAAATAACTCCCTACCACTATGGCAGGGAAATAAATTTATGTGTCAATCTATTTACTATGCAATATACAACATAAGCCTGTTCTTAAGAGAAACCTTTAATTAACTCTAACAGAAAAATGCGAATACGTTCTTCTCGTTCTTCAGGTGTAAGCTCCTGATTAAGCAAAATGCCCAACTGTCCATATACGCAAAAGGACGCTGCTGTTTCCGTATCTTGTATATGAATTTCGCCTCTTTCATTTGCTTTAGCAAGTAAATTTGACACGATAGGCTGCAGTTTCGAACAAATCTTTAAAGACAGTTGGTTGTGAAATTTCAAATTGCCTGTCTCATGACATATTTTTTGAGCATAGCTATTGTCATTTTCCACCTCTGCAAAGGTTGGCATCTTTTCGATAATATCTGCCAGAGACATTTGCTCATCCAAAACAGTGCTTATCTGTTCCACTTGTCTCCCGGCATATTGATCTAATGCTGTGTCAAATAATTCTTCCTTTGATGAAAAATAGCGGTAACAAAGTCCCTGAGCAACATTCATTTCTCTCGCAATATCTGAAATGGATGTTTTTTCATAACCTTTCTCATAGAAGACCTTCATTGCCGTATCTATAATCTCCTGCCTTCTTTCTTCTGGTGCTTTTGTTATTCTGGTCATAAATCCGATCACCTCTTTTCCCGTCCTTACCAAGTACAACATATCATACTTGTATAATAATGTCAATGAATTTTATTCATTCATTTTTAGATAATATACCTTTTTCGGAATAATAGATGATTGAGATTACACAACATTTCATTTGCCTATACGAAGATTAACTCTTCCCCGATAATCTCCATCGCACGAGCCTGTATGTTATTCATTTTCTGTATCCAAACAAACTGATTCTCATTTTTTAGTTCTTCTGTCACTCCTTCTGCTTTCTTCATTTGCTTCACAATTTGTTCAAAGCGTATTGTTGCCTGTTCTTCCACATCTGCTAAATGTTTGTCCAGCTTTCCAGTAAGAATCATGGACTGATACCATCCTGGCTTATACTCTTTTAGATAAGTTCTTCTGAGCATACCATATTTCCCTATGATTCTGATTTCCTCTGAACGCAATTCCAATTCAGGCAGCAAATAATCGCCCACTTGTCTATACGTTATTTCCAATAGTGTCTCCTCCTTCGTTATAATACAACTTAAAACCTCTGGTTTCTCGTTGAACTGTCAGGCAAAATCAAATACTCACTTCGTTCGTGCTTGATTTTCTGCTGACAACTCATGTTACATCATTGCTACAAACCTCTCATCAAACTGGATTTTCGATTCCAACCCGGGCAGATTTTCCTCTGAATCCATGGAAAGTGTTTCGTTTCTGTTTTGGGGAAAATGAGCGGAAACACTTGATTTTACTGGCTTCTATCAATGTAACCTTATTATAACGTCCTCCCCATACCCCATCTGATTGTTGGGCCACCGCTCAAATCCCGGCAGCTGCCTTGCCCCTTTTCTAAAATAAGCCTTTACTTTCTCCCCAAATAAATAACTATCATTTCCCCGGACAATCCCCCACTCCATCAGAAGCGCCGCTGCTCCCGTCACAAATGGCGTCGCAAAAGAAGTTCCGGTGAAAGCCGCGTATCCGCCTCCGGCTGCCACTGTAGTTATATTTACCCCGGGCGCCGCAATATCCGGCTTAATAAGACTTGCATATCCATCTGACGCCGGAGCTCCCCGCCCTGAAAAATCTGCGTAGGTAAAGGTCAGAGCATCATAAGCTCCCACTGAGATTACCCTGGAAGCAGTGGATGGAATGGTTATGGTGTTCCGGGGTGTCGGGTTACGGAAGGCAGTTCCTGCAGTTAATACATTTTCACTGGGAAGCCACATTTCGTACCGTCCGTCTATGACCTTCCCTGCGGCAAGAACAATCTGCCAGATACCGGATGCAATATAAGCGTCTTTTGGAATCATATCAATAAATATTTCCTGATTTGTACTGTATGGACTGGGTTCTCCATAATATATAAGGATTTCCGTCTGCCCTACCGTAAACCTCTGCGGTCCCAGGATTTCCTGAATCGGCCCCACCCGGACGCCGGAAGGCGATACCAGTGATATAGCAGCCTCATCCGTGTAAGACTTCCATATTTGAATATTTAATGAAGTCTGCCTTTCCTGCACTGCAAGCTCCACGATTTCTTCTTCCCCTGAACGCAAAATCCCGGACGTATGACCGCCGCTCCTTCCTTCATTCCCCGCCCCCACACAAATGCATACTCTTCCAAGATTCGCCGCATCATCCAGATAACGCTCCAGAAGAGAAGTCCCATCATGTGATCCATAAGTATTTCCAAAGCTGATGTTGATTGCAAGCGGCAAACGGTACTCCAGGGATTTGCGAATCACATAATCCACTCCCTGCATTAATTCTGTCGTTCTTGGGAAACCTTCCTGCCTCGGATTTCCAAGCTTTACAATCACAAGTTCACTCTGCGGGGCAACCCCTGCATACAGACCGCCGCTCGCCCGCCCGTTTCCTGCTGCGATCCCGGCAACTGCCGTCCCATGTCCCGATATATCCTCACTGGGCACAATCTCCCTTCTCTGAGCCTGCGTCGGCGCCGCAAGGGCTTCGTTAATCCTTTCCCTGGTGTACTCCACACCCAGCACATACCCGCGTGGCGGTCCTGGTTCATTTCCCCGGGAGGATTCTGATTCATTTTCCCCTGCCACAGCTGTCTGATCCCACAGATTCAAAATCCGGGTGCTTCCATCTGCATTACGAAAATCTGCATTTGCATAATCAATTCCGGAGTCAATGACTGCCGTCAGAACCCCCTGTCCGAATAAAGAAAAGGGGGTGCCCTGCACTTCATTTATACAGGACACCCGCTTTCCATTTACCACCTGAAAAAACAATCTCTTTGGTTTCTCAATATACTCCACCTGCGGCAATGCCGCAAGACGATCTATCAGAGATTCACGAATGGTTATAACCGCATATTCATTCAAAAGTTCCACAACCTTGTCCGTCAGTTCCCTGACCGCTGCTAAATCCCCGGAATACTTAATAATCAAATCCCACTCCCTGTCAATAGGGTCGTATCCAACATCCAATTCCAGTGACTTCTCTCTTTCTTCTTCCGTAGCATCCAGTGCCAGGTTTAACAGATTCTCAGCTTTCTGGCTTTCCATCGTCTTTACTCTCCTCGTATAATAAGTTTGTAAGCAAGAAAACAGCTTGCAGACTTATTCTTTTTTGATTAGACAGAAGGATAATTCTAAACA
>NZ_JAOQJU010000013.1:0-93953 GCF_025567385.1 Dorea acetigenes
TGGTGGACACCGCCAAAAGCTAATATATCTGCAATTTTCAAGGTTCCGATGGAGCCATTTTTTCAGCTCCATTTTTTCATAGACTACTTTACACTACCCCTTTTTTTGAATGCATTCATTGAAGAGACTATAGCATTTTTATACCAAAAGGAATATGGCAGGATTTGTCTTTTCATTGTCTTTTTATGATATTTGCCAAAAATATTGCTTTTTCCCAAAAATAATTTTAACATATTATATAAATACAATATTTTATATCATCCAGAAGGAGAACGCTATGAAAAAACCAGCTTCCGTCACAGATATCGGCAGCGTCCGTTCCGTTTTATATGCAAACTATGAAAAAAATCAGACAACCATGCCTTTTCCTAAGGCTCTCTCCCTTGCGCTTCTATCCGAAACCCGCAAGACAGATACCTTTTGTTACCCGGAATATTCCGGTTTCTTATCCTGCAAGGATTTTTGGGATTATGTGGGGCGGATTCCTGTCTTTCAAACAACACATCCGTCGCCAATCTCCCACCCTCAGAATATTACCGGCAGATTCGGCAATTTTTACCTGCAGGAAGATTCTTTGTTCACAGAAGGAATGGACATTAATGTCTATACCCATCTTCCTTTCGTAAATGATGGTTTTCACACGCACGATCATTTTGAACTAAATTATATCTATCATGGAAATGGAGATTTTTACTTCGAGGATGAACATCTGACCCTAAAAGAAGGAGCTTTCCTGATAATTGCACCGGATTCCCCTCACAATATCCGGGCATTTAAAGACGATTTCATCATTTCTATCATGGTAAGGAAATCCACCTTTAATAGCCTTTTCTGGTCGCTGCTTAGTAAAGACACTTTATTGTCCGCTTTTTTCAGAAACGCTCTAAAACAAAACAATGAAAAAAATTACATGATTTTCCAAACAGAAAACGAATGGCTTCTGCAAAATTACCTGCAGAATCTATTTGCCGAACTTGGCATGAAGGATGCTTTCTATAACCATAATATGACATCCATCCTGTTGTTATTTTTTTCCACACTTTTAAGAAACCACAGCGACACAGCGCACTTTTATAACTGTCAGCAGTTATCCGGCGAGCACTGCGATTTTAATCTACTTTCTCAATATATAAGGCAAAATTACAACACCATCACGCTAAAAGATGTCGCAGAGAAGTTCCATTACAGTGAATCTTTTTTTAGCAAGCTGATAAAGAAGAATTTTGGTGTTTCTTTTTCTGTACTTATCCGCGACCTTCGCCTGTCCCATGCGCACGAATTGCTCCGGCACAGCAGCTACACGCTCAGAGAAATCTGCGATATTGTGGGCTATCAGTCTGTCAGCGCTTTCAGCCGCTCTTATAAAAAGCGTTACGGAACTTCTCCGGGCAGTCATTCACAATCCACAGCTGATTCTTTCCCACGTTCATAATTTGTTCATTTATCTTTTAAAAATCTTTCATTTCTTCAACACCATTTCTTCACAGCTGTCACGTATACTATAACCATCAAAAGAAAACGACGACTTAGTAGATAATACTTTTTGAATAAACTTTTTCATAATACATGCCGGGAACCGCATAAAGCGGTTACCCGGCATCCTCCCTTTATCAGCATTCCCGACGTTCTGTCCGTTACTCAAACTGATTATCCGTTTTTGAATTTATATTTTCCTTTTCCGAAAGCACACTTTCAATGTCTACTTTTTCAGCATTCAAAAGTCCACTTATATGCAAATCTCTGTTATGAAGTTCGTTGTTCTCATTCAAAAGCAGATTTCTAAGGAACACTTCCAAATATTCCGTGGTTTCGTGAATACCTTTTTGTAAATTAGTATAATTGGCACGAACCAGTGCGTTTCTGAAATACCACGCATTTTCCGCAAAAATATCATTGGTTGCGGAGAAGCCAAGCGTTCTGAGATATTTGATAAAGAATACCGCCGTCGTCCTTGTATTGCCCTCTCCAAAAATATGGATTTGCCAAAGTCTTGAAACAAACACTGCAAGATGATGTATAATTTCATCCATTGAAAGTCCTTTATAACTAAAGTCTTTTTCCTGTGAAAAGTCATATTCAAGAGTTGCTCTAAGTTCCGAAGCACTACCGTATATTACGGTTGCACCGTCAAGCACCCATTCTTTCTTTGTGATATTATAGTCTCTGATTTTTCCGGCGTGCTTATATATTCCGTGAAAGAGTTTGCGATGGATAGAAATATACTCATTTGGGGAGAATGAAAATGCAGCTTCGGAAAGTATCAGTGCAATACGAGAAGAAACCTTATCTGCTTCTTCTGTGCGTTCCTCATCCGGCAAATGCACAGGGCGTTCCTCATAATAGCTGTCAATAAGGCTCTGTGCTTCTTTCATCGTGATTTTGCCTTCAATGTTTTGAATAGCAGTATCTATCAAATATTTTGACGGTTTGAGTCCATCCACAGCCTGAAGTCCGATTGCAGTACTCCAAGCGTAACCTTTTCCTGCTTTGTCAGGCTCTGATTCTCTCAAATATTCCTTAAATGGGTCTTTTTCCATTTTCGCTACCTCGCTTCACAAATATGTGCCTATCGTTACCATTCACAGCCGATTTGAAATTCAATATGGATTCGCCGTGCTTGCACGTAAGAAGATATATTGAATTTCAAATCCGGCCTGTGGAGCAGTCACCCCACCCATATAAGCAGTCTTAGCTCCGTCAGGAGCGGGACTGGAGCATCGAAGATGCGACGAGTGCGCATGTTGGTGGGGTGCTGTGAATGGTAACTGCCTATCTATAATTCCATATTAATTTTACTACAAGCCTTGCTCTGGTTTCCCCACACAAAAGTACATTATTTCATTTTAAATACACTCTTTACCGCACTTCCAATTGCCCATCCGATTATAATCGGTACGAAGAACGCAATAAAGCTCTTCACCGCAAACTGTTTCAGATATTCTGTCGCCGTATGCCATACATAAATATGCCATACTGTCATTGCTACTGCTACCCACGGCACAAGGGAACTTATTTTTTTAGCAAATTTTTTACGGGAATGGACTGCTCCGATGGTTGTCAGCGCTGCTGCAACTACCAGAAGTTCCATTGCAAAAATTCCGTTAATCGTTAAAAATCCTCCGCTTGACGCCCATTCCGTCAGCGTCTGCCATGGAATAATCAATTTCTCGGGAGCCATTGGTATCTTGGAAAAAAAGGATACCATAGTTGTGTAATTCGGGTGCAGCCCCCAGAACATATAAACAAAACTTACCACGTACAATACATTTCCCATAAGGGAAAGTATCGTCGGCAATGTTCCTGCATTCTTCGCTTTGTTAAGCCGCTTTCTTTTCTCTTCCAGTTCTTTTTTCTTCTTCTGATACTGATCTTTTTCATAAGAACCCTGTACAAGATTGGCTCCTCTGTCACAATATGCCATTGCTCTTGTAAGCCACTGGGTATTCATGCCATCCTGCAGGCTCAGCTCAATGTACTTATCGATTGCCGCCTGATAATTCTGTTCCGCCGCCTTTTCCATATAAGACATTCCGGTCTTAGTATTTGTATTGTCCGACGTTCCGCTGCCGCTTGCCAGCATTAATACCGCATAAGCATACTGCGCATCCGGGTTACCTCCATCCGCCGCACTCTTATACCAGAATTCCGCCCGGTCTTTGTTGACGGCAGTTCCCTCACCTTTCTCATACATCCTGGCAAGCATCAACTGTGCAACCGGATGTTTTTTCTTCTCGCCCAGTTCAGTAAATTGCTGAAAAGCTCTCTTATAATCGCCCTTCTGGTAATTCTGAAGCGCCGCTGAAAGCGCGGTCTGCTGCGGATCCGCCTGATCGCCTTTCCTCGCAGCCTGCTGTACATCCTTCCGGTCGTCTTGCTTTGCGGTCTGCTGTGCATCCTTCCGCTCACCGTTTTTCACCGTCTGCTGTGTATCTTTCTTCTGCTCCGGCTTCGCTTTTTCTTCCGGTTTCTGCTGTGCACGGTTTTTCATCTTTTCGATGTCTTTCTTCAATGCTTCATTCTTTTCTTTTTTCGGCTGTGCCTTCTTCTCTTTCTTTTCCGTCTTTTCAGCTTCCGGACCATCAACGATAATTGCCGTCTGAATTGCATTCAATTCTTCCTTCACGGATTCTGTTGCTTTCTCGATTTTAGATAGAATCTGCTTCAGCTCTTCCTCTCTTTTCGAGTCATTGACATTCTCCAACCGTTCAAAATACTCCAGTTGTTTTTCCTCCAACTGTTCCAATATGGCCGCCAAGCCATCCTCCGTATGAACTCCGATTGATTCCAAAAATTTTTTGTCCATCTTCCTTTCCTCTCCTTCCTGCTGCCTCTCCACTATAACGCTGTATTGGGAATTTCTACTACTTCGCCATCATACATAACGACCCGACAACAATTTGTATATACTTCTACACATTTGCAATCCGGATATTTATTGAACGCAATTCTTCCATGCTCATATCCTTCCGGCATTGCTTCATCTATTTTAAAATGCTCAAGAATGCTTCCTTCCGGCGTAATAGCATGGCAGTCGCATCCTGAAATATAGCATTTAGACAGAACGCCCAACATAATGGAACTCATCTCGATCTCAATCTGCGCAAATTCTTCCAGAAAAATAGCCCGTATCTGTTCCAAAATATCTTCATCGGACATTTCTTCAAATTCTTCCGCCTCATCTTCATCCATATTTTCTTTCAGCATCTCGATAATTTCTTCGTCCGTTGAGCTCAGCATATCCATTAATTCAAACATCGCCAGATATTCCTGTGATCTGGGCTGACGCAGAAGTCTCTCTGCATCATTAAGCTCCGCCATAGAAAAGTTAAACCGTCTTGTCACACTGCCTGTCTGTACCTGTTCCTGCTCTTTTGCTTTCTGAGTCTGAGCCTGTTCTCTCTGTTTTGTCAAATCTTCCATAGCGCTTCTCCTTTACTGAAAATCTTCTCTGGTTATCGTAGAGACCATATCTTTATCCAGCTCTATATGCTCCCGCATCATACGGGCAAGCCTTACATTCCTATTCTCAATAACCTTATCTACAATATTGCGCACGCCGCGCGCATTTCCAAAGTCTCTGCCTTTTGATTTCTCCGCAAGATATTCTCTTGCCGTCGGTTCCGCGCCTTCTTCCAGTACTGCCGCTCTCTTGTGCAGCATCCCCTGGAAAATGGAATACAGCTCATCCGCCGTATAATCCTCAAATACAAGTTCCGTTGACAGCCTGCTCTTTAGTCCCTGATTTGTATCCAGAAACCGATCCATCTCGCCCGAATATCCGGCAACAATCAGCATCAGGTCATCCCGGTAATTTTCAATATCCGCTACCAACGTATCAATCGCTTCTTTTCCAAAGTCACCGGCTCCGCCGCTGCTCAGCGTATACGCCTCATCAATAAATAGAATCCCGCCTCTGGCTTCTTTTACTTTAGCTTTTACTTTTGCTGCGGTCTGGCCTACATATTCGGCCACCAGATCACTGCGTCCGCACTCTACCAGATGTCCGCTGGGAAGCACGCCCAGTGCCTTGTAAATCTTGCCAATGATTCTCGCTACCGTCGTCTTTCCGGTTCCTGCATTTCCCTTAAATACCATATGGAGCGTGCCAAAGCCCTGCGCCGGAAGTCCCATTTCTTTAAGCTTCTGATTCACCAGTACGGAATCCATCATCTTCTGCACCTTTTCCTTCACAGAAGCAAGCCCTGTCAGAGACTGAAGCTCTTCCATCAATTCTTCCACAGAAACTGTATGTTCCCTTTCCCCGCCAAGTCCTTCCAGATCCTCTTTCAGAATCCTCTGATAGTCTTCCTCCGTAAGCTCTCTTCCGTTTCGCATCCATTCTGCAATCCGAATATTTCTCTGCTCTACGATCTTATCCAGAATATTGCGTACACCTCTGGCATTTCCAAAATCAGGCATTGCAGACTGTTTTTGGATGACACTGCGGATCAGCGCGTCCATATTTTCCTCCAGAATCAGTCCTCTGGATCTGCACATTCCTCTGAAGATTGACAAAAGTTCCTCCACAGAATAATCTTCAAATATAATTTCATTGGCAAAACGGCTCTTTAATCCCTGATTCATCGCCAGCAGCTGCTCCATGTCTGCTGAATATCCTGCAATGATTACCATCAGGTCATCCCTGTAATTCTCAATATCCGCCACAAGTGTATCCAGGGCTTCCTTTCCGGCCGTATCATTCTGATCCCTGCAAAGGGTATATGCCTCATCAATGAACAGGATACCGCCCATTGCCTGCTTTACCTTTTCCTTCACTTTAATCGCTGTCTCGCCCATATACTGGCTTACCAGATCACTTCTGCCGCATTCCACGAAGACTTCTCCTCTTGGCAGGATTCCCAGCCTCTTGTATATCTGCCCGATAATTCTTGCCACCGTGGTCTTTCCGGTTCCCGCATTTCCTTTAAATACCAGATGAAGTGTACCGTAGCCTTGCGTGCTCAGCCCTTTTTCCTTCTGTGCTTTGACAATCATGGTACTGTCAATCATGGCAGAAACTTTCTTCTTCACACTGTTAAGCCCTGTCAGACTAT
Organism: Dorea acetigenes; assembly: GCF_025567385.1. NCBI lineage: Bacteria > Bacillati > Bacillota > Clostridia > Lachnospirales > Lachnospiraceae > Dorea > Dorea acetigenes. Next base: position 6,555 of record NZ_JAOQJU010000013.1, read on the forward strand.
TTAACTGTGCTTTCAGCTCTTCTATCGTTGATTCACTCTCCTCACTTGTGACTCCGGTAATATCTTCTTTTTTAATAATCATATAATCATTTTTGCTGACATTCACGCCTTCCATCATCAGGCGGACCAGCCTGTCATTCTGGTTCTGAACCACCTCATCCACTACATTCCGCACACCTCTGGCATTGCCAAAGTCAGGAACCCGTGATTTTTCATTCAGAAGATTCTGAATCTCCTTCTCCAGGCCAATATCCAGATGCAGACCTTTCCCTTTTACCATCTGGGCAAAAATCGCCGTCATTTCTTCTATCGTATAATCAGCAAAATGTATCTCTGTCGCAAGTCGGCTTCGCAGTCCCTGGTTCTTGTTCAGAAACTTATCCATATCCGCCGAATAACCCGCCAGAATCACTACCAGATTATCCCGGTAGTTTTCAATATCCGCTACCAGCGCGTCAATTGCTTCCTGTCCGAAGGAATCATTGTCATCTTTGCAAAGCGTGTAAGCCTCATCGATAAAAAGAATACCTCCCATCGCCTGCTTTACCTTCTCCTGCACCAGCTTTGCCGTTTTACCGACAAATTCTGACACCAGATCTCTTCTGGTACACTCAATCAGCGTTCCATTGGGAAGAATTCCCAGGTTCTTGTAAATCTTTCCGATGATTCTTGCCACCGTGGTCTTTCCGGTTCCCGCATTTCCCTTGAAAACCATATGCATTGTGCCAAATCCCGTCTTACGCTGAACACCGGATTCTGCCGCCTTCTTCTGAATCAGAACCGTATTAACCATCTTGTGAACCTGGTCTTTGACCTCCTGAAGTCCCGTCATATCATCCAACTGGCGCAACAGCTCTTCTACAGTCTCAGTTTCCTCACCCGTCTCAAAATCCTCCGCCAGTATCAACACCAGATCCTCGTCCTTCAGATGCCGCTTCTTAGACACTCGCTTTGCCATATGCAGGGCGGCCTCGCCCAGAATTTCTTCTACCGTCCGGGTATATTCAAATCCCGGCTGCTTCATCTCCCTCTCCAACAGCTTCTGAAGCCCCAGAGCGGCTTCCTCACTGATAATATAAGATTGTTTCTCCGCAATTCTTTTGGCAATCTCACACAACTCCGTCAAAGAATATCCTTTCAGATCCACCCGGTTCATAAAACAATCTTCAAAATTATACTTCACCTTCAGAAGTTTATCCGTATCATTCTTATCTCCGGTGATAATCACCGCAACATTTCCATTCGCTTCCCGAATTGCTTTCTCAATCTGTGTCACGGCATCCATTCCGGGGGCGGAAGGATTGTCGCTATAGAATTCCTGAATATTCTCAATCAGGATGACTCCGCCCATGGAATTCTCAAAAGTATCCTTAATATTGTTAAATGTCTCATCGGCTGTATTCGCCACCAGCTTCGTATAATCCGTCTCTGTAACGGTTTTACTGCTTAATACGCCAAAATCATACAACACGCCGGCAATCACATGCGCCGCCTCAGTCTTCCCGGTTCCCCGTTCTCCACACACAATGAAATTACTGTTTACCGCGCTGTGTGCAAAGCCCTTCTTCAGGCGGGCCTTCTGGAACTGCAGCAGGCGGTACAGATTATTTAGTTCCCCGGCCAACTCCTTCATACCGACAATCTCTTCCATATGCTTCTCAATCGGCTTTGGCAGTGTATCTTCTTCTTTTTTCTTTTTCTTCTGCATTCCCAGGACATCCGCCAGCGATTTCCTGCTTTTTACCGCAGGAGCATCCTCTTCTGACGACTTTTCTAACGGTCTTTCTGAAGGCTTTTCTAACGGTTTTTCTTCCGTCGGCTTTTCTTCTTTCAGATGCTTATAGACGCCGCTGGCTTCCCAGATATCCTGTTTCAGGAAATCCTTTGCCTTCCCATCGCCAATCGCGTCCAGAAACCGTTTGGCATATTCCACGCTTTCTCCATTCTGAAACAGACGAATCAGCTTCTTACACAATTTGGACGCTTTCTTTTCTTCTCCTGCCTCCACATAATCCGCCGCAAGATAGAGCATATAGTTCTCATCTTCCTGCTCATCTAAAAATGCCTGAATATCTTCTATCTGTTTCTGAAGTGGTTTCTTCTCTATATGTCCCAGCTCATAGACGGCCGCGCGGTAATAATAACCTGTGTATCCCGCCTCTTCCATCTGTTTTAAAATATCCTGTATCTTCTGATAATCATGGTTGCCAAAACATACATCTATCAGAAAGCCATAGGCTTCCTCTGATGGCTCCAGATCGCAGTATTTCCGATACCACGCTATACTCTTTGTATAACTTCTGAGATTTTCATATGCCTCTGCCACAGCAAACACGATGTCCGGCGACGTCTGGCTTTCCGGTGTCTCAGTCTTAGCCAGCCTGGCTATCTCCCTGTAATTATTTTCTCTTTTATATTTAATGATTAATGTCTCATCCATGGCGCAATTCCTTGTTAGTTTACTTCATAATCTGCAATAAGTCCCGTCAGCTTCGCTATATCTGCCTCACTCAGATTCGCTTGCCGCTCAAAAGAAAATTCCTTTTCAAACTGTGCCGACGGAATGTTTAAAAATACATGAATCAGCTGTGACGCATCCAACTGAAGCTTAATCTCAATCTTGGTTCCCTTTTTCAATCCCTCCGGCAGCGCAAGATAAGTTGTGCTGATAATCGTAACATCAGTAAGCTCTACAAATTCACCCTCTGTCACCGACAGTTCAATTCCCTTCTGTCCGTCCACAGCCGTCCGGAATGTATTCGTAACGCTTGCCGGAATTGCAGAATTGCGGTGAATCTGAATGGAGTTAATCTTCTTGCTGGTCTTGGCATCCAGAGTGACAATTCCGATACTGTGAGAGCAGACATCCTGTATTGTCTTTTTCTTACTTCCGGATTTTTTCGTTGTAATCTCTCCGTAAAGAGCGGCGCCCAGGCCGACCACCTCATCCGGGTTCACCTCCCTGGACGGTTCAAAACCTACCAGCTTCTCAAGCTTTTCTTTGATATAAGGGATACGGCTGGAGCCTCCCGCTAGAATCACTTTATCAAGATCTGAAAAATCAAGTCCTGCATCTTTCATCGCTTTCTTTACCACGAATTCTGACCGCTGATACAGCTTACCGACAATCTTCTCCAGAAATTCTCTGGTAATCTCAACATTCTCCCGGACCTTGCCCGCGCGAACTGCAATATAAGCTTTCTGCTGATTGCTCAGTTGGATTTTCACCTTCTCAGCCCGCTCATACAGCTCCTGATAGGCATCCAGATACTCTTCATCCTCCAGATCCACATCATATTTATCATCAATATATTCACACACATAATCTACAATATCCTGATCAAAGAATCTGCCGCCGACCTTAGAAAGTCCGCCCGTACTCTTCACAACGATATCTTCACCTTCAATATGTATAATCGTAACGTCAAAGGTGCCGCCGCCCAAATCATATACCAACACATTCGCATTCTTAAGCTTTGTCTGATGTGCATAATAAAGAGCCGCAGCCGTAGGCTCATTGAGAATTCCCAGAAGATTCAGTCCCGCGATGGTTGCCGCATCTTCCGTCGCCTTTCGCTGGGCATCTGTAAAATACGCAGGAATGGTAACTACCACATCTTTGATAGGTTCCTCAGGGTTCAGATAGATATTGGCATCACCGACAATCTTCTTTAAAATAAAACTGGAAATCACTTCCGGCGTATATTTCTCACCATATGTAGATTCAAAGACCTGCTTCTTCCCCATATAATTTTTCACTGCCGAAACCACATTCTCCGGACAGATAATACTGTTATCCTTTGCCGCCTGGCCGACAACGACAGAATTTTTATTTTCAAAATACACCACCGATGGCGTAACATTATTTCCTTCGGTATTAATAATCACCTTCGGTTCTCCATTTTCTGCAATGTAACTTCCCACAGAATATGTCGTCCCGAGATCTATTCCCAAAAACATAGAATTCACTCCTTCGTCAATAACTTCAGTCCCTCAACCACTAATTTATATTATACTTTGCACGAAAAAAACTGTCAATTTCTTTAATTAATACAAAGAAAAAAGAATCCCGCCTACTCACGAAATTCTTTTTTTCTGATTTTTACCATCCCGGCTCCCATAAAAATGCTTGCTGCCGCTGCTCCCACCGCCAAAAGCAGCTTCCTGCCTTGTCCTGAATATCCTTCGTCTTCCTCTGTAACCCTGAATAAAATGCTCTTCTCTGCCCGGTTTCCCGCCTTATCCTCCGCCAGCACAAATATCTCCCACTCTCCCGGCTCACTTATCTGATATTCCCACACATTCCGGCCGCCGTCAGCCTGCATCTCTTCTCCGTTAATCAAAACCTGCTCCAGTTTGTCCGCCGGATTTCTGAGCTTCACCTGAACCACCGCAGACTCCTTATAGGCCGCCCCTTCTTCAATTCCCGAAACCAGAATTTCAGGCGGCGTACGGTCTATAATAAATTCCACATTCTCTTCTGTCTGATTCCCCGCCAGATCTTCTGCCGTAATCCGAAGCCTGTGCATCCCCTCTTCGGTCACTTTCTCCCCACAGCGATAGAGTTTATCATCAAGCTGCATTTCGCAGGTACAGCTTGTGGCATCTTTCATATACTGCCCCACCGGAGAGGAAAGACAGAATTGGCGCATGTATTTTCCATTCAGATCCTTAATTTTCATAATCACCGGAGCCGTCCTGTCAATAATTACCTGCGTATCCGCCCTGCTCTCCTGTCCTGCCCTATCTACAGCATACATCTCTATGCGGTATACCCCTTCCTGTTCCAATGTTTTTACCTGGCTCTTTCTTCCGCCCGTTTCTTTCCAATCTTCGGCGGATAGATAACTCTCGTTTCCCTCCACGTCCTTCCATAATATGGAAACCTCCCATGTATCCAGTTCACAATTATCTTCTGCCAGAAATGTAAGCTCCACTTTACCGGCCGAGGCCATACGATGATCCGCTCCCAGTATCTGCGTCCGGGGCGGTTCCTGATCCAGGCGGATTTCCAGCACCTGCTCCTCATAACGCTCTCCTTCCCTATCCTCCATCCACACAGTCAATACATTCTTCTCTCCTTTAAACTCTTCATGAAGGCTAATCTTCTCCTGGTTTTTCAGTCTTCCTTCCACATAACCGCCATTCCCGTTAGCAAGCCTGTATTCGGTATACACCCTGTCGTCCCGATTCTGTATAACCACTTCCGGCAAGGATGTATAATAATGATAATTCTTGTAAGAATCCGTACAATATAAAATATATTTTCCAAGCGGCGTCTCTTCAACGGCAAATAATTTCTGCTGCCGGTACAGTGCCAGAAGAACCAGCAATAACAGGAAAAGCCTCTTTTTTATCTCCCCACCCATACCTGTTCTCCTTCTATTCTTATCTCATATTCCTGCTGAAGCTTTTTAAATTCTTCACTTTCCGCCAGTTCCGGTATCTCGTTCAGACATTTTTTAATCGTCTCTGCACAAATCTGGCGGTCAATGGAGCTTTCTGCACATTGCAGCCTGATAAGAAGATTCGCAAGTTCCGGCGTCCCCGTCTCTTCCAGTCCCGCTTTGCAGCTTGCAATCGCTTCATTTACTTTGTCCAGCTTGTCGTATAATACTGCAATTTTATGAAACAGCTTCACCCGTTCCTGCGGTTCTTCTTCCATCGCAAGCAGTTCACTGTACTGTTGTACGGCAGATTCCCATTCTGCTGTTTTATCATAAGCCGACGCCAGAGCCTTTTTTAAGTATTTTTCCTTCTCATGCCCTGTATCCGATGCCTTCCATTCTTCCATAGCGATACACTTCCCGGCAAGCCTTATCTTTGCATCTTCCGCATCCTCGTTATCCAGAATCTCATATCCTTTCAATATACTCAGATAATAACGAATATCTCCTTCGGCCTTTTCCTCCGGCAGTTCTTCCTCTATCCGGGCAAGAAGCTGCTCCAATTCCCGGTCCGGCCTCCCGGTCTCCGGATTCAACAGAAATTCACACAGCAAGGCATAATCGGATGCCAATCCGCTTTCTTCCAGCCGCCCAAAAATCTCCCTGCTTTTTTGGTAATCTTTCATCTCCCAAAAATAAAGAAGTCCCATATCAAAAATCATCGTCTCATAATTCTGCAAAAAATTCTCATCTTCCTTCTGAGTCTTGTTTTCCCGAACTTTTGTCTCTGCCGGATGTTCCCTGTATACTTCTTTCTTTTCTTTCAGAAAAAAGGCTGCTCCGGCAATTATGACTACCAGTGCCGCTATATACAGCAAATATCTCTTCTTTTCTTTTTTCTCTCTTTTTCCTGGAAAATGTTCTGATATTTCCCGAACTGTGTGATATCTCTTTTTAGAATTCTTATTCAGACACCGCGAAATGAATTTCCGAAAGGATGCCGCTTCCCGCCCGGACAGCGGCGGCTCAGCTTCTGCCGTTGAAAGCATATATTGGAACGTCCTGCCAAGACCATATATATCTTCCTCAACGCTTGCCTTCTGATAATATTGATTCTCCGGGGACAAAAAGTTTTCCCTTATTCCCCGTCTCTGCATCTTAAGAAGAAGCTCTTCCTGCCTTCTGCTTCCCAGATCCAGCAAATGTACTTTTCCCTCTTCATCGACGATCATACTGTACGGATTCACGTATTGATAACAGGGATTCCCTCTTACCTTGTGAAAACACGCCAGATTACCAATCATCTCCTGCATCCAGCGATATAACTGTTCCTTTGGAACGCAGGAATGATGCTTCAGCCACAGCAGCATCGGCTCTCCCCGAATATAATCCGTGCCGACATAGCATCTCTCTCCCCTTGTAACAAATTTTAACACCTCATATTCTTTGGACAAAAAATCACCTCGATTCAAAATTACATAACTTTTTCTTTATGTTAATCGAATCGAGGTGAAAAATCAAGCTCTTTTTTGTTACAATTTTGTTACATATCGTAAGATCTGAAAAGATGTCTCGGAATTCCGTCTACCATAACCGGTGATACGTCTCCCTGGATCAACGGTCTCACGTATGCAACAAATTCGTCTGTCACATAGGTACCTTCTTCATTTACCCATTCTCTCGGAACGAGCTTCTCATCATTTGCAATCTTGTGAACATCCTTTACCTCTGTTCCGCACTGATATGGATCATCAGACAATCTCTGAAGAACTACCATCTTACCAGAATCGCCTTCATCTGCTGCCTTCACAGCCGCGCCGCCTACCTGGTATGCTTCCAGAATATCTACACGGGATGCCGCATGAGATGCAGAACGCTGTAAAGTACTCAGCTCAATAGCACGGGTCTTACATCCAATCTCGCCTGCAATAAAGCTTGCCAGATAAGACGCTGTCCCGGACAACTGCTTATGTCCGAATGCATCTACAAAATCCACACTGCTGCCAAGCTCACATACATAGTTGCCATCCCCGGTGCGGATACCTTCTGATACCGCAACAACAACAGACGGCTTCTTCTCCAGAAGCTGCTTTACCTTATCGCTGAACTGATGCAGGTCAAACGTAATCTCCGGAAGATAAATCAAATCCGGTCCGTCACAGTCCTCGCCCTGGGAAAGCGCAGCAGCGCCTGTCAGCCATCCTGCATTACGTCCCATAATTTCAACAATTGTTACCAGCCCCTTTGGATATTCCAGGCAGAAACCATCCCGGATAATCTCTTTCAGGGAAGTACCGATATATTTTGCCGCACTTCCATAACCCGGTGTATGGTCTGTCAGTGCAAGGTCATTATCAATCGTCTTCGGGCATCCTACAAATCTTGTCGGATGTCCCGTAATAATCGCATAATCAGACAATTTCTTAATCGTATCCATGGAGTCGTTGCCGCCGATGTAAATAAAAGCCTCTATGTCAAGCTTATCCAGAATCTTGAAAATCTTCTCATATACTGCCTTATCCTCATGGATCTCCGGCAGTTTATAACGGCAGGAACCAAGGAACGCCGCCGGTGTTCTCTTTAAAAGTTCCGCATCCAATTCTGTCTTAATATGTTCAGAAAGATCAATATATCTCTCCTGTAATAACCCCTGTACTCCGTGAAGCATACCATAGACTTTCTTCGCCCCACGATCCTTCGCTGTCCGGTAAACTCCTGCCAGGCTGGAATTAATCGCTGCTGTCGGTCCGCCGGACTGTCCTACAATAACATTTCCCTTCATTTCTCTAACCTCCGTATTTTCTGTCAATAGTATTATTTTAGTACACTTTACAAAATATGTCTATAATAAATTTTCGTCTTTTGCCCAGCCATAGGCGTATCTGACAGCTTTATTCCAGCCTTTTATTCTTCCTTCCCGCTCTTCTTCAGATATATCCGGCAGGAAGGTCCGGTCAATCGCCCAATTTTTAATAACGTCTTCTTTGCTGCTCCAGTAACCTACCGCAAGCCCCGCAAGATAGGCGGCGCCCATGGCAGTCGTCTCCACACACTGCGGACGGTTCACAGGCGCATCTATAATATCCGACTGCGTCTGCATCAGGAAATTATTGGCGCTGGCTCCGCCGTCTACCTTCAGCGCGCTTAATGTTATCCCCGAATCCGCTTCCATCGCTTTCAGCACGTCATTTACCTGATAAGCAAGCGATTCCAGCGTCGCACGAATAATATGGCACTTATTCACTCCCCGGGTCACACCCACGATTGTTCCCCGCGCATACGGATCCCAGTGGGGCGCTCCCAGCCCGGTAAATGCAGGAACCACATAACAGCCGTTGGTATCCTTTACCTTCTGCGCCATATACTCAGAATCTGCCGCAGAATCAATCAGCCGCATCTCATCCCGCAGCCACTGGATGGCAGCCCCCGCAACAAAAATCGAGCCTTCCAGCGCATAATTCACTTTACCATCCATCCCCCAGGCAATCGTTGTAACCAGTCCATTTTCAGAAAATACCGGCTTCTCGCCCGTATTCATTAGCAGGAAGCATCCGGTTCCATACGTATTCTTCGCTTCTCCCGGCCGAAAACAGGTCTGTCCAAACAGCGCAGATTGCTGGTCTCCGGCGGCTCCGGCAATGGGAATCCTGCCGCCCAAAAAGGCAGCATCTGCCTCCCCGTATACACAGCTTGAAGGCATCGGCTTTGGCAGCATACACGCCGGAATCTCCAGCTCCTCCAGAATTTCCTGATCCCATTCCAGTGTATTGATATTAAAAAGCAGTGTTCTGGAAGCATTGGAATAATCTGTCACATGAACTCTTCCTTTCGTAAGTTTCCAAATCAGCCAGGTCTCCACCGTACCAAAAAGGAGCTCCCCTTTTTCTGCCTTTTCTCTCGCTCCTTCCACGTGATCCAGAATCCACTTAATCTTCGTCCCGGAAAAATAAGCGTCAATCATCAGTCCGGTTTTTTGGCGGAACTTTTCCGCCAGCCCTTTTTCCTTCAGCCTGTCACAATATTCCGCTGTTCTGCGGCATTGCCACACAATTGCATGATAAACCGGCTCTCCCGTATTCTTATCCCACACGATTGCCGTCTCCCGCTGGTTCGTAATTCCGATTGCCGCAATATCTGAAGCCTCCGCTCCGATTTTCGTCATAGCTTCCACCGCCACTCCAAGCTGCGAAGACCAGATCTCATCCGCATCATGCTCCACCCAGCCCGGCTTCGGGAAATATTGGGTAAATTCCTTCTGTGCCACACTGCACATTTCCCCCTTCTCATTAAACAAAATGCACCGGTTACTCGTAGTGCCGGCATCCAGCGCCATCACGTATTTGGCCATCTCATTTCCACCTCTCTTTTCCATATCTTACTTTCATCTATTATACGGTTTTTTCTTCCACGGCTCAAGACCAAAAAACGGGCTGCGCAAAGCAGCCCATTTAAAAATCCCGGTTCAATGATACAAATATTTACTGTGCAAGAATGATTTCTGATTTTATCGTACCCGCCTCATCTTCCAGGTCAAAGGCGTCGCCGTCCACGACGTTCATGCGTACTTCATAAATCACTTCCTGTTCAAGCTTCCCTTTCACTGCATTTCCCTGCTCATCCGTCAATTCCCAGTCCTCTGCCTCCGTCAGGCTGCCTTCCTTATCCCTGACAAACAGCCGCAGGTCTCTACTCTTTCCTGAAAGTCCGTTCACACGATATGCAAGCACAACTTCTCCGTCTTCCTCATCAATCTCTGCCGAGCAAAGGTAGGATACCGGCTCTAACTCTTCCCCGGTTTCCTCCCGGAACTCTTCCTTCTGCATCCGGAACCGCTCCATACGGTTTAAATCCAGATCCTTCTCCGGTTTTTCCGGAAGGTAAGCAAACCTGTCCTGAATCCTTGTCAGAACCATATTATTTGTCGGACAATACAGAGTATTGCCCGTAAATCCCTGCATCAGCCCAACTGCCATATTATTATACTTTATATCCTCTGACACATCCCATGTGTATACCGTCTCACCCGTATCATAATCCAGTGCCATAAACTGCCACATTTCCGTATCCGGATCCTGCGTATACGTATAGAAATACCCTGTCGCAGTAGACAGCTTCACCATCGCCGTATCCGTAAGGTCTTCCCTTACCCAGACTTTTTCAGCATGGTAGGAACCATCGGCATCCCGCACAAAATCCATTCGTTCTATACCCGGAAGCAAACCGTCCTTGCCACTGTTAATCCAGTTCTCATCGTAAATGCTGTCGTAGCTTTGCACGGAAGAATCTTCAATATCCGCCTTACCGGCTCCGCACCAATTGCAGACAAGCACGGTAGTCAGATCCTTGTCAGGCGAATAAACCATAATCGAATTTTCTACGGACACCGGCATTTCCAGATTCTCAAGAACGGTCGCCTGCGCTACAATTTCTCCCGTCTTTATATCAAGCGCAAACAGATGAACCGTCTCTGTATTATCCGTAAAAATAACAAGCTCATTTGTCAATGTAGGTGTAGAGCCGCCGCCCCAGGCAAGGCCGCTGCCTGTAATCCCGCTGCCTTCCGGCGCCACTTTCAGACCGTCGCTTTGGTATCCCACAGACCATACAGTCTCCACTTCCTTTTCGTCCGCACGCAGCAGCATACAATTTTTGTTCGTCAATAGTACCATTCCTTCCGGATGAGAAGAAATACCATTCTCCGCATTTTCACCCGCGGAGAGCCTGATGCAATGTAGATACTCTCCCACCCCCGGCGACTCACCAGCCAAAACCCTGTCAATATATTCTCGTTCCAGGTAACCGGTAAATCCATCTGCGCTTACTGCCGGATCCATACGGAATCCTCCGGTAACAAACCAAAGATTTCCTTCATAGTCGAAAATCAGGCTCAAAAGATCGTCGTTAATCTCCTGTCCCAACTGCTCTTTCGCCACAGAAACCACATCTACATCCAGCGTCTTCTCGAATATAGCCAGCGGTTCTCCCAGTTCATCCGTCGTCTTCAGCATCAGAATATGCCCATGATTCGTCGGCACAACAAGATTACCCAGCGCATCTACAAATGAATAAGAAATCTGCAATGCATACGGACTTGCCTCAGGATTTTGCGGGTCGGGATCATCTCTCCTTGGAATAAAACTTCCAACGGTTACAATCTCTTCGCCATCCATAATGCGGATTGCCGCTCCTCCGTTCAGAGACGTAATACAATTGCCGTAATCATCATAGAAGAAACAAGGCGGCGCCTGCACGCCTTCCTTGTCAACCGATTCATTCAGCTCCGTATAGATTCCTAACGGAACCACTGCCTTCGTTACATCACTGCTGTAATTATCGTTATGGATAATGGCTTCCCCCGACGCCAGGTACGGATTCTTCTCTACCCTGCTTTCCGGCATTGGATTGGGAACAATCGCCGTCCCCGGCTCATTTTCCCCCGGCATAGAACAAACAATTCCTATTCCTATCAGCAGCGTTACACCCACCACCGCTGCCGCCGCAATTATTTTCTTTTTCATAAATATAAAACCCCTTTCACTCTAAAATCGCCTGTTCTTCATCCAGCGTGATAACCCTTCCGCCAGCTCCGTCTCCACAAACGGCGCCTTTATAAAATACTCAGCTCGCAGGCGGTACGCATGAAGCGAAAAATCTAAATCACTGCACCAGATCAAACCACATTCGCTCCACAAAGACCGCAGATGTTCAGCGGCATTCAATCCCGCCACCCCCGGGAGGGCAATAATCACGCCTCCCGGTGCTTTCTCTCTCAGTTCAATGTAAAACTTTTCTTCACTTTCATACAAATCTATCCGCGGGAACAACCCCTTCCCGGCAAAAAAGCGCTCCGTCCATCCGGCAAGACTGGCTCCAAAATCAAAATTCTCCGCTATAATCACGATACGATACATATGGCACCTCCCCCGCCTTCTGCAATACCTGGCTTTTAATTAAAATTATATAAAAAATGAATAATTTCACAATATGAATAGCATGAATCGCAATTTTTCATCACCAATTGTATCTCATAAAACAAACATTGCTCCCAAATTCCGAATCTGTGATATAATAGGCACAAATGACTCGAAAGGAGCGGATGAGAATGCGTATTGCCATTGTTGATGATGATGCTGCTGACCGCCGTACGCTGCACGGCAGATTGGAAGTCCAGCTTGCCCGGCACAGCATACACGCAGATATTTCCGAATACGAAAACGGCAGGAAATTTCTCGCCGAAGCTGCACAGGAACCTTTCACCCTTGTGTTCCTGGATATTTACATGAAAAAAGATAACGGTATAGAGACAGCCAAAAAGCTGCGGCTCTTTGACCCGGATTGTATGCTGGTATTTACCACCACCTCCGCCGAGCATGCACTTGACGGTTTCCGCGTCCGGGCGCTTCACTATCTCGTAAAGCCGTATTCTGATAAAGATTTTCAGGAACTGATGGATGAGATCATTGACAGAATGCCAAAACCGGACAAATACATCGAAGTCCGGTCTGCAAATGGTACCCAGCGTCTTCGCTTTTCTGAAATTATTTATGCAGAGCATTATCAACACCAGATTTACACACATACCACTGACAACCGGAAAATCACCACCCGCCAAACCTTCGGCAAATTCGCCGAAGACCTGCAGGATGAACGCTTCTTTCTCTGTAACAGAGGCGTTCTCGCCAATATGGAACATGCGGTGGATTTTAATGGTACGGACTTTATTATGGAAAATGAAGAAGCCATCACTGTCAGCCGCAATCTGCGGAAATCTGCCCGGATGGCTTTCGGAGATTTTCTTTTCAAAAGGAGGGGAATATGATGCCGGATATTCTTCGCCCGATTCTTGAATTTGCTGTTATCATTCCCGGCCTTTTACTTGCATATCTCCCTATGAAGGAGCATTACCGGGTACGTCCCGTCAAGATATTTGTCCGGATGTTCCCGCTGGCAGTCTTCCTGTGCACTGCAGCCGGAATACTCTGCTATATGCTGAAAGCCAGAACCCTATGGGCAATGCCCGCCGTGATCCTGATTATCGGAATCGGCTACCTGCACAGCCTAAATATTTCCCGCTGGAAGTCCGTCAATGTTCTTCTTGCCATCTGCGCCGTTTATACCTGGTTGAGTAATCTGGCAAGAGCTTCTGACCTTGCGGCAGCCTCCGGGAACGGCTCCCCCTGGTTCAGTTTCCGCGCTCTCCTGCTATACCATCTTCTATGCTGGGCGTTCACACTTCTCGCATGGTTTCCTGCCGACCGGGTTGCAGACACGCTTCTAAACGATGAAAATATTGCGCAGACATGGTATGTTTTCTGGATACTGCCCTTGACTTTTATCGGACTGAATTTCTTTATCAATCCAATCTATCCGGAAAACATGAAATATGGACGCATCATGCTAATCTATATTGTTATCAGCATAGCAATCCTTATCCTGATGCTTCTGTTCTATACTCTGTTCTACCTTATGGCAAGGAGCCTGAATCGCAACGTCCGGCTGCAGCAGGAAAATCAGTTTCTTTCCATGCAGCAGACACAATATGATAACTTACAGACAGCGATTGAAGAAACACGCCAGGTACGCCATGACATGCGGCATCACATCCACACACTCTCTTCCCTCGCAGAACGCGGGGAATGGGACACGCTGAAAACATATCTTGCCAAGGCACAGAAAAGCATCCCGGAAGCCGGACTGAATCTGTGTGATAATCCTGCCATTGACGGAGTTGCCGGACACTACGGAATGCTTTACAGGAAAAATAATATTCCCTTTTCCATGGAGCTTGACCTGCCTTCGCCGCTCCCGGTTTCCGAGATGGATTTCTGCCTTGTGCTTTCCAACCTGCTTGAAAACGCACTGGAGGCAAGCCTGCGTACTTCCCCTGCCAAAAGACAAATTAAAGTACAGGCTTGCCCCCATTCCGACCAGATCTTGCTTCTGACCGTAAAAAATACTTATGAAGGAACCGTAACTGAAAAAAACGGAATCTTTCAGTCCTCCAAAAGGAGAGGCAGCGGCGTAGGACTGCAGTCCGTCCGCCGGATTGCCGAAAAGGGCGGCGGATGCTGCCGGTTCACCCATGACGGTGAAACATTTACAGCAAACATTATGCTCCGCAAAAAAAGCCCTGATGCATAAAAGATTGTGTCTTTTTATGCCCTTCTCCTTCTCCTCACAACACACAAGATCAGTACCGCACCGGACAGCAGCAGAAGCCCGATATACGGAAGAACATTTGCCGTATCCCCTGTTTTCACCGTGGATGGCTTCTGCGTGCTGTTACCGCTGGTTCCCGTATTTCCATTATTGTTATCAGGCTTCGATACTTTACTGATATCCTCATCCTGCGCTACACCGAAACATCCCAGCGTACTTACGGAAAAAATCAGATGTTCGCCTTCTTTCTTAACATCCAGTTTGCTGCACTCTCCGGCATCATTCAGATGATATACACTCAGGTTCTCAAGCTTCTCCTGCGCCTCTTTCTTTATGCTGATGGAAAGCTCGCCTTCCCAGTCAGCTTCTGTTCCGTCCTCACATACCAGTGCAAAACGCCAGCCTCGCAAAAGAGTACCGGACTGCAGCGCATTCTTCAATGTAAGATACTCCGTGCTCGTATCTTCTAACGGTACAAGCACAAGCTTCGCACCTTCCTGTATCTTCCCGCTGACGCTGATTCCATGCTCCTCGTTCGACAACGTCTGCTCTCCCATAAAGGACGGTACTATCACATTTGTCTCCCAAATCTTCTCGGCAGTCTTACAATCGGCATAGTTCAGCATCGTAATTCCAATGATATGTAACGGTTCAATCTTATTCTCAGAGTCTCCCATAATCAATTTATTCGTGGATCTTGCGCGTCCAAGCGAATCCTTCGACGTCGTATAGTTAAACAGATACGCATATTGCTGTATCGTATTATCATTTTCTGTATATACTTTACGGGTTATGTTGTTATTGGTTGCATGGTCTATTGTTCCATAAAACCATTCCATCTTCGTATATTCATCGTCTGCCTCATAATAATCCTGTACATATACCTTATTTCTGGTAATGGTATGCTCGTCTCCGTCATCCACATCCATGCTGAAGATTTCCAGCTCGTTTTTCTGTGAATCATAGGCAAAATTGTCCCAGGAAGAAAGATCAAAGCCAAGCTCCCATTCTTCCACGCCGTCCGGAAGGGTATAACTGCCCAGCCCATATCTGCGGAGCAAAATGACTTTTCCTCTTGCCTCTCCCAGCGTCGGGATCCTGTTCTCCCTCCACAGCGGATATTCTTCATCCTGAACATAGGACGCTACTGCCTTTGCCACATTGCCTTCATCCCCAGCGCCCAGCCAGACGTCTGATTTCACCGTCACGATTACACATTCTGTCGGATGGTAAGACAGGAAATTCTTCGCCGCATTCATAATGTCGGACAAGGACATAGATGAGCCATCTCTGTTCTCACACTGGAACAGCGAATCCCCATGTACGATATCCGGATCGCCGTCTCCGTCCGTTGGATCACAGCGCACATCAAACGCACGGATTCCCATATTCAACTGTTCATCCGGATACAACTGCTGGCACTGGATCGTTGAATTCTGATCCGCAACCACATTGCCGCCACGCATCCTTGTCGCACCGGTATCATGCGTTCCGGGTATGTTCAGCTGTCCCAAAGACCACTCGTCCGGATAACGAGACATCCAGTTCGCAGATTCTGTCGTCTGCTGCACCAGATCCAGTGTATTCACTTCCCAACGCATGGGTGTTTCGCTCTGTACGACCTTCACACCGTCTTCATCCTTCTTATCCCTCAGCGACAAATATTTTCCGGTGTACGCATTATAAACGTAATATACATTATCTTCCTGCGGGATAAAACGCCATATCTGGCTTGGATGGTTGTCTTTCCGGCTCCACATATGGATCTGCGTATCCGACTCCATCTTCATGCCTTCCACATCCCATACCAGATCCATCACATCGTCCGACTCATCCATCGACTTCTGACGCAGATAATAACCCTGATACTTCTCGTTCCATTCCGCTTTAAATTTACTGGCCGTCCCGATATAATACAGATGCAGATCGCTTCCATCGACGGAAAGATGATCGTTCTGGATATTGATGTCCCGAATGTATCCTTCCGGGTTGAACGTAAGTACCGGCCCATCCTGCGCGAACTTCGCCTCGCCGCCTTTCATAGCAGCAGTTTCATCGTAATCCCTCGTGCTCACATACCATTCCGTAGGCGTACTCGTCGTAACAATCTTCGTATGTTTTGCTACCGAATTATTCTCCAGGCCTATGTAGAGGGATTTGTTACTGTTATCTCCCTTTTTCGACATGATATAATACACGTCTTCTTTTCCTGCAACCGGAACAAAACGGAACTTCTGGTTATCCTGATGAATCTTCTTCTCGTATTGATGCAGTACCTCTCCTGTTTTGTCATTATCGCCTTCTGAATCAATATAAAAGCCGCATGTATTATGCATAATTGAATAATACTGCACGCCATTTTCATATACGCTGCCAAGTCCCATCTTACAGTTACTTCCATTCCTGTCATCCAGATGTACACATTCACCCTTCAGCACGCCGGTATTATTGATATTCCACCGATACTGCCGGTCACTGCCATTATAGTAAATATAGACAAACTGCCCCGTCGGCATCGTCGCTCCCGTAAGGCTGGAAGCTGCCACAACTTCATCTGTTCCTGCAACAGTCTCTTCCGCTTCCTCTCCGGCAGATTCCTCCGTCGTTTCCTCCGTCATTTCCTCTGACGTTTCTTCTGTCGTTTTCTCTGCTTCCTCTTCTGCCATTTCTTCTTCTGACACTGCTGTCTCTGCTGTCTCTTCTTCCGTCAGCGCTTCCTCCGTCACTTCTTCTGCCGGGAAATCTTCAGCCCGTACTTCTCCTACATACAGGAACACATTTCCCAGGCATAATAAAAGTGCCAAAATCAACGCCGTAAGTTTCTTCACTCTATGCATATATTCATCCCTTTCTTCCAGACGCTTTGTATGCGCCGCTATTGATTAGGGCTATTATAGCGAAGAAGTGTAAAACAATACAACGCCAATGGCACAGATCGTATAATTCCGTCCTGAATTGTAACTTCATGGTTATCTTAAAAAATGTCAAAAACAGACTTTCCTCTGGAAGTCGTTATAATTTCTTCATAAATATCATTTATCATCGAATCAATTCGTACAGATAACTTATTATACTGAGCTACACTCATTTTTGCTTCTGCAACAACCAGTTCATCCTCCAATCTTTGTATTAATGACAATATTTCCGAGTAAAACTCTATATTACGAAACTTAAAATACAGGGAATTTCTTCTGATTTCTCTCAACAAATCCAGAAATTGGTCTATACCCAGCACTTCACCCTGAGATGATAACTGAATTTTCATTCTTGAAATTGGTATTTTATTAATCAAATAGTCTTTATATATTTCATCATAATATGATACTTCAATATTTATATTATTAAAGCTCTTATTATAAATATATTCAAAAAATGGAACTCCTATAGAGATAATTAAAGCTAAAACGGAAATATATAATGAAATATCCATATGTTTCTCCTAAAAAATCAAATCTTCGTAAATTCTATATGCTAATTCTTTGGTTCTTGCCCGTATTTCTATTTTCTTCTCAACACCATCATATCCGATTTTTTTTACAATCTCAGCAAACAATCCCTGAGTAAAGGAAGAAGCCACTCTTTGAACATTATCAGGAAATACTAAAATATTTTTTCCCTCTAAATTCACTTTTTTTTCAATCTGTTCATAATAAACCGCAAGCCCAAAATCATAACCCGCAAGCCCACTTAAAGACTTTTCAAACTCTAACCGTATTACATTATCCATATTTCTTAATCTCCTTTTATAACAAAGTTTAAATTATATGCAGTTCCTGGCATATAAATTGTTCCTTGAGTAAATACCCCATTTGCCGGACGTCTATTTAAAAAGTCATTTTCATCATTAAACCCAAGCCATCCTTCTTTATCATACTCCAAATACTGATGGTAAAACCACACTGCACGATTGCCGGAAATAAGATAACATCTATGAGAATCCGAACGCTTTTCAAGAGAAGAAATCAATTTTGTCAACCCCGTCCCACCCGTCAAATCTTTTCTCATGCTGCCCGATATTTTATGCTGAAACGATGCAATATTATAAAAATCTTCTTCCGTATATAACTCATCAAAAAAGTTCGAATGATTCTTGTGTGCCTTTTCTACCACTTTATATCGTTCGGTATGCACTCCATTCCAATTCTGCATCTTATCTTTCAGCGCATCTCCAAGAAGTTTTTCCGAAAAATTAACAACAGAAATATTTATTCCAAAATATCTGCCCTCCGTATCTTCTCGTAAATAAGGCTCCGTAACATCTACATCAATCAAACATTCTGCTTCTGCATGCTCCCATGCGTTACCTGCCAACTCTATAGTAACTTCTGACAACTCATCTATACAATCTTCATTTACACCCAAATATTTCAAAAAATAAGCTATATCATCCATCCTTTTGGATAAATCCTCTTTATCTTCATTCTTCCCCATCACTTTCCGATAATGTTTTTTATATATATCACTTTCAAACTTTTCCAAATATTTATACATACTCTTCTTATTGGTATTATTCAGCAGCAACAATGGAGACGACGAAATTCCTTCAATCCAGATATTATGTTTGCATTTGAATTCCACAACTACCGGATAACCATATTCTTTTATTAATATATAACAAATTATCTCCAAAAAAACATATGTTAATTTATCAGCAAATTCAATCTGACCTAAATTAATTATAATCGGCATTTTTATTTTCGGATATCTTTTTCTTAAAACATGTATATCTGATAATAAATTATCAATAGAAAAGCCATTAAAAACTCTATCTCTATTATGATATATTATGTATCCCTTTTGAATGGTAGTATTTTTAAAATTTCGTCCTGCCTTTTTCTTCGCTAATAATAATTTAGCATCTTCCAAGATTGTGCCTCCAAAATATCGTAATGTATGTTCATTGCCAAAAAAAGCACTCCGAAACTCGAAGTGCTTCTCCAAACGTGGGCGAGAGGATTCGAACCCCCGACCTTTTGGTCCGTAGCCAAACGCTCTATCCAGCTGAGCTACGCCCACATATGTTGCTTTGACATTACTCATTCGCAACACAATTTATAATACTGCATCAACGCAGATTTGTCAAGATATTTTTTTGCACTTTCTTACAACAGTTCAGCCATGCACAAAGTCACAAAAATCTGAGTTCAAACTTGTTTGAAAACGAAGAGTTTTTGTGCACTTTGTATATGGCGCTCTGCCATAAGCGAGAATTTAGCCGCGTATGCGGCGAAATAAGCTGCGAAGCAGCTAATTCGAGCTGTTATGGCTGAACTGTTATATTTCCTTACCGTTCTTCTTACTGCTTCCGGTATCCCCGGTAACGATTGATGCACGCATAGATTTCCTGCCGTCTGACTTCCGCCATAGAAACCGGCAGATAAGAACCATGCACCAGACATTTCAGCCCTTTTTGCCGGATTTCTTTCCAGATACTCTCCATCAGGTATTCTATATCCTGATTCGGTCTTTCCTCCAGCCGTTCCAGCACTGTCTTCAGCACATAACTCAGCGCTGTCGTCTGCTCGCTGTCGGAAATCTGCTCTACATACTTAAGATCTACCGTTTCGTGCCCAATAGAAAAGCTGTCCTTTCCAAACTGCTTGATTTTTACCTGTCCGTGCTTTTTCTCAAGCCTGCCCGCGCGCAGGAACCTTTTCTGCTTCTTCCATTCATAATCCACTGTCGGCACGCTTTCACCGCTGCCAATTGCCGCTTTTACCTTTTCTGTGATATCCAGCGTCCGATAGGTATCCATCTGCAGGATTTTATCTGCAATATAAAAATATGCCCCGGAACTTCCCGCCACCAATATGACGGAGACTCCCTTCTCTTCATACAATTTTCTCGCCTGTTCAATAAACGGCGTAATCGGCTCTTTCTCTCTTGCAATAATGGACTGCATCAGCGCATCACGTACCATAAAGTTCGTCGCAGAAGTATCCTCGTCAATCAGCAGCGCTCCCGCCCCTGACTCTACGGCTTCCACCACATTTGCCGCCTGTGAAGTAGAACCGCTGGCATCTTCTGTAGAGAAATCTTCCGTATCCTTTCCGTTCGGCAGATGATTGATAAATGGCGAAATATTCACATGAGACACTGCCCTTCCATCCTCCGCACGGATTTTCATCGCCGTATCATCCGTAATGACATATTCCCTGCCGTCACCTGCTATATGATTGTATACACCCAGCTCCAGCGCCTTCAGAAGCGTAGATTTTCCATGATAACCGCCGCCCACAATCAGCGTAATCCCTCTGGGAATTCCCATCCCCTTCATTGCGCCTTTATGAGGAAGCGTAAGCTCGATTTCCATACTCTTTGGGCTCTCAAATGCTACCGCTCCCTTCATCGGCTTATCAGAGACGCCGCTTTCTCTGGGCAGCACAGCGCCATTTGCCACAAATGCCGCCAGATCACGCTTCTTTAATTCTTCCCGGATTGCCTGCTGATCCTCAGCAAGATTCACCACTGCCTCAATTGCTTTTCCATTCAGATTTTTATAATATAAGGATTTCTTCACACATTCCGGCACAAAATCAAACAGGATCTTCTTAAGTTCCGGCGCGTTAATGGTTCTCCCATTCGCCGGGAAGCCCACCTCGAACCGCACAAGAATCCTTCTGTCATCCAATTCCAACGCCGTCCGCTCCAGAACCTCCTGTCCGCATCGGCTGATGCTCATCAGGCCGCTCTTTCCCGATCCCTTTGCCTGAAACATATAATCCGACATGACCTTACCGAACCTCCGAATCAGAAAATCCTGCAGCGCAATTCTTTTATATGGCTTGTCAAATAAATCGGCCGGGAAGCCCGCCGTCTTCATATCCACTTCCACACTCACCTTAGACGGCGCCGCAAAAGGGTCTCCCTGCACATGGTCGATATGAAGAATGTATCCCGGGAAACGATAGCTTCCCTGCAGCCCCTTATACGCCGGATAACTTCTCCGGTGAATGCTCATTAACTGTTGCTCCAGTTGTGTTCCTGTATCCAAAATTATCTGCTCCTTCCATGTAATGTATGTCAATCAATGTATGCCCAATTCGTCCATAGATTTCTTCAAAGCTTCCGCTTTCTCTTCCTTCAGCTCCGACACATTCCGGATATATTCCTTACCACTGTGAAAAAAGATAAACTTGCACGCCCGCTTCACCTGGACTGCCGGAAGAAGAAACGGCCACTTCTTCAAAATGGGATAAGCTGTGCACAGATTCTCCCATGATGGGAAAAATATCGCCATAATTGCACTGCGTTTACTCTTCTTCAGATTTTTCAAACCGTTTTCCTTCATGATTTTATTGGCAATCGAATTCTCCTGCGTGCCATAAATGCCATTGTGAATGATAAAATCAGTAAGCTCTTCCAACTGCTCCACCGGTTTCTCCGGCGGATTCATCCAATACTCGCCCAATTTCCTCGTCATATGATGAAAATTCTCAAGCGCAAGCTCTCCCAGGCTCTTCTGCAGATACGTTTTATCCAGATACTCCGCCTCTTTCTGCCAGTAAAGCCAGACATCCAGAATCTGCCGGATTCCCGCACCGCCATTTCTAAAATGCTTCGTCATATGTGCCAGAAGATACAGATACGTGTCCTCCTTACTCATAACCGCCACGCTCGTTCCTTCTTCCCGGACTTTATCTATCGCTTTCTGAAAAAATGCACAGTATGCTTCATAAGATTTCTCAAACAATACATGGTGGATCTCAATATTGGTAACCGGAGGTTTCATATAGACATCATGGCAGTCTTTCCCATACACTTCCGTCTCATACCCCATCTTCTCCATGCATTCCTTTACAACCGGCCTGTCCTCCTGCCGGACCAGGATGTCCATATCCGACATACTGCGATAGAATGTTTCCGGATAATACTGTTTCAAAAGACACCCCTTCAAAGGCATCATATGGACACCTTGTTCAAGATAGGCTTTCTCAATGCACGCATATTCATGCCCAAACACGGTATCTTTGGACACTGCCTTCCAATATTTTTCCTGAAACTTCTTCTCCACCTCTCCCGGCAATACAACACCATTTTTTTGTAACGCGTCATACACAAGCGCAACCATCTGATGGCGGCATGTCTGACGGTACAGCTCTTTCCAGTCATGTTCCCCTTCGTCCGTCAAATCTGCATCCGTCAGGAAACTGCGCAGCAGCGCTATTATATAACGTCCTTCCCGTTCTGCAGCCGTCATCTTCCTAATCCTCCAGAATCCCCGTATCAGCAATCGCCTCCAGGAATTTGTCAACGCCCTTCGCTGCCGTCGCCTCATCGATACCATACTCCTGCACCATCGCCAAGGCAAGCTCTTCTTTCGTCTTCTCCTGCTCTAACTGGCGGTACAGAAAAGCGCCGGAATCATTCATTCTCACCATTCCGTTAAAATGCTTACTCTCTTCGCCGACCGCTACCACGACCCAGCGTTCTCCCACCTTGCGCATTACGAATCCATCTTTCCGCTTCATCTACATATCCTCCTTCATCTTCCGATAAGCAATCTCCGCCGCCTCATGGCTGACCGTACAGGTAAGCTCATACACCGGAACCTGGCGGAACAGCTCATCTGTAAGCTCCAAAATCCCAACCATATACTCCATATCATCACAACGGTAAATCTGCTCCATCACTCCGGGAAGCGCTTCATTTACCAACATTCTGCGTATTACATTCTTCTCACCCTGCCGTATAAAACAAATCCCACACAAAGGAGCCTCCGTATTCGCCGACAAATGATGCTTCCCATCAATCGGCGTCCCATAGACCCAGAACCGCCTCCCGGCACCCCCGGAACCATCTTCCACATTCCGAAGCAGCGGCTTGTCGTCATTAATCATAACCACCCGCTCCCCAAAAGTCTCTCTCCACATCCGGGCATGGGTCGACTTGCCCGCGCCGGAAAGCCCGGCGAACAAATATCCTCTTCCATCCATCATAAGCGCCGAAGAATGCATCAGCATCCCTCCATAAGCCGGAAGCTGTTCACAAATCCCCCTGTACAGGGCATTCATCTCCCGAATCCACACCGGAACCGGTCTTCCTTCGTCTTCCGCCTGCTCTTCGGCAATCTTCTCCGGCGTCGCTTTCATCCGAATCTGAACCGTATCTGCGCGTTCTATTTTCCACGGCCGGAAGCGCTCCAGCACCCTGGGATGGCTCATGCCAAGCTCCATGTTAAGGCCTGCCATCCGGTAAAATCCAGTCTCCATACTCTACTCCTGATATAATTTCTTAAATATTTTTCAGATAGCGGTGTCCTGCCACACGAAAATATATTTTCCGCAAAGGAAGAAAACACCAAATCCTCTCATA
Source organism: Dorea acetigenes (assembly GCF_025567385.1). NCBI lineage: Bacteria > Bacillati > Bacillota > Clostridia > Lachnospirales > Lachnospiraceae > Dorea > Dorea acetigenes. Next base: position 30,416 of record NZ_JAOQJU010000013.1, read on the forward strand.
TAACCGAAGCCTGGCAGATTGACTCGATAATTTTTTCCCTTTCCTGCCGATATACTTCACTTTGCCGATAATCTGTTCATCCTGAATCCCGTATTCCAGCCATGCCTGATTATCTCCGCACAACACGTACCCATCCTCTCGCACCTTTAAAATGCGATGAAGGACATATTGTCCATTCTTTCTCTGATAAAAAATAATATCTTTTGGTTTCGGACGTTCCGCACATTGAACCAGTATCACATAGTCCCGCTTCTCCCGGATGAGCGGAAGCATACTGGTTCCTCTCGGGAAAAGCTGAAATTCCCCTCCACTGTCCAAAACTTCTCTTATAATTTCATCGTAATCCGATAATCGAAATTCCAAAACAAAATACCTCTGATATTTGCTATTTTTCTATAAATCCACGTCATCAAGCGGATTTATTATATCACATCCAACAGACAATTGCTACTTTATTGTTACACCAAATCTGTATCTCTTTTTTCTTTTTCTGCTTGTTCACGAAATATTTCCCAGGTATGACGCATCGACTTTTTCAACTGACGCTCTTTCAACCGTCTTTCATCTTCATCACATTTCCGCTGCCTTACCGGACATTTTTTAATCAGGCTGCATGTCGGATAAAAAAGACAATCCCGACACTCTTTCCATTCTTCATGCCTTTCTTTCCAGCTATCTATTACTGCATTCTCCACATTATCAGAATAAATGTTTCCGAAGAATTCACTATCAAGAAAATGTTCACATTTCCCCAATTTTCCATCCGGCAATATCGTCACTGCACTGTCGCTGTCAGCCATGCAATGATTTAATTTTATTCTTTTCGGCAAAGACCTGTAGGACGCAATCTTCTTTCTCTCAATATAATCCTCTAAAGCGAAAAGTTCATGATATAGCTCATGCTGTTTTGTATCAGTCCGCTGTCCGGAATTACTACCCCTGTCTTCATAAAGTAATGCTAATGCAACGCGAAACTTCTTATATCCTCCAAAACGTACGGCTAATTCATCACAAAGTTGATATAAATCCTGAATATTATGCCTGCCCATATTTAAACGAACAACCACCTTCATTTCCGCTTTTAAAAGGCGTTCCATATTGTCCATCACTTTTACATACGCATTTTCCTCTTTGTAAATAAAAGCCTTAATTTTGTTATAGACCCGTTCCGTCCCATCAAGCGTAATCTGAACATCCTTCACCTTCCAAAGGTGCCTTGCTTTCTCTACCATTTCATCGTCAAATAAATATCCATTGCTGACAATACGAGAAGAAAATACAACCCCGCTTTTTTCAAGCTCTTCACAAATAACATCTATCACATGGCTGTTAAAAAGCGGTTCTCCGCCGAACCATGTAATCTTTACTTTCTGAGAGCCACATTTCTTTTTTATATATACCGCCACATCCCGTGCAGTCTGCTCAGTCATTGCCATTCTTCTATTGTTCTGTTCAAAACAATAAAAACACCTTGCATTACAGTCCGTTGTAGTAAATATTGTAAAACCGGTTATACTTTTCTCATTTTGTTCCAGCAGCAAAGAAGCCACCGTTCTCACCTGATCTGCCAGCATCTTCTCATCCATATCATACGGAACCAAAAACCAATGTGTAATGAGATACTCCAGATTTTCACAAAAAGTACACGGCAGCTCTTCTAAAATTTCTGTCTCTTCTGCATCCAGCATAATCATCTCTTTCGTAAGCAGATTGTAAAGCAACATCCCTTCTGAAACCGGAAGTACAATACTATTCTTTAGAAGCCGATACTCTACGCCCTGTCTGACGTTCTGCATTCCAAGTATCTGCCGCGCGCTCTGCGCCATCGGCACCACACTTTGCATACTATAACATCCTTTCCTCATATCTTTTTACTCAAAATCTTCTTCCTCATATGTGGACTCCCCCACATCCTGTTGTTCCGAATCCTGTTGCTCTTCCTTCGTATTCTCCTCCTTGTCAGACGGTGATTTACACCCTGTAATTCCTGTCATAACCATACACACTATAAGACCTGTAAAAAATAATTTCTGAAACTTCTTTCTCATTCTAATCTTTCCTTTCGTTTATTATATTGAACAAAGCGGACAAGTCTGTCTTGAACTCCCTATATCTCTCGATCCTTGAGAGGTGCTGGACATCTTGCAGATGTCCGCTTAGCACCGATCGAAATGAAATGCAGACCTTGCTTCGCTTTGCAGCGCCGATGTGTGGCTGCTGCAAGTAGCCTTCCTTTGCACATCGCGCGCATCCCGCGGAGCGTTTTATAACATAGGAAATTGAGAACTATCCTATGTTATGAAAGAAGGGCGTTATAACAACGCCCTTCTAATAAATATTATATCACTGCTTAATCCCAGATTGAGCTATCTTCATCACAATTTACTTCTTCTTTACTGCCTGAACTCGGATCACTTGTAGTCACAATATCTTTCGTATCGAACTCAACTTTCTCAACTTCAGGTTCAAAATAACTGTTTCTCATTGTTCTCACTTCCTTTACAAAAAATTAATTTTACAGAAAATATTATTTAGCAACACACACTGCCGTGTTACTATACATTATATCTGTCTGCTCATTTCCGTCTGCGTCCGTATAAGAGTATTCTACATATCCCCTGCTATACCACACATCACCCAAATTACATTTAAAATTCACAACATAAGTTCCCAACAAAGTATTGTCCTTTGCAGTTGCCCGCTTCACTTCCGCTGTCCCATGTACAAAGTTATCTGAATATGCTACTGATTCGTCCTGTGTAATGAGCACACCATGCCTTATAATGGTATATCCTCCCGGCAGAGAACGATTTACAGTAAACTTCATCTTCCCAGTCCCTGCATCATATAAAGACGTACATGTAATAGTTGGTCCCTTTTCAACTTCTGCGTCATCATCAACATAGCAAGCTTCCAGCGCCATATCATACATTACATAGAATGAATAATCCGGGCGATAACACAAAATCTGATTATTGTTTGTATCTTTCCAATAGGCAAACTTCTTTCCGTCTGCCGGATCATCTGCCTTTACCGCTGCCTGTTCGCCTGCTTTAAAGGATGTCTTGTCGCTAATAAGCTGTCCATTTGTTACAGATACTGTATATTCCTGCTCTTTAACCGTAATCGTAACCTGCGCACTCTTATCAGAACCGTCAGCGGTAGTCGCCGTAATGGTTGCGTCTCCTACAGACTTAGCCGTTACAAGACCATTCTCCACAACTACAACATCCTCATCAGAAGACTGCCATGTCACAGCCTTATTAGTTGTTGATTCCGGTGTTACTACTGCTGTCAATTTCTCGCTTGTCCCAATTGTCATTGTAGCAGGAGCTCCCGAAATTTCAATTCCAGTTGCCATAACCGGATTGACTGTAATCTCAGCAAAAGCTGTTACGCCTGACCCATCAGCCGCTGTTGCAACAACCGTAGCTGTTCCCGGCTTCACCGCTGTCAAGGTACTTCCCTCTAATGTCAAAACATCCGTCCCCTCTTGAATGCTCCAGGCCACCTCCGGATTCGTCGCATCTGTCGGTTCCACCGTTGCCGTCAGATCAAGGATTTGTCCCACCGTAACTTCCGTCGCGCTGGTTATGGTAATTCCCGTCACTTTGACTTCTGGATGAACCATCTCTCCTAAAACAGCGCCTTCTAACGTCCAGAGCTGGGAAGCAGAACCCATTTCCAATTCTTCTGTCCTAACTACCGAATACCTGTCAGCAGAAGTTTCCTTTCTGGGAGTTGTAAAATACTGCTCATTCCCAGCGTTTTTAATTCGATAGGTGCCCGTATTGTCTACTTCTTCAAAGTCCCATTGCTGATATTGGTTTGTTTCATCAGAATTTTCCAAAACAATTTCGCCGTCATCTTTCGCCTGAAGCGCAAGCTTCCCATTTGAATCAAAATTTAAAATTTGATAATACTCCGTTTCATCGATTTTGCGGAATACCATTTTCTGATTACCTTCCGGTCCCGTCCAGGTAATAATTCTGGTTCCTGCCGTTATGTTTCCTCCATCAACTGCGGCATACAATTTTTCATTATTCCAGGCTATTCCACTGACAATATATCCGGATGACACCGGTTTCCATAACTGTGCGTCTGATTCCGCAGATTCTGTAAGAATAATCTCTTTCTCCTGACCCATTCCATCGTTCTGTGGTGCCATTCTCTTTGTTGTCAGATATAAGCCTGTTCCTACATTTTTAATCCGATAATATCCTTCACCATCCTCCACAAATATCCACTGCTGAGATGCTGCGTTCTCGATTAAGTCACGCTGTCCCACCGTAAAATCCTCCAACGCAGTCAGCACTTTTTGTGAATCCACTTTTACCAAAGTATAAACGCCTGTATTTATTTCCCGGAACTCCCATTCCTGGTTTGCTTCCGGTCCTGTCCAGGTAATGTTACATACATCTCCAACATTTCCGCCCCAGGAACCCAGGTATGTTGCTCTTCCATCTGAATCGGCCAACTTGCATTCTATGAATCCTTTTCTGTTTGCAGCCGTCTCCTCTGCACGAACCGTTTCAGGAGCCGCAACGAACACATTTCCTGCAAGCATTGCACCCATCAGCAAAATAGATAGCACTCTTTTCCACTTTCGCATAGCCTTCCTCCTCATACTTTTCCATTTTCAAAATCTAACTATTCCTATCCCCGCAAAACCTTTTTTCTTACTACTACGAAACAGCCTCCTCCCCAGGCATACATTTCCCGGTTTTATATAATAGTTATCATTATATTACCAAAAGTATCATTCTCTTCAGAATAGAAAAAACTACGCACTTTCTATAATTTTTACCCCATTCCAGCTATCCGCCGAATCCTTTCCTATAACTGCTGCCTGTCTGCAACTTCTATATCCGGGAAAATGGTATTTCCCCACTTTCGCGCATTCCAGTTAATCTGATACTGCCGGAAGGTCTCTTCCGTAATTTCAAATGCAAAGGCATGTTCCACCCAGTCGTGCCGGAATTGCCTACCCTCTCCCAGCGGTTCCACCGCCGCCATCTCTGCCATATACATTCCCTTCGGCAGCATTAAAGTATCAAAGCGCAGCAATGCACGCGCGTGTGTATCCTTTTGATAGCCTCCAAGACTATTGGAAATGGAAGAACCGATAACCTGCTGTTCCTGGTCATACAGCGTAAGACGGATATGAAGGTCTTCGATTTTTTCTTTTGCCTGAAAACCAACCCAAAATTGCAGTCCTTCTGACGCCGCAAATGTATTTTTTCCTTCTATATCAAGTGTTTCGATTTGCAGTTTGCCTGTCACTTTACGCAAATCTGCCGGGGTATTGTATGTATAATGCAGTTTCATCTGAACCACCTCGCCCAGATATTTTGCAATTGCTTCCTCCGGCGTACCGTCGTATACCAATCTGCCCTGATCCAGTACCATACATCGGTTACACAAGGAACGAATTGTTTCCATATTATGGGACACATACAGAATCGTTTTCTGTTCATCTTCTGACAGCTCTGCCATTTTATTTAAACATTTTTTCTGAAAACGCATATCCCCCACTGCCAGCACTTCGTCCATAAGAAGGATTTCTGAATTCAAATGTGCCGCCACTGCAAAAGCAAGCTTGACGTACATACCGCTGGAATATCTTTTTACAGGTGTATCTATAAAAGTCTCACATTCTGAGAAGGAAATAATGTCTTCCATCTTCGCCTCTACTTCCTGACGTTTCATGCCCAGAATTGCCCCGTTTAGGAAAATATTTTCCCGGCCGGTCAGCTCCCCATGAAATCCGGTTCCCACTTCCAGCATACTGGAAATACGCCCCTTAATTCCAATCGCTCCCTCGGTCGGAGCCGTCACTCTGGCAAGAAGTTTGAACAGCGTCGATTTCCCGGCGCCGTTTGCTCCGATCACACCAATCCGCTCACCTTTATAAATGTCAAAAGAAATGTCCTGAAGCGCCATAAAGCGCTCTCCGTCTACTCGATGGCTCTGCCCAATTCTTGCATTTGGGTCTTCCTTCCCTCGCCTTTTCGCCCACCGGCTCTGTATTTCATGCTGCAGAGTATCTCGCCCGATCACTCCCAGACGATACTCTTTCGCCAGCTTCCGCACTCTGATTACTACTTCTTTTTCTTCCATCACATTTTCCATTCTCTTCTTGTCCTTAATCCGTCCCGGTTTGTTCTATATAGAATCCATAAATGTCCTCTGCGTCCGGTTAAAGAGCAGCACGCCAAAGACCAGAATAACTGCCGTTATGAGCGCTCCCATTCCCATCTGCGGAAATGAAACCGTCCCGCTGCCAAGCCAGCCATATCGAAAAATTTCTACCAGCGAAGCTACCGGATTCCATGAAATGATCCATCGCCATTTCCCCGGAATCTGGGAATAAGGGTAAACAATCGGCGTTGCGTACATCCAGAGCTGTACGCCAAATCCTACCAACACCTGCAAATCTCTGTATTTTGTCGTTAAAGACGCTAAAATCATACCTACTCCCATAGCAAGGAGCGCCAGCTCAAACAAAATCAACGGGGTAAGGAGACACAACCAGGTAAGCCGCACATTTCCTTTCCACATATACCACATTACAAATAGGAAGAAAAGGAAAAACTGCGCGCCAAATGTAATCAGCTTAGAAATACATGTAGCAATAGGCATCACCAGCCTAGGAAAATAAACTTTGCCGAACAGCCGGGCATTTCCAAGAAATGTACCTGCCGTTGCCTGCAGACATCCCGAAAAATAAGACCACAATATATTTCCAGCCATATAAAACAGGAAATCCGGTATCCCATCCGTAGAAATACTTGCAATTCTTCCAAATACTATGGTGAAGATTACCGTTGTCAAAAGCGGATTAATCAAAATCCACGCCGGACCAAGAATGGTCTGTTTATACATCGTCTTAAAATCCCGCTTAACAAACAGTATAATCAAATCCCTGTATTCCAGAATTTCTTTTAAATTAAATTGAAAAAAAGAAGCTTTGGGACGAATTTCCATTGTCCAGTTCTCTTCTCCAAGAGATACTTCCTGTTTCTTCACCGCCATTTTATATATTCCTTTCTTAATGCCAAAACAAAGCGGACAAGTCCGCCTCAAATTTCCTATATTATAAAAAGCCTTAAATCCTTAAAAGGATCTAAGACTTTTCTTTCATGCCGGCGACCGGAATCGAACCGGTACGGGAGTATAAGTCCCGCAGGATTTTAAGTCCTGTGCGTCTGCCAGTTCCGCCACGCCGGCATTCTTATACAACAGCTTCCTGCTGTATAATGGGACCTACAGGGCTCGAACCTGTGACCCTCTGCTTGTAAGGCAGATGCTCTCCCAGCTGAGCTAAGATCCCAATCATCAAATTGTTTGTCTTCACATCTTGCGATGCTAACGACCCAGAAGAGACTCGAACTCTCGACCTCCGCCGTGACAGGGCGGCGCTCTAACCAACTGAGCCACTGGGCCTTGTAATGGACCTTCGGGGACTCGAACCCAGGACCGATCGGTTATGAGCCGATTGCTCTAACCAACTGAGCTAAAGGTCCAAAACAAAAAGTCCCTTATAGGAACTAAGCCGATGATCGGACTCGAACCGATAACCTGCTGATTACAAATCAGCTGCTCTGCCAATTGAGCCACATCGGCATGATGTATCTGAAGGCAGCTGATTTGTAATCAGCGCTCTGCCTTCGATTGACGCGGTCAATCTCACTGAATTGAGCCACATCGGCATGATGTATTCCGAAGGCAGCCGATTTGTAATCAGCGCTCTGCCTTCGATTGACGCGGTCAATCTCACTGAATTGAGCCACATCGGCATGATGTATCTGAAGGCAGCTGATTTGTAATCAGCGCTCTGCCTTAATACTTGATAACGAATGACTCCACCGGGAATCGAACCCGGGTTACCGCCGTGAAAGGGCGATGTCTTAACCGCTTGACCATGGAGCCATATAAACTTCGGTCACTATTATCTCCACAGCGACCGAAGTCTATGATAGCATATAACTAATTATTTTGCAATAGTTTTTATTAATTTTTTATTTCTCAAAGTTCAGCCATAAGTCGGATTGTGGGTGAATCATGCTTGCATGAATGAACACACGATCCGGCTTATGAGCGGAGCGCCATTTTATGAGCAAAAATAGCTGCATAGCAGCGGAGAAGCATCGCAGATGTGTTTTGCGAATGGCGCGGGCTGAACTAATACTTTTTTATTTCTCAAACTTTTCCATAAATCTCTGGATAATGATTGCACATTCCGCACGGCTCGTGCCTCCCTGTGGGTCAAGACGATAGGAACCGTCTTCGTTTTCTTTTCCAGCAATGATTCCGTTGCCTACCGCCCACTTCATTGCATCTTCTGCGAACTCCGTTACCTTGTCAGCGTCTGTAAATGCGCTGATATCGGTTGGTTTTTCGGATTTGTACTTTTTGTAATTCGCATAGCGGTACATCATGGTTACCATCTGCTCGCGGGTAATTGGATCATTCGTTCCAAAGTATCCGGAATCTGTATAACCCGTAACAACTTCTGTTTCGGCCGCCCAGGTAACTGCTTTTGAATAGAACTGTCCATCCGGTACATCCGGGAACTTCGCCTCATACTCTACTTTCGGTTCCCCGTTGAGACGGTAAAGAATCGTTGCAAACTGTGCACGTACCAGTGTTGTGTATGGCGCGAAATGCGTATCATCCATACCCGTCATAGTTCCTTCGTAATAGTTGTAAGCCACTTCATCGTAGAACCAGTCATTTTCTACTACGTCTTCATATGGAAGTTTTTTCCATTGCAGAGCCTTTGCCGCTTCGTCAAGCGCTGCAGCCGCATCATCAATTTCTTTCTGCGTTGCGGCCGTATCTGCAAATACTTCTTCTGCCTTCTTCAAAGCTTCTTCGTAAGCTGCCCAGCTCGCTTCTGAATAATGATCCTTCTTAGTATCCGGAACTGCATTTTTGATTGCCGCCTCAAGCTTCTTCTTGTCTGTATCATTCGGTTTCGCTGCTTCCTTCACTGTAACCTTAAAGGTAGCTATCTTTCCTTCATATGTTACTGTTACTGTCTGCTCTCCGGTCTTATTCTTATCATAACCGCTTACTTTGCAATCCGTTACCGCAATATCTTTTGTTGTATCGTCGCTGTATTTTGCAGTAACTTTCATTCCGTCAAGGTTAAGCTCTTCTCCTGCTGTGTACTCTGTCTTCGTCGGTGCTGTTACCGTAATGGATTCTACCACAACCGGATCGTCTCCATCCTCCTGTCCTACATAACCTTCCGCGTAAACTGCTGTCAGCTTTCCATCCTTCACACTAAAATCATATCCGCCGGATTCCAGCACGAATTTCGCCGTTTCCAATCCATTGTGCTCTTCCATGCCTTCATAGGACATACCGGTCAGCGCCTCGAAACCGTCCAGTGCGTTCTCTTTTACAGGGAGATACAGAACTGCCGTTGTATTTGCCGGTATTACCGTATGGTAGGAGGTAAGTTCGCCATCTGTACTCTTCCACTGAGATTCAATCTTTCCATAATAAGATTCGTAAGAAGCATCCACGGAATGAATACGTTCTTCGTCGTTATATTTTTCTCCTGTGTCAGGCGTCGGCTGTAAAATAATATTCTTGAATCCCGGATTTTCTTCGTCCGCGGCAATCCCCGCCATGTAACGGTACATCCATTCTACCACAGAACCGTATGCATAGTGATTAAAGGAGTTCATCTCGCTGTCGCCGAATCCCACGCCCGGCGTATAGGAATTCCATCTCTCCCAGATGGTCGTTGCCCCTGCTTTTACTTCAAAGAGCCAGGACGGTTGTTCATCCTGAAGGAGCAGATCATAGGACACATCGCTGCTTCCTATATCTGAAAGCACCGGCGTGATTACATTGGAGCCAAGGAACCCAACCGCAAGCGTATTTTTCCCATAATTAGCCCGAATACTGCCTGCTGCCGGATTTTCATTTTTAATATTCTCTATCAGCAGCTCTTTCGCCGCATCACGCATCTCGTCACTGTCATAGAATCCCAGTTTCAGCATCCAGAGCAGCGCTGTCTGGGAATTATCCTCCCAGGTTCCGCCTTTTCCTGCCCACCACATGAACTGGTATCTCTGCATATCTCCTGTACCTGATTTAATCACAAGATTACCATCGTTAAATGTTACATGTGTCTTTAAAAAGGTCTCCTTAATATCTTCAAACTGCTGCTCATAAGCCGCCTGCTTCTCCGTATTGCCCAGGACGCCCGCAATCTTCGCCATCAACTGTGCCATATAACCATAGTAATAGTCAGAAATAACTTCTACCGAAGTTCCCTGGAAGGACAGCCAATCGCCATAATTTCTGTCGGCTCCCAGATCAATCGGCGCCTGGTTTGCGCCTCTTTCATGCGCCTTCATATAATCCATATAGTGAACCATCGCATCCCAGTTCTCTTCCAGAACAGAAGTATCTCCGGTCTGGCTGTAAAGCACCCATGGATCAATAATCTCTACGTCACTCCAGCCTGCCGCCCAGGTACTGAAGTATCCGTTCATATCGTCAAATACGGAAGGCGTATATCCTTTTATCAGCGTATTTTCTGACAAAATGTCCTGAATCTCATTCAGAAATGCCACGGAGTTAAAATTATAAACTGCCGTCTGTGCAAATGCCTGTGTGTCTCCGCTCCACGCCTGCCGCTCATCACGCTGCGGGCAATCCGTAGACGTCGTAAAATAATTACTCATCTGTCCGTATAAAGTATTGGAGAACAATTTATTTACATTCGCATTATTTGTCTCAATATTTCCGGTCTGCTCTGTTATGGATGAGAGCGCCTTTGATTTTACAGAATAAATCGTCACGTCATCCGTTGCAGTAAATTCTATGTACTGATATCCAAAGAAGGACATCGTTGTCTGATAATGCTCTTTCCCGTCTCCGGCAAAGGTATACTTAACCGCCGACCTTGCATTTCTCAGGCTCTTCTGGTAAATAGAACCCTTCGGTCCGTCCGCCTGTGTAGCGCCGTTTCCGGAAGCGCTTCCGTCATTCAGCATTTCCGCAAACCGCATGGTAAGTCGGGTTCCCCGCTCAGCCGCAAATTCCACCTCTGGGATAGCTGTCATATTCTGTCCCAGATTTACGATCATCGTCTGTCCCTTTTTCAGAGTGATTCCGTCCCCAAGGATATTTTCTCCCTCGGAAACAGCCTCATATTTTCCTGCATACAGAGCATCCTCCGGCTCTTCGTATGCATAATATTTATCTACATTTACTTCGCCGCCTGCCAGAGAAGAATTGGCCGCCTGTCCGGTGTAAAGCACGCAGGATACCGGTTCTTTTGAAAACTTGTCAATAATTTTGCCCGGTGTCGCCGCCTGCGCACGTATCTCGCCGGAATAAGTGGTGGTCGACATGGCCGTCTTTCCTGACAGCACCGTATTCTTCAGCGTACCCGCATCCAGTTTTGAAGCACCGTCAATATCTTTCCAGGTCTTACCGCCGTCTGAAGACGTCTGGATAGAATAGATTTTCGCATAGTTCGGGCAAACTCCGTAATAAATAGATTCCTTGTCCGTACGTGCGTACAACTTCATACCCGAGAAGGTAACCGCCTGGTTAAAATGAAAATCAATGGTAATCGGATTGTCCTCCATATCCAGGACTTCATTCCCATAATCCAATATCTCCGTGGTAAAGCCCGCATTATTCTTCAGGCCATAGTCTCCGTCTGTCAGGTTCGCCGCACTCCACTGGGGAGCCGATTCAAAATTTCTGGATATTGTTGGAGTAACTCCTGCCGCCACATTTTTCTCAGCAGAATCCAGAAGTTCCAATTCCATAATCTGCAGACGATTCTCATTATCCTCCATAACCGCCGGGCCTACCGCATAGACGGCAACTCTCACATCCTGTGCTGTCACTTCCCCGAAATCTGCCTCAGAATAGACTCCCTCGCTGTCCGTCTCCGGATAGCTGACAGTATTGCGCAGGCTATCTACCTGATAAGTATCCACAGTCGTCCAATCTGTCCCGTTTTCCGAAACCTTCAGGCTGTATTTCTTCGGATAGTTGACGCACTCATTTCCGCTGATTGGTTCTCCCTTGATTCGCGGATAAATGTCCAGACTTTCCACAGACACTGCACTGTCAAATGCAAATTCAATTGTAATCGGTGTTTCCAACGTAAAAGAGGTCTGTCCGCTTGCCACCTGCTCTGAGGAATATCCTCTGTCACTGTCAATTCCGTAATCTCCATCTGTCAGATTACTTTCTGTCCACTGCGTTCCCCATGTAAATGTATTGGATACCTTCGGTGCAAGCCCGCTCACCACATTATTTCCCTGGGAATCCTTAAGCTCCAGCTCCATCATCTGCAGACGGTTCTCGTTATCTCCCTTTGTGCCGGGTCCGATTTCTTCTACAACAAGCTGTGCATATTTTACATTTTCCTGTGCCGCAAATTCCTGATGAATCACAGGAGTCTGCGTATCATTCCCCTCTGTCAGGGAATTCACCCACGCGCTGTCATCGTAACCTGCTTTCGTGAAATCACCCAGTTCTTCTGCTATACGCGCGTCGTAATCTTCACCATAATATACTCCGTTGGCAGTAATACCGCTGTCCAGTGTTCCCTTCCAGTCAGTCGTATTGGTAACAATGTCTTTCACCGTATCGTCCGCATAACGAATCCGGAGCATCGCCTTCACCGCAGGCTGTGCGGATGTGGCGCCGATATTCGTTCCGCCGTTTCCGTCATTCCACCCGGTTCCTCCAATCACGGAAACCACGGCTGTATCCTGCTCTTCCAGCATGGAGGTTACATCATAAGCCTGATAGCCCATACTGATATTTCTATTGCCGTATCCCGGGTTCATGTGATGATAAACGGTCTCACCGTCTTCCTGCACACCTGCCCGGCTTCCATTTACATATGCCTGATATGCACCAATCGCCGTAATATAAAGTCTTGCAGATTCTACCTTGCCATCCAGCTTCTGTTCTGTTCTGAAAACCGGGGCCGCGGAACTTTTATTCATACGGATAAACGCCGCATTTTTCCATGCCTGCTGATTTGTAACTCCTGTCTCAAATGAAGCCGTACCGGATTGTACTTCACTGCCCGTCTCTGTCCAGACTTTCACCGTCCAGTCATAAGCCGTACCTTCCGCCAGTGCCTCGCCTCCATAAGATATACCGACAGACTTGTCATTCTCAACTTTGCCGCTGTCCCATACGGCTTTCGATGTGCCGCTCTCTGTAACCTGAATCTGATATGCCGTCTGTTTCGTACCAATTCCATTGGACTCCAGCTTCCATCCAAAATGCACGGAATCTGTTTCAATGCCAATGGGATTCGCCATATACTCCGTCGTCATATCAGAGATGCTGATTCGCACATCATCTGATACTGCCGCCGATGCAGTCACAGGCATAACACTAAAGAGCAGACAGATTGACAGAAAGAATGCCGCTGCTCTTTTCCATTGCTGCTTCATAAATTTTTCTCCTCCCTACTTTTCTTGCAGAACATTATATCACTTTTCTCCAAAACATTCCATGCGCTTTTTTATTCATTTTTGTTAAATATTTTGCACTCATTACTATTCAAATCCGGACTGTGGAGCAGTCACCCCACCCGCATAAGCAGTCTTAGCTCCGTCAGGAGTAAGACTGGAGTATCGAAGATACGACGAGTGCGCATGCTGGTGGGGTGCTGTGAATGGTAACTTGCACTTTTCTATACAAGACTCTCCCGCAGAATCTGTACAATTTCCTCCCGGTCAAGTACTTTGTATCCTCCTGGCATGGCAAGTGTTACGTCAGCAATTCCTTCAATCATTGCTTCATCGGCTCCCAACTCACGGATATTCATCACAAGTCCCAGCTCTTTCATCCAATTCTCCATTGCCGCAAGTCCTTCTTCTGCAACCTGGCGGTCATCCTTTCCTTCCGGATCCACATCCCATACATTTACCGCAAAACGCTTAAATTTCGCCAGCCCATAAGGCAGAATGTATCGATAATACGGCAGAGAAACCGCAGCAAGCGTCATACCGTGGGTCGCATTGGTGTAACCTCCCACTGCCTGTCCCAACATATGAACCATCCAATCAGTAGTTTTTCCTTTTGCCACCAGCGTGTTCAGTGCCCATGTTGCCGTCCACATAATATTGCTCCTCGCCTCATAGTCCTGCGGATTCTCATTCGCAATCCGACTGGAATGTAACAGAGATCGCATCAGTCCTTCACTGATGTAATCACTGGTATTGTCATCCTCTCCCGAAAAGTACTGCTCGCAAATATGGTTGAAAATGTCATAAATACCGGAAACCATCTGATAATGCGGCAGGGTCATGGTATAGCGGGGATTCAGAATCGAAAACTTCGGCATAATCGCCTCGTCTGCAAAAACATGGCCGATTTTCTGCTTTGTCTCCTGATTCGTTATCACAGAACCAGCGTTCATCTCCGAACCAGTTCCTACCATTGTCAGCACACACCCCACCGGAATCGTCTCACATTCCGGTTCTTCAAAACGAACATAATACTTCTGCCACGGATCATCTTCACAATGAACAGACACAGACACCGCCTTTGCATAATCGCAGACCGAACCACCGCCTACGGCCAGAATGAAGTCCGCTTGGTGATTTCTTGCAATCTCAACACCCTCATACAATTTGGCAAGGGTAGGATTGGGCATAACACCGGAAATCTCCGCAACCTCTTTCCCATTTTTCTTTAAAATAGAAACAACTTCCTCATAGATTCCATTCTTCTTAATTGAGCCGCCGCCATAGATTAATACTACATTGCGCCCATATTTTGGCAGTTCCGTATTCAGCGAATTCAGAGAATCTTCTCCAAAATAAAGTTTGGTAGGATTACAATAAGTAAAATTTCCATTCATAATTCTTTCTCTCCTTTGACAGTTCTGTTTTTATTTGTTAAAATCATTGTAGAACGTAAACCTAACTTTAGGTCAAGATTATTTTTCAAAAAACTTTGCACAAAGGTGCTATAAACAGCAACTGCACAGGAGGATGAATATGTATACAATCGGACAGGTATCTGAGATGTTTGGACTGCCAATCTCAACACTGCGCTATTACGACAAAGAAGGACTCTTTCCAAATATAAAGCGCACTTCCGGGATCCGCAGATTCGGTGAAGCAGAACTTGAAACCCTTCGGGTTATTGAATGCCTGAAAAAGTCAGGTCTTGAAATCAAAGACATCAAACAATTTATAGAATGGTGCGGTCAGGGCAGCGAAACTTACCCACAGCGCCGGGATCTGTTCATAAGGCAAAAGGAACAGGCAGAAGCCGAGATTGCACGTATGAACCGCGTTCTCGCCATGTTGAAATACAAATGCTGGTATTATGAGCAGGCAATCAAAGACGGAAACGAGGAGCGGCTTCGCTCTCTCACTCCGGAGACCATGCCGGAAGAAATCCGGGATATTTATCAATATGCACACTTTGACAACTTTAATTGAAACTTAATTCTCCTGCTCCGCAAGCATAACTTTAATAAGGTTTGTCTTATCTACATAGTAAAAACCTTCTGTCTGCAGCTTTTCAAAATTCTCAATACCAATGGGCAGTTTATTTTTCTATTGTACAGAAATATTATGGAAAACCTACCGCCATTTTTTCATTCTCTGTACCCTTTCCACTGCCCGGCTCATTCTGCATTTTACTTAAGCAACTGCCAAAGTTCCTTCCGGTCACTGTCGGAAACGCTTAATACCTCCGCTTCTACCAGCTTCGCATATGCTGCTGTCAAGTAAGGATCAAAGATTTTTTATCCTTTCATTAACTTCTTCTCATCTCTTTTCACTCTGCGTTCCAACTTTTTCAGGTCTTCTGCCGGGGGCAAATCCTCCGGCTTTATTCCTCTCTGTCCCAACATCTCTCTTACACTTGAATTATTCTGAACATGTTCATCTGTTATAGGAGCTTCGCCATATAATTCTTTTTGTTCCACATTATAATTAGTCATTTCTGTTGCCAGATTTTTAGCAGCTATGGTCAATGTTGGAAGGAAATCTGCCAGAGGTCTGTTCTCTTTTACTCTTAGACGTTCTTTCATGTCCTTTGTAGTAAATCCGCCAAAAAGCGCCTGGTCACCCTTGGATCTTATTCTTCCAAAGCCAGCATCATCCACTCCACGTTCGTAAATATTCTGAGACAACCTTTTTTCAGACTCTCTTAATTTCTCTCTTGCATTCAAATTTTATCATTTTCGTGACGCCACGAAAATGATCGTTTACATTTCCACCTGCATTCTCACAAGATATCATCGCTTTCTTTATAACTAACTCGAAATTTTCCCACCTGGAATATCCTAACAATGGCTGCAATTCCCTGGCATACCAAAATTCAATTGCTCCATCTTCTGATATATGAATAACATCATCAAAAAGTTTTTTTAATTTTCCAATCTTTTTTTCATCCATGCGATTGCTATGTACCTCCATATAATTACAATTGCAGAATCCTCGGATATCTTCCTATGAAACAGTATCATATACATCGATACCCTGCATATCTGTTTTTCTCGATTATCTCTTGTATTTTCAATGTATATTTGTGTTTGCATATTGTTAAAAAAATAATCCATAACTCTATAATTGCTGTTTTACCCGCAGTGGCTCTGCATATCTCAATATACGTCTATATTGTTCCTCATTCGCTTTTATCTTATCTACGATCTCTGTATCAATATACGATTCCAGACGAAGCATATCGCAGATACTCCGCTCAATGTCGTAGATATTATAGCAGCCAAATTCCGTCTCTTTTTTTCTCGCACCTATTAAGTAATGATTCGTCGAAAAATAATGCCGTGTAATCGGAAAAGCCATACCCAGCAAGCTACGATCCGTCCGCGCCGTGGCAACAGACAAATATTCCGGCTCTTCTTTAAGCATACCCTGATAATAGAGAGCGCTGTCCATGCAAACGATCGCCCTGGGGTCGCTAAGACAGACTTCTATGCATTTATAGTCTGATGGTTTCGCTTCCTTTTTTCCTGCCAGCCAATAATATCCATGACATACTTTTTCCAGATGCCCCTCTTCTGCCATGACCGCTATCTGGCGGTTTGAAAACCCTTCTTTCAGAAGCTCTTGCGTTCCTATATATCCTTTAAACTTCTGGTATACCATTTCCAGCCTGTCATATGTACTGCGCCTCATATCACCCTCCTGAATTGCATTTTTTCTTACGCACATATTAGCATTTTTCGCTACACATGTCACCATTAAAGCGGATAATCTCCGTTTCTTCTTTCACAATCAAAAATTCCCGGCAACATCCCACTGTCTTACTATTATGACAAGGAATATCGCCAGGAATTCTATACTTCATTTACTTCACTTATTTACTTTTCAAACTTCTCCATGAATCTCTGGATAATAATCGCGCATTCTGCACGGCTTGTGTCACCCTGCGGGTCGAGACGGTAAGAACCATCTTCATTTTCTTTACCGGCAATGATTCCGTTGGCTACTGCCCACTTCATTGCCTCTTCCGCAAATTTCGTTACCTTATCAGCGTCTGTAAATGCGCTGATATCGGTCGGTTCTTCAGATTCATATTCCATATGCTTCGCGTAACGGTACATCATCGTTACCATCTGCTCACGGGTAATCGGATCATTCGTTCCAAAGTATCCGGAATCTGTATAACCCGTAACGACCTCCGCTTCAGCCGCCCAGATGACTGCCTTTGAATAGAACTGTCCATCCGGTACATCCGGGAATTTTGTTTCATATTCTACTTTCGGTTCCCCATTAAGACGGTAAAGAATCGTTGCAAACTGTGCACGTACCAGCGTTGCGTATGGTGAGAAATGCGTAGGATCTGTACCCGTCATGGTTCCTGCAAAGTAGTTGTAGTATGCTGCATTGTAGAACCAGTCATCTTTCACTACGTCTACATATGGCAGTCCCTTGCTTTCCAGAGCCTCTGCCGCTTTGTCAAGCGCTGCAGCCGCATCATCAATTTCTTTCTGTGTTGCATCTGCATCTGCCAATACTTCTTTCGCCTGATTCAAAGCTTCTTCGTAAGCTGCCCAGCTTTCTTCCGTATACTTAGCTTTCTCGGTATCCGCTATTGCTGCCTTAACCGCTGCTTCCAGTGCCGTTTTGTCTGTTGTATCCGGTTTCTCTGCTTCCTTCACTGTTACCTTGAAGGTCGCTGTCTTTCCTTCGTACGTTACTGTTACCGTCTGTTCGCCGGTCTTAGTCTTGTCATAGCCGCTTACTTCGCAGTCCGTTACTGCAATGTCCTTTACTGAACCATCACTATAGTTAGCAGTTACCTTCATTCCGGTAAAATCAAGATTTTCACCCTTCTTATACTCCGTCTTTTCCGGTGCCGTAACAGCAAGCGATACAATCTCTGCTTCCGGCTCTTCTGTCTTTTTCTGTCTTACCACTTTCACCGTATAATCTGCATAAGTTTCATGATCCTCTCCATAAACCCGGAATGTCATTACAGAAGCCTCATCTTTTACGTCAAATTTCTGTGCAATAGAGTCATTCACCAGTTTTCCGTCTATATAGAGCAAACCATATGTATCCGCAATCTTTGTTGTAATGGCAGCTTTCTCTGTCTCTTCCGGTACAGTGACCGTATAAGTCTTTGTTGCCGCATCAAAATCTGTCGTTCCAACATCTGACTGCATACTTTCAATCTCTGCATGATTGGAATATCCGGTCGCAATATACACTTCCTCTACCAGCCTTGCAGAATTCTCACCGGCTTTTCCTGAGAAATAAATCCGCAGCACATCATAATCTTTCTGATTTCCGTCACCTTCCGTTACACTTACGGTCTGTGCTTTCTGAACAATCTCATCCGGTATCGGAATCTTAACTTCATAAATCGCATCATCACCGCTGTAATTCAGAACCTCTTCATAAATTATCTGACCTTCAATTGTAATTTTGAGAGTCTTGCCGTTATCAATCTTTGCAAGTTTTGCAACAATATAATTATCTTTTTCTTTATTAACCGCCATACGGTAAGAGAAATCTTTATCTGCCACAGCATAACGGGATGTCATCCCATTCAGCTCATTGTCGCTGGATGTACCCTGGGATCCATTTTCCCACAACTGATGCAGGTCGTCAAATTCATACTGTCCGTATCCGGCCTTTGTTACGTCAATCTTAACCTGATTGGTTCGTCCTTCTTCCTTCTGTGCAAGAATTCTTGCTTCTGCCTCAGCCGGATCAAGGTCATTTCCTGTGAAATACCAGTAAATTCCATAACGCTGTGTATGTTGTCTGTAATGTGCGGAGAACACAAGCTTCTGGTCTGTCCCATTCAGTTCAAAACGAAGCTCGTCGCCATCATCCACTCTTACCAGATATTCATTGATATTTTCAATGAAATCTTCTGCTGTTGTTTCTTCAATAGACAATGTTTCCGTTCCAAGTACCGCACGTTTTCCATCTTTTGGCATCGCCTGGGAACCATTTACAATCTTGCTTCCCGGAAGCATAACACTGGCGCCGCATCCTGAGAATTTATCCATTTCCTCTGTCCCGAGTTCTGCACTGAGAACCACCGGACCATATTTAAAACCAAACACGGTTTCGTCATCCGGAAGGCCATAAGCACGTACTTCCATGGGAAGCTGTATCTCTACTGTGTCTCCATCCGCCCATTCTCTGTCAAGGCAGACATATCCACCGCTGACTACAACCTCTTCCTTCTTCCCATTTACCGTTACCGTCGGCTCTCCGGCAATCCAATCCGGGATTCTCAGATACAGATTCATATCTGCTGATTTTCCGCCTAACACATGAACTGTAAACTTTGATGTATCCTTATCCGGAATCGAAGTTGTCTGCGTCAGTTTTATATTCTGCTCTTTCCACTCTGCCTCAGAACTTAAATACTGCGTTACATAAAGGTTCTTACCCTTCTTGTAGTAAATGCTGTCGCCAAGCTTGGTGAAATTCTCCATACCGCTTCCGGTACAGCACCAGAACTGGTTTTTATTTACATCTGTGTTACCATATACCTTAAAATAACCAGTAGCCATTGGTTGGAAATAGGTTGTCATACCCGTCTCCGGATTAATAGAAGAAATAATCGCATTGATGAAAGTGTTTTCATAGTAATCAGCATATTTCTTGTCTCCGGTAATCTTATAAAGCTCCCGGGTCATCTTCAACATATTATAAGTATTACAGGTCTCACAGTTACACTGGGTACGCTCTGCATCCAGAATATTATCTGCGCCAAAGTGCTCCCACTCACTGTTTCCTCCGGTAATATAAGTATGCTTATTCACAACCATATCCCAGAAAGCTTCTACGTATTCCAGATAGATTTCTGCATCTACCTCTTCACCGTCCAGCATCTGTCCATTTAAAGTACGGTAGCGGTTTAATGCTCCTACAAATTTCGGAATCTGCGTATTGGCATGTTTGCCATTTAACACATTGGCATTTCCGGAAAGTACGGATTCAAACAGCCACGTCTCATCGAACTGCGCAGCCGCTTTAGCATGTTCTGCTTTTCCTGAATATTTATAGAGCTCATAGAGACAGTCGTTCATACCGCCGTACTCAATCCCGAGAACTCTTCTCTTCATACTGTCATCCCATTTGCTGACCCTGTTATAAATCCAATCGCCAAGATTAGAAGCTACGGCAAGTGCCTCATCATTATCGGTATATTTGTATACATCCACCAGACCTGCCAGAATCTTATGCATGGTGTACCACGGCACCCAGTTGCCTCCGCTGGCAGTTCCTTCCATAATATCGAACTGCTTTTCAATATTATTCTTGTCTTCAATCTGCGCACCGAAAATAAATCCTGTGCCAACTGCGTCCTGACACGCTTTCAGTCCACTGATAATGGTATCAAGCTGCGTTTTCATCCAGGCCTTGTCTCCTGCATTATCCGCCGTCAGATATGCCTGCGCGCACGCCGTCATATAATGTCCAAGCGTATGGCCGCCAATGTAGCTGTTCTCCCATCCGGTATAAGGGCCGACACCCTTGGTATCCAGACCGGCCGTCTCACGGAATCTGGACAACAGCCTGTCTGCATCAAATGTCTTCAGGAAATCAATATCCTTCTGAGAAATCTGAGCATAATAAGAATTGGTTACATCCACAGTTCCCAGTTCAAAATCTTCCATCCCCTGCATTTCCGTAACCGCAAGTACATTGAAATCAAAAGTAACTTTCTGGCTTACTTCTCCTCTGGATACCGTAGCGGTAAGTGTAACAGCTTCATCCGGCTTACCAATTGCCGGACGCGTCACAGCGCCGTCTTCTGCAATGACATCTTTCTTACTGCTTTCCCACACAATCTTACTTCCGTTCATACCCATATCCGGAAGTTCCAGCTCACTCGCTGTCAGTTCGCCCTCTTTCAGGTTTTTCTTAAGCTCAGCAACATCTGCCGCCACACGTTCTTCATCCGCCATCTGTAAATACTTATCTACATACAGCAGAGCGACTTCTTTTTCTGTCATGGCATAATTATATACATCAAACCGTGAAATCGTCCCTTCATATCCCGGGTCAGCCCCGTAAAGAGATAATCCCAGATATCCGATTGCATCCGCAGGATCTGTTACGCCATTTTCCAGAATATCCGTAATGTTACACCCGTGATTCACACTTCCAATCAATTTTCCATTAATATAAAGCTGGGCTGTCTGATTATCATTGAATACCATTGTAGCTACGGTATCTGCTCCCGCTTCAATCACATCCCCTACATCAACATTATGTTCATCACCGGAAACCACGCTGGATTTAACGGAAAGCACGGTCGGTCCCCATGCGCGGATCGGATTCAGAAACACATAGTCCGCAGTACCCTTTGTTCCCAGGTTGAAAATCCATGCGAAAGCCTTCTGGGAAGTATTAAACTTCATATCTATTGTGAAACTCTCGTCACCTTGCTCAATAATCTCCTGCGGAAGCTTTACATATTTGGAATGATTTGCATTATCTGTAAAGTTAAGCTGTTTCTCTCCATTTTCAGCAGTCGTCACGTCCGCAGCAGAAAGTCCGACCAGCGCAGCGTCTCCTCTTCCCTGGCTATCAACAAGCTTACCGTCTTTTACCGTCATATCATAACTTACCCAAAGCTGCTCTTCTTCCGTAAGCTGTGGTTTTTTCTTTACCGTTACCGTGAAGGATTTTGTATCTTCCACATCCCCGGATT
The DNA here is from genome assembly GCF_025567385.1 of Dorea acetigenes. NCBI lineage: Bacteria > Bacillati > Bacillota > Clostridia > Lachnospirales > Lachnospiraceae > Dorea > Dorea acetigenes. The sequence goes on from NZ_JAOQJU010000013.1 coordinate 52,598, forward strand.
TAATCACTGCCGTAAGCGTTACCTCTGTATCCTCTGCCTGGCGTACCACCTTTCCTGTTTCAGAAATCACATCTTTATCCGTACTTTCCCAGGTAATCGTACTTCCGTTCGCTCCCTTTTCCGGAAGGCTGATATCAGCCGTAATAGCAGATGTGTTCAGCCCGCTAAAAGGATTCAGGATAGATTTATCAGCCACGACAATCTCTGCATCCGTCATCTCTTTTTTGCCCTCTTCATACAGTTTGGCAATCTGGTCCGCATTCGCAGCAGTATCCAGTAAAATCACCTGATCCAGCCTTGCTTTCAGATAAGAGCCTTTATACTCAGAACCATTATAACCAATTGCCTTCTCCGCACCATTGTCAACAATCTGATCTGCAGTAGTTCCGGTTGAAACAAACTGAGACTCACCATTTCTGTACATGGTTACTTTTTTTGTCTCATTGTCAAATGTAACCGCAATATGCGTCCACACCCCTGCCGGGAAAAATTCGTCTCTGGTTCCACTCATATGTACTTCATACACTCTGGTACCGATAGAAAGTACCAGCGGTTCTTCATCATTGAGGGAACTTAAGTACCAGCCATCCTGATTCCACAACTGTTTATTCCAGACAAGAATCTGCTCACCGGTCATCTTTTCCTGCGGATTAATCCAACAAGAAAAAGTCAGGTTGGACGGATTTAAATCTGCTTCCGCTCCAAGACTTAAATAACTTCCTCCATTCAACTGGAGCGCCTTTTCTCCTATAATTCCTTCAACAAACTGATAATCGGTACCTTCTTGCGCATTTATGCTCTCATCTCCCGACCATTTCTTCACGACGGTCTGCCGCTCACTCGCAATGCTGTCGGCCACATTTCCCTCAAATTCCAACTGCATAACACAATTTTCACCCATTGCTTCTACGGGTTCCGCCGCATAGGCAGGAACTGAAGTAAGTACTGTGGCTGCCGCCAGCAAAACTGCCAGTATTCTACGCTTCATTCTCATACTTCCTCCTTCTACGTAATTACTCGCTTATATTATACTTCTACTCTCAAGAGAAAAAGGTGGATTTTTCTTTAAAAGGTGTAATTTTCATTTGCCAAACTTCTCCATAAATCTCTGGATAATAATTGCGCATTCTGCACGGCTTGTGCTGCCCTGTGGGTCAAGACGGTAAGAACCATCTGTATTCTTTTTCCCTTCAATGATTCCATTTTCTACCGCCCACTTCATAGCCTTTTCTGCAAATTCACTTACCTGTCCTGCATCGGAAAAACTGCTGATATCTGTACTCTTTGATATATCATATTTCTTATAATCCGCATAGCGGTACATCATAACTACCATCTGCTCACGGGTAATCGGATCGTTCGTTCCAAAATAGCCGGAATCTGTGTAACCCGTAACCACCTTCGCCTCTGCCGCCCAGAGAACTGCCGTTGAATAGAATTGTCCATCCGGCACATCCGGGAATCTGTTCGTATACGCTGCATCCGGTTTTCCTTCCATTCTGTGAAGAATGGTTGCAAACTGCGCACGTGGCAGAATCTCATATGGTGAGAAATGAGTCGTATCTGTACCCGTCATAGTACCTGCAAAGTAGTTGTAGTATGCTCCATCATAGAACCAGTCGCCTTCTTCCACATCTACATATGGAAGCTTCGGATCCGGGTCCGGCGTCGGGTCTGGGGTTGGCTGTGGATCCGGGTCTGGCGTCGGATCCGGATCAGGCTCCGCAGCCTTCTCTACCTTAACCGTAAGTGTCACCGTCTTCAATTCTTCTGACAGTATCTGCTCTGCCGTCATATTAAAGATCGGGAACCCGTCAGCCCCAAAATGTACGGAATTGGCGTAAGCATGTCTTCCTGCGTCAAACAGACCATATCGGTCTTCATCTCTGTCCACATAACTCTCTCCCCATGCCCTTGCATGGTAAACAATTACTGGATTGCCGTTCTCATCTACTGTAAAGGAATTATGCCCCGGCCCGAAGGTTCCGCTGTAAGAACCTTTTTTGCCCGTTGTATAATCCGGATCTTCTACAGTAGTTGTAAGATCTGCCGTACTAAGCAGCGGATATGGATATTTGCTCCAACTGTCCGGATCCATCAGATCTGCATCAATATCAGCATAGATGACATTCGTCGCATAGAACTGATCCACGGTAGCACATGCATATGCAATAAATATCTTGTCATCATGGAACAGTACAGCAGAGCCCTCCTGGATATTCTGTCCGTTCTGTAGCACATTCGTCTCGAACGCCATGTCGCCTCGTGAGATGATAACCGGATCGCTCGTGAGTACAGTCGGATTATCCGGATCAAAAGTGGTAATCCAGAGCGCTCCCTTCCAATCAGCTCCCTTTGGAGTTACATAGTAGCAGGTTCCGTTCAGCTCGAAAAATGTGGTATCAAAGTTGTTCACTCTGGAGGTCTGGGTTTCATGGTTTGTTTCTGTCACATCAATATACCCGGAAAATCCCCAGTTATCCGGATCCATCAGATCATCGCCTTCGCAGGTAAAGATTCCCTGCCGGTCTGCGCCCCAGCCTGCCATAGAGATGATTCTCCATTTTCCGCCGAAATAGTGAAGCTCCGGCGCCCAGTAAGCTCCAGGGGCAATACCGTCTTCTCTCTCTCCCCACCAGATTCTTACTTCCTCGGCATCCTTCAGCCCGTTAATCGTAGAAGCCTTGCGGAGAATAATGGAGTCGTAGTGTCCTCTTCCGGCTTCATTATCACCATTCATATAAGATCCGGTGAAGTAGTACATGCCATCCTTTTCATTATATACAATCTGCGGGTCTGCCCGGCACTCTACAAGAGGGCTCTCATAGCTGGTACTGCTGATGGTTCCTGTAATCTCATAGGTGCCTTCTTTGCTCAGGTCAAGAGCCGAATCATCCCACGCAATGTTCATATCCGCATCTGACCCATCGTTATACGCAACTTGAATCTGTTCCGGCAGAGTAATTTTACTTCCCGGTTTCACGCTGATGCTGCCGTTTTCTTTGCCATCCCATGTGAAACTTTCCTCCGTCTCCGTTCCGTCTGCAGATACGCTCACCTGCCCATTCACGGACGTACTGTAAATATCACCGAATTTCTTTTCCAGACGGTCATACTCCTGTGCCGTCAGTTCAAACTGTGAAGATTCCGCAGCAGACGCATATTTCGGCAGTGTTCCGCTGACAGTTTCTTTCTGATACTGTACTGCTTCCGGTACTGAGAAGGATGTAAAATCCTTTGTCACAGACTTATAAGACTTTCCGTCTCCGCCTTCCCAGAAAACCGCATATTCTTTTGTTCCGTTATCGTATTTTACGGTAGGATTCTTTACAATAATTCCCTGCGTATTCAATTCAACTTTTCTCTGATTCTCAAAGAAAATCAAATCTTCCGAATCATAAACCAGAATTTCTGTTGAATTATTATCTACCGATGCAATAGCTCCATATGTTCCATCTGGTTTGCGGAAGAGGGACGGGGAACCCATCTTGTATAACCCAGTCGGATATAATACCGCTTTACTGTGATTCAGCGCCGTATACTCCTTCCCATCCTTTGACAAAGCATAATGCATAACATCTGTACGTTCATTATTTGTATAGTTTGTCTCTTTATTTTCATCAAAATTCGTCGGCTTTAATGCTTCTTCTGATCCCATATTATATTCATACAATGCAATATAGGTAGCCAGATAGCCTGCCGGCTTTGCGGCAACCGTAACCGGGAAGTTTCTGGAAACCTTCGCCCCGCCGTAGCTGAATTCTGCTTTCAGCACAACCTCTGTATCTTCGTCAGGACGGGTTACTTTTCCCTCATTTGTAATCAGTTCATTCCCTTCCCAGGAAATTGCCAGACCTTCAAATTCCTCCGGCAGCGTAATATCATCCGTCACATAAGTAATTCCAAGGTCAAATTTTTCTGCAACATACTCCAGCCTTCCCTGTTCTCCATCAGCGATCACCTGTACCTTAAAGTTCTTATCAATCGCCATGCCGGAAGCACTATCCTTAAAGGACGCTGTAAATGTAACTTCTGTCGTTCCCGAAATACCCGCCTGAATCTTTCCGTCTGCTGAAATCACTTCCGGCGCAGAAGATTTCCATGTAACAGAAGAACCCCTCGCTCCTTTGGAAGGAAGTTCCAAATCCTCAAACGTATACTCCGGTAAGCTTACGCTGTCCGCGTCCGCCTTAAGCGACTGAAGCGCTTCCATTTCCGTGTAATTTTCCTTAACTTCCTCTTCCGTCAATGTCTTATTATAGATTTTAAAATCTGTAACTTCCGCATCACAATACGGATCATTCCAGTTAGACTTTGCCAGGTAGCCCAGGACTCCCTCCTCATTTCCTCCGAAAATATCATCCAGATTATGCGCATGATTCAGAGTTCCAATAGCATTTCCGTTCACATAAAGCTTCAGCGTATTGCCCTCGGAAGTTACCGTAACCAGACTATATTTATGCGTATTTAACTGAACATCACCTACACCCGGAATGGAATTTTCCTGATTCACCGCATCCGTCTTAATTGCCACATTTATACTTCCATTGGCAAGCCGCGGATTGAAAAACAGATAATCCGTCTGAAATCCCGTTCCGATTGTCCACAAAAACTGGAACTGCGCAGTTTCCGGTCGTAATGTCATTTCAATTGTAAACGCTTCCTGATAATTCAGGTCTTCCTTGATGGAAACCGGAAGCGCCACATAAGACTCATTGGTTCCCGGGAACTTCAAAACTGCATCTCCGTAAACATCTTGAAAATCCGTATCTTCGATATTGTACATTTTCGCATCATGGTTATTACCGGACACGTCTTTCAGATACTCCCCTTCATGGGTCATATCATAATGCACCGCAAGGTCGCTTTGGCTCTGCTCTTCTGCTGCCTTTGCCGGAACAGACAGTCCGGAAAAGGCAAGCGCTGCCGCTAACAGAAGGGAGCCGATTCTTCTTTTTTTCATACCTTCACTCCTTTACTTCGCAATCTTATCTAAAAATCTTGTCAGAATAATCGCACACTCTGCACGGGTCGCATTCCCCTGCGGATCGATAACGGTTCCATTATACTTTCCTGTAATGATTCCGTTTCCTACCGCCCATGCCATGGCCTCTTCTGCAAATGCATTTACCTTATCAGCATCCGTAAAGCTGTCAAAATCTGCTTTATTGCCTGTGCTGTACCCTTTGTAATTTGCGTACCGGTACATCATTACCGCCATCTGCTCCCGGGTAATGGGATCGTTCGTTCCAAAATAACCGGAGTCCGTATAGCCTGTAACAACCTTCGCTTCAGCCGCCCAGAGAACTGCATTAGAATAGAATTCTTTATCCGGCACGTCCGGGAACTTCGCCGTATATGTTACGCCCGGCTCACCGTTCATCCGGTAAAGGATGGTTGCAAACTGTGCGCGCGGCAGGATCGTGTATGGTTCAAAATGCGTCGGATCCATACCTGTCATAATCTCTTCATAGTAGTTGTAAGCTACTTCGTTATAGAACCAGTCGCCTTCTGCCACATCTACATATGGAAGCTTCGGATTCGGCGTTGGCTGTGGATCCGGGTCGGGCGTCGGGTCCGGTGTTGGCTGCGGATCCGGGTCGGGCGTCGCAGCCTTCTCTACCTTCACCGTCATGGTTACTGTCTTGTTTTCAGGAAGAATTTCATTTTCCTCTGTCATATCCAGGATCGGAGCGCCGTCTGCGCCAAAGTGGACGATTCTGAGGAAGGTATCTCTTGAACCGTAAATGCCTTTCTTCGCATGATAAACATTAATCAGCGTTCCGTCCGTTTCTTTTACATAGGAGTTGTGACCCGGTCCGCAAAGTCCTTCTACAGAAAGGCCAGTCAATACCGGATAATTGCACTTGGTCCATGCACTTGGATCAAGGAAGTCTGTGTTTTCGTTCAGGTCGATGGTGGTCACTCCTACACAGTAGGTTTCATCGGTAGCGCCTCCGGAATAGGTCAGATACAGCTTATCGTCAGTGAAGATTGTGTTCGGTCCTTCTGTTACAAAGGTATGGTTTCTCTCCCATCCGTACTCGCAGTTCACGAATTTCACTGCATCGCTGATTAACTGATAAGGTTTGCTTCTGTCAATTTCACCAATCCAAAGATCAGCCGTTCCGCCGTTCTTTCCAAAATTACGCTGTGACCACGCCACATAATCTCTTCCACCATAGCTGAAATGAGTCATGTCCAGTGTAATACCGCCGTAAGGCTCTGTAAGCGGATTGCCGTCCTTATTCAGAAACTGATGCAGATCACCCCAGTCGTCATAATTCGTCGGGTCATCTCCGGTAAGCTTCATCAGCATACTCTGTACATTAAAACCGCTTCCAAGATTTACACTGAAGAACATATAAAGCTCACCGTCTAATACGTGAAGCTCCGGCGCCCAGTGGTTTGTCGGTGCATCGTATCCATACTCCGCAGCCTTCTCCTTATTAAATACCAGATGCTCCTCTGCCTGGTTCAGCCCGGTAATGGTATCAGCCTCACGGATATACAATCCATAATTATTGTCTACTGCCGCCTCTGTCGTTGCAATGAAATAATATTTTCCATTGTACTCTGTGATCGTCGGGTCAGCACGCCTTTCAATAAACGGATCATTTTCATCAGTCTGATCGGAAATCTGTCTCACCTTTCCGGTAACAGTGTAGGTTCCTTCTGTATCAAAATCTACTGCAGCCAGTTCTTCCTCATTCCAGAGAACCATCTTTTCCGCCGAAGAACCGTCTGAATAATTAGCCGTCACCTTTATGTCTGCCAAATCCACCGTCTCGCCAACCTTTGTTGTAACGGCAGGATTTTCCACGGTTGTATTCACCACTTTATCCAGTTTATTCAGCAGGTGTGTTCCTTCCTCTTCCGTAATTCCAACCGTATTGCCCGGTATTGCATACGGAATATCCGTCTCTACAGAACCGGCCTGTATCGGCGCAGAAACTTCCGCTTCCGTAAATGTCTGGAAATCCTTTGTCACATTTGCATAGCTAAGTCTGGAATCCAAACCTGTCCATGTAATACGGTAACTATCCTCCACTGCATCATAGACGCAGGCCGGATTAGAAATACGCTCTGTATCGTCTAACCAGATCATTCCCACTTCCGTGTAAGACAGCAGATCTTTCGAGGTAAAGAACAGAAGAGTTCCCACTTCGTCCGCGGCCGTCTCTCCCTGCGTAACCCGGACTGCAAGCACGCCGAAGCTTCCGTCTTTCATACGGAAAATATAAGGTTCCTTCAAAAGCTTCGTCGTCTCTCCCTGGGCCTTGGCAAATAATACACCCGTATTATTTAGTAACGCCCGATAATCCTCTCCATCTTCACTGTATCCGAGATGCATATTGTCAGATACATAATCGTTATACATTCCATCCTTGGATGCATCCGCTTCTCTTGTATAAGATAACACATAAGCACTGTCGGTTCCCAGAAGCTTTACCTGAAATTTCTTTTCCTTCTTTTTACCATCCAGTGTTACAGATGCTGTTAATCCTACATCCGTAATTCCTTCTTTTGACGGTGTGATTTTTCCTGTTTCTGTGTCAATATCTTCGCAGTCGCTTGTCCACGAAACCTCTGTTCCGAGAATTTCGAGCGGAAGTGTATCCTCTGCAGTTATATAATAAGAAAGATTCAGATACTGCTCCAAAATAATATCTGCTTTATCATTCTTCCCTATAACATATGCTGAATATGTCTTATGAACAGAAACGCCTGACAGTGAAAATGTCGCCGTCAGCTCTACTTTTGTCGTCTCATCCGCTGGTGTAACCTTTCCTTCATCGCTTATAATGTCCGTGTTTCCTGACTTCCATGTAATGACAGAGCCATTGACCGAACCGGCTGCCGGAAGCGTCATATCCTCTGTCACGGCAGAAAGATTCCCCAAATCCACCGCTGCAATATCATCCTCAATTAACTGAGAAGCATAGACGTAATTGCTTCCATCATAGATGGCTTTTACCTGGGCGTCTGTTAATGTCTGATTATAAATCTTAAAATCTGTCACGATGGCATCGCAATATCTGTCAGCACCCCAGTTTGATTTTGCAATATAACCTAACACATTTCCATTCCCTCTGAACACTTCATCCAGATCGTGAGAGTGATCCAAAGTTCCTTTCAATTCGCCATTTACATACAATTTTAATCTCTGTCCCTCTGATGTTACCGTCAACACGCTGAATGTCTTCGTATCCAGTATCACATTACCGGAACCCGGTATGGAATTTTCAGCATTGTTCGCTCCCTGTGTCTTAATGGCAACATTGATATTGCCGGATGCCAGCCTTGGATTAAAGAACAGATAATCTGTTGAATCCCCTGTTCCGATGGTCCAAAGGAACTGATACTGAGCCGTCCGTGGAATTAAGGCAATCTCCACACTAAAGCCCTCTTTGTAATCTGTAAGACTGTCCTTAATTGACAGAGGAAGATCAATATAAGATCCGTCAGCCCCCGCGTTCCCTCCCGGCAGCTCCAGAAAGGTATCTCCCAACTCCTCTTTGAAATCGGATGAGGATATGTTGTGCAATACAGCATCATTTCCCTTTCCGGATTGATCCAGCAGCTTTGTATCACTATGTGACATATCGTAATGAGCAACAATATCATATGTTTCCGGCTCTTCTGCCCTTACATAAGATGGAACCGCACTAAAAACAGTCGCCGCTGCCAATAGCAATGCAAGTAGTTTCTTCTTCATACCTTCTTCTCCTCCTTTACAATAATTAATTCTATTATAGCAACACTTTTTATGTTTCTCCCTAAAAAACCAGACAAAAAAACCATGAAAATCTATAATTCATAAAACTTCCATGGCTTTCTATATGATACTTATTTTTATATACTATCGTCCAGAATTGAGCCAAAAAATGCCGGTTTTGGATTCAGTTCTTCATCAAACAATAATGGATAATGGGTTTCTCCGCCGTTATTCAGCCAGGTACGGCTGTCGTTCAATCCCCAGAAAGTAACATTCGTTATATTGACAATCCCTTCGTCGTCAAGCTGCTTTAATGTACGGAAAATCTCTTTATAACGTGCCGACAATTTCTGCTGCCCTTCCACAGAATTATCCGTCTGTTGAATGTCCAGCTCGGTAATCTGAATTTCCAGTCCCATCTGCGCAAATTTCCGAATAGTGTTTTCATAATTCTGCACCGATGGATATTCCAGAAGAATGTGGCTTTGCATTCCAATTCCGTCTATCAAACCTTCTTCCTGCAATTTTCCTGCCATCTCACAGATTGCCGCATCCTTTTCGTAGCAATTAAAGTCATTGTAGAAGAGCTTCTGCTGTGGATCCGCATACTTTCTTGCATAGGAAAAAGCCTTTTCCACATAGTCCGCTCCGATAATCTGATACCAGTAGTTTCCTTCCGCAAGCATCTGTCCTTCTTCCGGCGAATTGGCATCGATAGCTTCATTTACCACATCCCAGCAGGTGATAAGCCCCGGATAATTGCTGTTAAAATATGTCATTACCTGACAGATATAGTTTTCCATTCGCTTAAGCATGACATCCCTGGATACCAAAGGCGCGTCCGGTGCGTCGCTGAATCCTTCTGTAAAAAGCCATTTCGGCGTCTGCTTATACCAGACCAGCGTATGGCCCCGAAGTTTCATCCCGTTTTCTTCTGCAAACTCAAGAAGCGGAATTGCTTCTGTCACTTCTATAACAGGGTATTCTTCTTCCCCTCTCGCCACAGTCTTCTGATGGTTCAAAAGAGCTGCGGGCTTCATAGCATTTTCACAAGTCATGTAAGAAAACTGTTCCTGAATCAGCGTTCTTTCCTTTTCGCCGTTAAGCGTTCTCGGCTCAAGCGCCACTCCTATGGAAAAATTGTCAGCGTATAGCTCCCGCATCCGGTAAAGAATTCCGGTTTCTTTATATTGTTCGTAGAAATTCCGTTCTCCTTCCTCCGGCATCGTTACGCTTACTTCCAGGAGTTTACAGAATCGCTGAATCATTGCCGCGCACTCAGCGCGGTTTGCCGTTCCCTGCGGATTCAGCCGTCCCCGGTCTCCTGTAATAATCCGGCTTGCTGCCGCCCACGCCATCGCATCCTTTGCATAACCGCTTACCTTTCCTTCATCCGGGAAATCTGACAGTTCTGCCCGGCCGGAAACATCCATCTCTTTACTCTTTGCATAGCGGTAGAGTATCACGGCCAGCTCTTCACGGGAAATATTTTTCCCCGGCTCAAAAAGCCCTGTATCCGTATATCCGGTGATAATCTTGTTTTCATTCGCCCATATAACAGCTTCCGAATAGAACTCTCCCTGCGGCACATCCGAGAATTTTTCCTTATATACCACATCCGGGGTATTTTCCATTCTGTAAATGATGGTTGCAACATGTGCTCTTTTCAGTTCCGTTGCCGGTTCAAACATCGTCTGTGTCATACCGGTCATAATTCCCTGCGAACTCACGTAATTCACAACCTCATAATACCAGTCGTCTTCTGTTACATCCTGAAATTTTATTCCCCCCTGCTCTTCCGATGCATAAACCGGGAAATCTATAAGTCCCGCGGCTGCCGGGACAGTCAGCGTCACCGCCATCAGCACCGCCGCGCATCTCTTAAATATTCTTATCTTCAAATTTTCTAATCTCCTTTTTACGCTTTTTTTGTATACCAATCCCTCCCACAGAAAGGATTCCAATTGTTAATGCACAGACAGACACCTGCTTCCATGGAATCTTCTTTACCGTCTCAATGTAAGTCTGACCCAGATTCTTGATCCAAACCGGTCCTGATTCTTTCTTTTCTTTATCAGGCTGCGCGGCAGGCTGCATATCCGACTTTAATTCCACATCATCGATTAAAAAGGCAAGCTCCGGATCCGTCGCTTCAAAATAAAGGACAATTTTTCCGGTCTTTTCCCTCACCAAATATTCTCCTGTAACCTGGGTCCATTCGCCTTTCTTTATATCGGAACCCGCCGCAATCCAGTGATAGGAAATCTCGCCAGCCGCATCCTCTTCCTGTATGCAAAACCGAATCTCCTGCGGTTCGCTCTTCTCATGTTTTGTCCAGAAGGAAACATGCAAGTATTTTCCCTGCAGACCGGCGTCGGTAAAGTCCCTCTCTACTCCATGCCAGCTCAATGTTCTTCCGCTTACGGAAAGTGCTTTACTGCCGCCGTGTGCCTGGCTGGAAATTGCAGCTTTCCCCTCACCACGGTTATCAAAAAACGGGCTGCCATCTTCAAAATCAATCGTCAGAACAGAGAAAGGCGCTACACTGCTTCTCTTCTGTTCCGCCGCCGCGGATGCGCCGCCGTCTGTATTGCTGCCGTCCGGCGCTTCTGATTCCTCAATCCACTGCGTCGTCTGCAGATTCACGTCATCAATTACAAAAGACGCAGAAGAATCAGAACTTTCAAAGTAAATCATCGGGCAAACGGTCTGCGGCTGTATATTCACACCGCCTTCCAGGGAAATCCAATTACCGGGAAGGGTTTCTCCGCCCGCAATCCTTGTATAACTCACATTTCCTTCTGCATCCGTCTCCTGCAGTGTCAGATAAATATCTGCTATACGGGAAGAGGTGTTCTTAACCCAGAAGGATGACCGAAGTCCTTTTCCTTCCAGCGATGCCTGCGAAAGATCTTTCTCCACTCCGTGCCAATTCTGTGTCCTTCCGGTTACGGCAAGTGCTTTCTCTCCCCGGAAAGCATCCGGCACAACTTCTCCCTTTGCATCACCTCTGTCCGTAAACCAAGGGTTCCCATCTTCAAAATCAATCAGAAGATTTTCAAACGGAGTAACCGGATCTGATGGGGTAACCGGATCCAGCGGCTGAACCGGATTTGCTGCCTTCCCGGCTGCCAGGCTCACACAATCTACAATAAAAGGATCCGTTCCTTCCACTTCTATATAAACTGCCGCGGATGCGACTCCCTGTCCAATCGTATATCCATTCTCACAGGAAAGACTGACCCAGCTTCCCGCTTCCGCTTCCACCCACGCAAGCGTCTGGTATTCCTGCGTTCCATCCTCTTTTGTCAGCCGCAGCGTAATCGCAGCGCGGCGCTGCTTTTCTGACAGATTCTTAACCAACGCCGCTGCAGAAACGGAAGTTCCGGAAAGCGTCTCTCCCTTTTCTAAAAACGCAGACACATCTTTTAACGGTCCTTCATAGCTCTCTGAGCGATTACTTACGAGAAGTCCCGCGCTTCCCTGATATCCTTCGCTCCGGGTAATCTGAAGTTCCGGATTACCCATCTTATCAAAATAAATCTGCCCATCTTCAAAATCAATTGTTCTTCCACCGGGCTCCCCGATATCAACTTCCGGTTCCTCTACTTTTTCCTCCGTCTCTATCGTGATTTCCACCTGGTCAATACTAAAAGAAACTCCCACTTCCTTCGTTTCAAAATAAAGAACCGGAATCCGTGTATTCGAAGCCACCGTAATTGTGCCCGACAGTTGTTTCCATTCTCCCGGAGCTATTACCACATCCCCTTGTATCCAACTATAAGCGGTTGTCCCGTCTGTCTTTTCCTCCTGAAGCGTCATATGAGAGGTAATCTCATAGGCCTCATTATTCCTGACATAAGCGGAAACCTTCAATACATCATTTCCGGAAACCAGGTCCGACAGATCCTTCTGCGCTCCGTTCCAGCTTTCTGTGCCTCCGCTTACCGACAAATAATTTCCTGACCAGGCGTTCTCATCTGTCACAACCGCCACCGCCGCTCCGCGGCCGGTAAAACCGCCGTCTCCATCTTCAAAGTCCACCGTAATCGCTTTCGTCTGCGCTGTGGCAGGCATAACCGGCACTTCCGCCGTTCCCAGAAGAATCGCCACAAAAAGGATCCGGGCAAGCTTTTTCTGCCATTTCTGATATCCGGCTGTTCTCATGACTCATCCTCCTTTTCTGAAACCTTTATCGAAACATCATCCAGAATAAAAGACGCTGATGCATCCCTGGACTCAAAATACAGTACGGGCCGCACGGTATCCACACTCACCGGAAGGCTTCCCTTCATCTCAACCCATTCTCCCGCCGCTACTTCTTCCGTCTGTGCCACTGCGCCAAAAACAACCTCTCCGGACAATTTTTCCTCTGCCAGTGTAATCGCAAAGGCTGCGGGGCTGTCTGAATTATTTTTCAACCGACAGCTTACCTCTATGGTTTTTCCCTCTATCTGTACTCCATAGAAATCCTTCTCTACCCCATGCCAGCTCTCCGTGCGTCCATCCACCGCCAGCGCTTTCTCGCCGCTGTAAGCATCCGCCGTAATCGTTCCGGTTCCATTTCCCCGGTTCGAGAAATAAGTTTCTCCATCTTCGAAATCCAGAAAAATATCTGAAAACGGTTCCACATCCGAATCGTTCTCTCTGTATCCGATTTTTGCAGTACTGCCGTCGTCCACTGTCACCCGGATATTGTCCAGCATAAAGTCTTCGGTCCCATCCGCCTCAAAATTAAGCTGCGGCGATGAAGCGTCTGCGTATACCGGAATCTTTCCCTCCACATATACCCATCTGCCGGAGGGTACCGGTTCTGTCCAGACACTTTCCGGCCACTCAACGATGTCCGAATCCGGTCTCTGTATCTGGAGCGTACAGCCAATGGCAATCTCTTCTTCTGCTTTATGGCGAGTCCAGAAAGATACGTACAGCCATTTTCCAATAACATCCTGATCCTCCAGCATCAGAAATACGCCGTCTCTCTCGTCTTTCCTTTCACCAACCCGAAAACAATTGTCACTGTTATGACCTTCCTCCTGCCAGAACAGGCGGCCTCCCCCACAAGAACCAAAATACAGCGTCTGGCTCTTATCTTCTGCATCATAATCATAGAGTACTCGGGTACCCTCTTCTAATTTTTCTGAAATTTCCCCAGAAGGATGAAATTCGGTTTCACTGTAATTTCCGCCGCAGCCTGTCAGCAATAACACAATACTGATAACGGCAGCCTTGCAGACCAGCGGCAGGTATCCGTCTCTCATATGTCCCTCCTTTTTGCGAAGCTTCATCCATCTTATCTCTAGTTTATCCGAAGCTTCGCCCTCTGTAATTATACAAGATATAGTTATCACTCAAAAAAATAAACAATTTTACTATTTCCGATAATCAGAAGGAAGACTTCCCCTCTGTTTCACGAAATACTTTAAAAAGGTAATATAATTTACATAGCCGACGCGCACAGCGATTTCCTGCCATGACAATTCCGTCCTATCCGCAAGGCGAACCGCTTCTTCAATTCTGATTCTCTGCAGATAATCATTCACACTTACGCCGGTCGCTTTCTTAAACTTCTGTCCGAGATACGCTTTATTCATATAAAATTTTTCTGCAAATTCCTGTACAGAAATATCCTGCCTGTAGTTTTCCCTGATAAAAAGCCTCATATATTCCACAGGATATTCACTGCCGGCTCCCTTTTCTTCCATAATCTTAAGAATACTCCGGTGAACACATTTGCCCACACTTTCTTTGTTCAGACCGCTTTCCTCTCTTGTCCGCTGCCAAAACACCTGCAATTCTCCGTTTCTATGGCCCAGTCTTTCATCCAGCAGACGGAATAAAAGCATCAGCAGATCTTCCCATATTCCGGTTTGTTCATTTTCCCCCATATCATCTGCCAACAGTTTTCCAAGCAGAACATCTACATTTTCCACATGAAAACCGAGAATTTCTTCCGCCAGTCTTTCGAGATCTCCTGTCATTTTAACCGACGGCGGTTTCTGCGTCTGTGCCACTTCTTCCAGGATTTCATCCCTGTACTTTTTTCCCTCTATCTCTTCTTTTATATTATCCAGGGATTCAAAAAGTTCCTTCTTTGTAACCGGTTTCAACAGATAATCCCGAATGCCAAGCTCCAATGCCCTCTTCGCATATTGGAATTTTCCATAGCCGCTTACAATGATAAAAATAAATTCCCTTCCCCATACTTCCCGCATCTGTTCTGCCATTTCCAGTCCGTCAATGCCATCCATGCAGATATCCGTAATAATAATATCCGGTTTTAAATTAACGGACTCCTTCATCGCCTGCAACGCGTCCGTATATGCGCCAATTACACGATAATCTTCCCTTTTCTCTATCAGACTTTTCAGATATTCCAATGCCAGCGGTTCATCATCTACCAATATAATCTGAATCATTCTCTTCTACCCCCCCCCAAATATATTTTAAATCCGAAGCAAGCTTCTCCATCATGGACCTCCATAATCATTTCTGCCTTATCTTTATAATAAAGGAACACCCTGTTATATACATTCTGAAGCCCTACGCCTTTCCCTTTCTCGCTTTTTTTCTGGAAAACAGACTGCCGCAGCGCCTGCATCTGTTCTTGCGTAAGACTCGATCCGGTATTTACCACCCGGATCACCACAGAATCCTCTTCCTTCTTTACACTTACTTTCACCTGACCGTATCCGTTCATCTTATGAATACCATGCTTGCAGGCATTCTCTACCAGCGGCTGTACGCTCATCTTGGGAATTCTGAATTCCTCCGCTTCCGGATCAACTGTAATTGAGAAATCAAACCGACTGGAAAAACGCAGTTTTTCAATATCCAGATACATTCGGATAAATTCTATCTCCTCCCGCACCGTAACCTGATCGTCACTCCAGTCCAAGAGCTTACGCATCATAATCGCAAGGTGCTCAATGGTCCACGACACCTCGTCATAATGATTTCTTTCACTAATCGCAAGGATTGCATTCAGTGTGTTAAATAAGAAATGAGGATTCACCTGACTAATCAGAACATTCAGCCTCGCCCGCATTCCCTCCAGTTCCAATTCCTTTTTCTGCATATTAAGCGCATAAACCTCATTAATCAGCTCATTAATCTGGTTCATCATCCGGTTAAAGCTCTGAATCGCAATTTCCACCTCATCGTTATACTGCTTCGTCCGAATCGGTGAGAAGTCTGTCTCATCGAATATTTCCATGCGGTTAGCCAGAATCCGTAAACGGCTTGTATATGGACGAATCAGAAGAACCATAATGAAAGCCGAGCATAAAATAATTAAAATAATCAAGCCGCCTGTCTGCAGTGTAATCCTGGACACCTCTTCCGCTGCCGCATCTGCAGCGACAACACCAAGCACGGACCAGCCTTCCAGCGTCCCTGTCAGCCCGGATGTGCAGGTAACAATATCCTCACCCTCTGCAATCCGGTCTGCCTGTGTGAAATTTACCATATCATAAGGCTCATATTCCTGATCCGTGGACGCCACCACCTGATTCTGCGGATTGATCAGATAGTATTGAACGCCGGTATCCGTATCCTGCAGCCAATAATAAATCTGCTCCATAGACAGGAAGATCTGGATTGCCATCTTATACTTATACTCCGGATTATAAACCGGAATCTGATAAAGGACGGCAATTGACGGCTGTCTGATACCACTGGCTTCAATATCATCCTTATACCGCACCCAGGATACAATTTCCACATTTCCTTCTTCTGCCTCCAGTTCTTCCAGCCATACGGCCATCTGGGGATACTCATCCAGGCGCCGGTATACGGAAGAATTATACACAGTCGGGTTTTCCGTATATACCCGTATCTCACTCATTCCCTGAGCCGCTGTCATGATTTCCTCCAAGAAACTGGTAATGGAACTGTTGTAGCTCTGGTAAAACTCATCATAGCTTCCGTAGTCCTTTTGCAGAATCTCAACCAATGTCTCGTCGATACTCGCCGACACGGCAATATTTTCCGCCCCTTCCAGTGTTTTTTCAATATTCCCGGTCGCCTTCTCAACAGAATTCTGTAGATTATCTCTGGTTCGTTCCTGGAAAACCGTATCAATCTTTATATGCAAAAAAACTGCAAGCAATAAAACCGGCAGGAAAATACAACTAATGTAAATTAACACAACTTTTTTGCTCAATGTCATTTTTATCTTCTTCATAGCTGTTATCTCTTTCTGAATTCTGTTGGCGTCATCCCATTTTTTTCCCGGAACTTCCTGCAGAAATAATCCGGATTTGAAAATCCGGAATCCATAGAAATCTCTATCACAGAATCCGAACTCTCTCTCAGGCATTTTTCTGCATATTCCAGACGTACTTTATTCAAATACTGTCTAAAAGTCATTCCGGTCTCTTTCTTTACCAGCTTCCCCAGATAGACTTCGTTGTAGCAAAGCTCTCCCGCCATGTCCTGAATGGTAATATTCTCATGAAAATGCTCCTGTATATAAACCGTAATCTGGCTGCCAGTCTGATTCTTATCTATGCTTTCTTTCTTCTCGCGGATAATCTGCATCCAGATATCCCGAAGCTCTTCAAAAAACATCCATGAAACCTGCCACTTAAGCTGTTCTCCTGTCTCATCCTTCATTGCAATCAATCTGGCAAGCACAATAATCCGAAGCTGCCTTGGCTCTATATTGCGGCCGCGGAGAGCGGCGCAGTAATTTGACACCTGCTCACAGTCCCGGAAGTTCTCTTCCTCCGGCTCCTCCAAAATCTCATGGCAGTATAGGGCATTCTGTTTCTCCAGCCATTCTCTGTCCTCCTGACAGAACACCCGGCTCCTTTTCTCCCGGTAGAAGCAGTAGTCCATAACCTGAGTAACCAGCTTCCAGGCTTCCCCTATTTCTCTCCGGCTGCCGACAAGTCCCAGGTCCATGACAACATATGCCGTGTCCCTGACATCTGTCAACGCATGTATCATCTGCTTTCCCAATCCCTCTTTCTCAAAATCTAAAACAACTGCTGCAAAATCCGAAGTCAGAAACATTATCTCGTAAGGCTCCGGGACAAGGTGTTCATTTTGCAAAGCCAGCATCAATACTTCCCGGCTCCGTATCCCTTTTACTGCAAGCATTCTCCTTTGTCTCTCCTGCAAATTTAAAATCAGCTCAAGCTTATATAATTCTTCCTCCTCTGCCACGCCATTTAGAAACCTTGACAAATACGAACAGCTCAGATTCGCGAGACTCCTGTCCGTCTTTTCCCTGACCGCCCGTTCCCGTTTTTCTCTGTCCATATCCTCCTTGATCTCTGCAAGCTTCTGTGTGACCTCTCTGCGTATAATCGGCTTCAGGATATAATTCTCCACACCCAGACGCATTGCCTCCTTCGCATAATCGAAGGTTCCATATGCACTGAGTATGACAAATTTCGGCTGAAAATGCATATGCTCTCTCACATACGCAATCAACTCCATTCCACTCATTTCCGGCATTGCTATGTCTGTAATAACCAGATCCGGCTGGTATTCCGCAATAATCTCCAACGCCTGTTTTCCGTTTTCCGCACTTCCTACAAGTTCAAATCCCAGATTTTCCCAATTCACCAGAAACTCCAGCGCCTCTCTTGCAAATGCTTCGTCATCTACAATCACTACTTTATACAATTCCTTCATATCAGCACCCACCACCACATTTATCAGGAAAGGCTTTCCTGAATGCATTCGTTAATATATTGGATAAAATTCTCATATCCGGTCTGCTTATATTCTTCGCAATACTGCAGCCACATACCGTCAAAATTTTCTGTTCCACAAGTAATCACTCTGGGAATCCATGCCGTATTACATGCAGTTGCCCTGGACGACGCAATTTCCGCCGGCGTCCCGTCCACCGGGCTGAATCTCCAGGTAGGAAAATAAACCGGCTGCTCCAGCGGATCTAAAAAGAAATCGCCCCAGCTTGTCATATGATAATTTCCCAGAAACTGCCTATCATACTCCGTCAGCGTTTCCTGAAATTCTCTCAATTGATTTCCCACCGTTGCAGCATTCCCATCAGAATAAGTTCCTTCTATTTTGGGGAGATGATCGAAGAGAGTTTCCGCCGAATTCTTATAGTCCCAATCCTCCGTATACTGCTCCACCCTCATCTCCTGCGTACGGTAGAACATTCCCTCTTCATCCACAAGATAGTCTTCTCCCTCTATCCCCCAGGAAAACAGTTTCTGCCATTTTTCATCCAGCAGCGTATCAAACAACTCCAGTACTTTTTCCGGGGACTCGCAATCCACCGAAATCATAAATCCACTTGTCATGGAAACCGTATTATAATCCATGTACTGCTCCCGGATTCCTTCCTCATACACCAGCGGAACAGAGACATACGTGCGTTCATTCATTCCCTTTTTCCCAAGATAAGTATTCGCATCATTAATATTCCATGTCTCATCCGCAAAGCCCAGTACATTTCCTTTCGAAAGGCGGTCTAAGTACTGCTCATGGCTGATGATACATGCCTCCGGGTCTATCACACCTTTTTCATATTCTTCGCACAATTTCCAATAAAACCTCCTGGAAATGTCCTCCGTTCTGAAATCAAACGCAATATTTGTCACCGGATCTACAATGCAATTTGCATTATTGGGATAACCTGCCAGCAGCGCCGGAGGATTCACAAGACCGTAATTTGACGTTCCGTCATTACAGATAGTATACCCGATCGTTTTCTCCCCATATAATTCCGGATAACGCTCCATATACCGTTCAATCAGATCAAAATACTCATCCAGCGTAGCAATCTTCGGATAGCCAAACTCCGACAAAACCACTTTCTGAATAAAAAACCCGGATCTCCAATTGTTTTTAACCTGTAACGCCTCTCCTTGTAAAATCCCATAATCCGGGAGAATATAAATGTGCCCGTCCTCTTCTGTCATAAGCTCCAGATAAGGCTCATAATGGCTGTACAAATTCGGATAGTCCGGAAGCAAATCCTCAAGGGGAACCGCACCTCCTCTGTCGATAAGCAGCTCACTGGCATCCAGAATATCCGTATAATCTCCGCTTGCCGCCATCGCTTTTCTTTCCTGCTCTCCATCCCCTGTATAAGTAACAAATTCAAATTCCACATGAAGCTCTTCTTTCAATTTCTGATAAATCTTATTATTTGCCGACGGCTGCTCTCCATCTGTAAAAACAGACAAATGCAGGTTCTCCTGCCCATCTTCCTTCACCGGTTCTGCTTCTTTGCACCCGGCTACCGTCAGCGACAATATCGTTACAGCAATTACTTTCCATATGAATGTAAAACTTCTTCTCATACCATGTCATTCCTTTTGCAGTATACTTCTCTTTTTACACGAATAAATTATAACACAAAACAAAGAAAAAGATGGCTGTTGCCAGCCATCTTTTTCTTTGTTTTGTAAATTTTATAATATTTCAGTTCAGCCATAAGTCGGATTGTGGGTGAATCATGCTTGCATGAATGAACACACGATCCGGCTTATGATCGGAGCGCCAGTTTATGAGCAAAAATAGCTGCATAGCAGCGGAGAAGCATCGTAGATGCGTTTTGCGAATGGCGCGGGCTGAACTGTTACTTATTTATTATTTACCAAACTTCTCCATGAATCTCTGGATAATAATCGCGCATTCTGCACGGCTTGTGTCACCCTGCGGGTCGAGACGGTAAGAACCATCTTCATTTTCTTTACCGGCAATGATTCCGTTGGCTACTGCCCACTTCATTGCCTCTTCCGCAAATTTCGTTACCTTATCAGCGTCTGTAAATGCGCTGATATCGGTCGGTTCTTCAGATTCATATTCCATATGCTTCGCGTAACGGTACATCATCGTTACCATCTGCTCACGGGTAATCGGATCATTCGTTCCAAAGTATCCGGAATCTGTATAACCCGTAACAACCTCCGCTTCAGCCGCCCAGATGACTGCCTTTGAATAGAACTGTCCATCCGGTACATCCGGGAATCTTGTCTCATACTCTACTTTCGGCTCACCATTAAGACGGTAAAGAATCGTTGCAAACTGTGCACGTACCAGCGTTGCGTATGGTGAGAAATGCGTAGGATCTGTACCCGTCATGGTTCCTGCAAAGTAGTTGTAGTATGCTGCATTGTAGAACCAGTCATCTTTCACTACGTCTACATATGGCAGTCCCTTGCTTTCCAGAGCCTCTGCCGCTTTGTCAAGCGCTGCAGCCGCATCATCAATTTCTTTCTGTGTTGCATCTGCATCTGCCAATACTTCTTTCGCCTGATTCAAAGCTTCTTCGTAAGCTGCCCAGCTTTCTTCCGTATACTTATCTTTCTCGGTATCCGGCACTGCTGCCTTAATCGCTGCTTCCAAAGCTGTCTTGTCTGTTTCATCCGGTTTCGCCGCTTCCTTCACAGTTACCTTGAAGGTTGCCGTCTTTCCTTCGTATGTTACAGTTATCGTCTGTTCGCCGGTCTTAGTCTTGTCATAGCCGCTTACTTCGTAGCCTTCTGTGATTTCTTTTTCTTCACCATTGCTGTATTTTGCAGTCACTTTCATTCCGTCAAGGTCAAGCTCTTCCCCTGCCGTGTACTCCGTCTTCGTCGGTGCTGTTACTGTAATGGATTCCAGAGTAGCCGGTTTCTCTGCTTCCTTCACTGTTACCTTGAAGGTCGCTGTCTTTCCTTCATATGTTACTGTTACCGTCTGCTCTCCGGTCTTTGTCTTGTCATAGCCGCTTACTTCATAGCCTTCTGTGATTTCTTTTTCTGTATCATCAGAATACTTCGCAACTACCTTCATTCCTGTAAGGTCAAGCTCGTCACCTACTGTATACTCCGCCTTCGTTGGTGCTGTTACCGTAATGGATTCTAATTTCACTCCGCTTACCAGAGCTTTTACCTGGTCTGCCGTCATCGCATATCCGGCAATGGTATAATTGTCAATCAGGCCTTTATAATACTCGCCTGTTTTCCAGTTTGCCTTACCGATATACAGGATACTGGAATTGCCAAGGATATCAATCAGACCATATTCACTATTCTGTTTTGCTTTCTGCACTCCGTCAATATAAATGGTAGTATCCGTCTCTGTATATACGATTGTCACATAATGCCAGTCATTGGTTCCTACCGTCGTGCTTGCATTTGTCGGTCTTGCACCTGTATTCTTGTATCTTTCTGCCAGAAGGGTTCCATTATTATTCAATGCTCCCAGATAAACTTCCGTCCCGAAATTCTGCTCGTCCTCATTTGGCGCTGCGAAGAATCCCCAGTTGGTCGTACCTGCCTCCGGTTTTGCCTGGAAGGAAACGGTCATTTCCTTCTCTCCTGTCAGAAGGCTGGATCCGGTTGTTTTCGTTACTTTCAGGAAATCAGAAGTTCCGTTCAGATAAATCGCTTTCCCTCCATCGTGATCCTGAAGGGTATAGGTACCTTCTGCCACTGCATATCCATTGGTAAATCCGGTCTCTTCATCGTCAAAGTCAAACTCTGCCAGGATATCCGGTCTCTCTGCTGTTCCTTCCTTCACAATCATAACCGTATAAGTCTTGCTAGTCGTATGATCCTGAGCTTTGGATACAATTGAGAGAACCATTTCCTCTGATGTAAGTTTAATCTCTCTTGCCTTGGTATCGTCAATCAGGATACCATTTACATAAATCAATCCACTCTCCATCTGCGGAACTGCTGTCATGGAAATGGTTTCTGTGTCTTTCGGAACCGTCAGGGTATAATCTGTCACATCGCCTGCAAATTCCTGTGATAATTCTCCTGTATCAAAGGAAAGGGCTTTCATCTCTGCGTTAGTATCATAAGCAGTATCATTTATAATGCTAATTCCGTATAATCCGCCTACCAATGAATTATTTACAGACGAGAACTTAATCGTTACCTTTCCGTCCTCCGCCGCTTTCACAAGATCTGCCGGTATCTCAATTGTGTGAACATAGAATCCGGTATCTGACGGTGCATCTGCAAATGCATATGTTTCAATAACGGTTCCGTCTACACTGATTTCAAATGTACGTCCCTTATCTCCGGAGTAGAAGGTTAAGTTCAGATAATTATGATCTGCGTCTTTATCAACATTCATATCATAGCTGAACCAGCCTCCGCCGTACGCATGACGATACTGTCT
Source organism: Dorea acetigenes (assembly GCF_025567385.1). Classification (NCBI taxonomy): domain Bacteria; kingdom Bacillati; phylum Bacillota; class Clostridia; order Lachnospirales; family Lachnospiraceae; genus Dorea; species Dorea acetigenes. The sequence continues at coordinate 75,423 of NZ_JAOQJU010000013.1, forward strand.
GTCATTGTATACGCCCACGCCTGAGTTATCGCTTTTCTGCAGATTCTTTGCCAGCTCAGAGTTATTATCGTCAAAGTTATACAGATAATCTACGCTGATCTCATTTTCACGAAGCTGCTCCTTCCCTTCCAGGATACGGTCCTGTGCAGCCTGAGAGTCCTCGCCCTCCAGATACATATAGAGACCATAGCTTTCTTTGTATCTCATGTAATGCGGTGTATAAATCAGCTCGTCAGAATCTGTGTTATTCAGCTTAAACTGTACCTGTCCGTCTTCACTATCCTCAATACGAACCAGATTCTTCTCAATATCTGCCTTCCATTCTTCCACATCCTTATAGTTCTCCATCAGAATGGTGGTCTTTGCATTCGGATCCAGCGTACCGACACGCACAAGGATTCCATTTGCCGCAGAACGCCCAATATTGTCTGTTCCTAAAGCAGTGCTAAGCACTACCGGGCCATACTTGAACGCTACCAGGCTCGGCTTATCCGGCATGTCATATACCTGTACGGTCATCGGCATCTGATAAGAAATCTCGTCTCCGGCTTTTACATTCTCTACCAAATAGTATCCGTTCTCTTCTTTCAGAGTGATTTCTTTATCGTTCACTTTAATCACAGCTTCTCCTGCCAGCCAGTCCGGCTTACGCAGTCTAAGGACTGTGCCGCTCTTTACGCTTCCGCCGTCTGCTGCTTCCACCTGGAAGGTTACGGTATCTTCATTCGGCATATTTGCTGTCTGTGTCAGCTTCAGATTATTGTCCGCGTCTGTATAGGTAGAAGAGAAGAACATATGTACATATACACTACTTCCCTCTGCATAATAAATGTTATCACCCAATTTGGAGAAGTTCTCCATACCGGTTCCGGTACAGCACCAGAATTCATCAAACGGACGGTTAAATACCTTGTTATATCCAGGCGCCATCGGCTGGAAATACATGGTGGTTCCTGTCTCTGGATTCTGAGAAGACAGAATCGCATTAATATAGGTATTTTCAAAGTAATCCATATACTTCTTATCCTTGGTCAGTTCAAAAAGAGCCTTGGATAATTTCAGCATATTGTAAGTATTACATGTCTCGCAGGTAAGCGCCGCATCATAGGAACCCTTGGTCGCATCCGCGCCAATCTTGTCTGCCGCATGGAAATGCTCAGACTGGCTGTTACCGCCTGTTACATAGGTATGGTGGTCTACCACGATATCCCAGAAATTCTCTGCGGCTTGCAGATACATATCCAGTTCATTCTTCTCTGCCTCTGTCAGTTTATTATAATACTCATCATTCTCTGTCAGAACCGTGTATCTCTTCAATGCTCCCGTTAGCTTCGGAATGGTCGTATTGGCATGTTTTCCATTCAGCACATCCTGATTATTTGCCAGCTGCTGGAACAAAGCCGTTTCATCAAAATACTGCGCCGCTACCTTATAGTGATCGTTGCCGGTCAGATTATAAAGCTCATATAACGCTTCATTCATACCGCCATACTCAATAGACAGCATCTTATTCTTATCCGTCAGCTTCTGCATACGGTTGTACAGGTATTCGCCAAAGCCTTCCGCCACTGCCAATGCACGCTCCTGAAGGGAACCGTCATCCACATTCTTGCTGATATCAATCAAACCCGCCAGCACCTTGTGCAGATTATAATACGGAACAATCACTTTGTTATCGTCGCCTGTCGCAGAATCCACGCCGTCCACTCTCTTCAGGCATCCTTCCGGGAACGCAGAGATATAACCTGCATGATCCGGATATTTTGCCGCATAAGCATTCTGACAATTCTCCAATCCGGTTACTGCTTCCTCAATCTCTGTAAGAAGCTGTGCTTTCACATCTGCGTCGTCACTGCTCAGATACGCTTGGGACAACGCTGACATATAATGTCCGAAAGTATGTCCGCGGAAATTGCTTCCGGAACTTCTCTCCCAGCCGCCATATCCTGATGAAGTCGTTGGCGTCAGACCTGCCACTTTATAGAATTCATACAGGAACTTCTCAGAGTCCAGGCTCAGAAGATAGTCCTCTTCCTTTTCTGACGCATTCACCAGATAATCATCTGCCAGCGTCACATCTCCCATAATACTTGTCGGTGAAAGGCTTGTCTCTGTCTTTGCAAGAATCGTCACCGTAAACTTCTTCGTTACAGCAGTTCCTCCCATATAGGATACGGACGCTGTCAGAGTTACCTCCACATCCTCTTCTCCAATCTCCGGACGGGTCACTTTCCCATCTGCCGTAATAATATCTTCGTCACTGGACGTCCATGTAATATCAGACCCAGACTCACCCTTAGATGGGAGTGACAAGTTTCCTTTCGTCTCGGTCGCAATCGTAAGCGCATCCGCATCTGCCTGGGCAATTGCTTCCTTGTCGATAGGTCCTGCTCCTTCTTCATATAAAGCAGTAACCTCTTCCAATGTCGCCACATCATTAAAGAGCTGATATTCATCAATCGCAGCTTTCAAAGAAGTGGTTTTATACTTCGGACCGTTCCATCCGATAGACTTCTGCATAGTCTCATCAGAGCCAAGAATTCCTGTTGCATCCCCGGCAATTGCATAATTAACTACCGTCTGGCATTCCGTTCCATTCCGATAGAATTTTACATCTTTTGTTTCTTTATTATAAGTAACAACAATATGCGTCCATTCATCCGCCTTGAAAAATTCTGACCGGGTCATTCCCGTAACTGCCACATTGTAAGGCTGTCCGCTTGCAGGGCCTATAGAGATAAGCAACGGCTGGTTGTCATTCAGAGATGATACATACCACCCATCTGTATTATATTCATTCTTATTCCAGGTAATAATCTGTTCCCCGCTCATTGTCCCATTTGGCTTCAGCCAGAAAGAGAGTGTCAGATTCTCCGGCTACAGATCTGTACTCGTTCCCAAATCCACATACTTGTCGCCGTTTAACTTAAGCGCCTGTCCTACGACACCATCTACGTATTCCGCAGTCCCGGATGAGATGGTTCCGTTGTTGCCTTTCGTGCTGCTGTCATCTAAGTTGTCCTCAAACTTCAGATCCAGCACTTGATTTTCCAGTGTTTCTTCACTGTTTTCCGCCGCTGCAGCCGGAATCCCCATAGACATCGTCATAACCGCCGACAACAGCAGTGCAAGAAATCTTTTTCCTTTCATAATATCCTCCTTAATTGTAATTTTCCGGAATCTTTATCCCTAATTTTATAAGGCTTTCAGACTCCTATTTCAAAAAAATCGCCAACCTTTTGTCAAAAGCACTTGACAAATCACTCAAAATTTACAGAGAAGCCAATTGATTATATTTTATTTCAATCGACTGGCGGCAGTTTTTTTGTTACCTAAATTTCCACAATGACCTTCGATTTTTCCTCTTTTATATTATAATTTCTTTCCGGTCCTATGACTATAAACAGTTCTTTACTTCTTTTAACCATCCTTTACTTCTTATTTTTCCTCTGATTTTTGCAGTCTTTATGTATTTTAGCAAAATTTCTATGAAATTAACATGTATTTTTTTTCGATTTTTGGTAATATTTTTGGGATTCAAAAAATCCCCGGCAACATCCGGCGCCATTTTGTAAATGACACTTTCTATTACCGGGGATTTCCCTTTTATTCCCGCAAGCTACGGGGGATTTGACTTACTTTTCAAATTTTTCCATAAACCGCTGGATAATGATAGCACATTCCGCACGGCTTGTGCCTCCCTGCGGGTCGAGACGGTAAGAACCGTCTTCATTTTCTTTTCCGGCAATGATTCCGTTGGCTACTGCCCACTTCATCGCCTTTTCTGCAAATTCTGTTACCTCATCTGCATCTGTAAATGCACTGATATCGGTCGGTTCTTTGGACTCATACTTCTTGTATTCCGCATAACGGTACATCATGGTTACCATCTGTTCACGGGTAATCGGATCGTTTGTTCCAAAATAACCGGAGTCTGTGTAACCGGTAATGACCTCCGCATCTGCCGCCCAGAGAACTGCTGTTGAATAGAACTGTCCATCCGGTACATCCGGGAATCTGTTCGTATACTCTGCAGCCGGTTTTCCTTCAATTCTGTGAAGAATGGTTGCAAACTGTGCACGAGGAAGAATAACGTATGGACCAAAATGCGTCGGATCCATGCCTGTCATAATCTCTTCGTAGTAGTTATAAGCTACTTCATCGTAGAACCAGTCACTTTCTACTACATCTTCGTACGGAAGTCCTTTTGCTTGCAGAGCCTTTGCTGCTTTGTCAAGCGCCGCAACCGCATCATCAATTTCTTGCTGTGTTGCATCTTCTTTCGCTAATACTTCTTCTGCCTTCTTCAAAGCTTCTTCGTAAGCTGCCCAGCTTTCTTCCGTATACTTAGCCTTCTCTGTATCCGCTACTGCCGCTTTCACCGCTGCCTCCAAAGCTTTTTTGTCTGTTACAACCGGCTCCGGTTTTTCAATCTCTTTGAGTGCTTCCTGTGCGTCGGTAAGAGCTTTCGCAGCGTCATCGACTTCTTGCTGTGTTGCATTATCATCCTTAAAGACTTCATTTGCTTTGGCAAGTGCTTCCTGCAGCTTTTCTACGGTTTCCTCCGTATATTTCGTAATATCAACAGCCGTCGCTTTGTCAATCGCTTCCTTAAGGTCTGTCTTGTCAACCTTCACTTCTGTTTCTTCAAACTGCCAGTAATCTACTGTCATCAGGTCTTTGCCGTCAGCTCCTGTGAAGACGAAGAATACATTGTGTTCTCCGGTCACGCCTTCCAGCTCACATTCCACCTTTTTGTAGTTTCCGTCGCCCGCCGGTACCTCCAGGGTTCCTGCAAGCGTACCATCTGCACTGTCAAGACGAATTTCCACCTTGCCGCCTTCTTTTGCCGCAATATTCGCTGTCAGCTTCTTTGCTCCGCTAACACCAAAGTCAAGACCTGCGATTGCTGTCCAGTCACCGTTCTGAATATCCGTAACTTCCATATTCAGCGTTTTAACCATACTGCCTTCCTGCTTGGATACTGCAGTTTTGATGCCGGAATTCCATGCAAACATTTCACCTTCCAGTCTCGCATATGGATCCACGGTCTTTAAAAGGCTGATGCCCTTCATATCTGCCGTAATCGGCTCAATCGTGCCATCCTTACTGATATTCACCTTATTGATGTGAGTAGAACGGTATCCGTTTGCCTTTCCAAGAGCCTTTCCTAATGTCTGTGCATGATAAGTAATATAGTATTCTCCACCAAATTCAAAGATCGCATGATGGTTATTTCCACCTACGCCAAAGAACTTAGCCGGATTATCTAAAATCTCTCCCTTATACTCAAACGGTCCCATCGGGCTGTCGCTTTCCATGTAACAGATGATTCCCTGTCCCGGGTAACCTGCCGCATGCTGGGAGAAATTGGAACAATAACTGTAATAGTATTTCTCTCCATACTTGTGGATACCGGAATCTTCAAAGATTGCCGGTGCATCAATCACCTGTGCATCTCCATCCAGATGAACCATATCATCTGTCAGCTTCACTACACGTGAAGTCTTCGGATTATTTGCATCGTTATCCGGAACACCGCCGCCATAGTAGAGGTAACCGGTTCCGTCATCATCTACCAGAACAGCTGGGTCAAATAACCAGATTACGCCGTCTGCATGGGCGGATCCCGGCGGAACCAAAGCCTGTCCAATCGGATCAACGAATGGTCCAATCGGAGAATCTGCTTCTAATACACCGATTCCGCCGCCGCCATCTGCAAAGTAAAGGAAGAATTTCTCTTTGCCGTCAATGGTTTTATGTGCTGCTGCAGGAGCCCATGAACAGGTTGCCCACTTTGCAGCTCCGTCAGGATTATTCTTACCTGCTACCGGGATGGAACCATGGTCGGTCCAGTTCACCATATCAGCAGAAGAGATCACATTAATGGTATTAATATTTCCATAGGTATTGTCCACGGAACCATTGTTCTGCGCTTCATATTCCTGAGAGTCATTTGTCATATAGATATAAACTCTTCCATCATATTCCATCGCATATGGATCCGCGCCAAACTTATGGTCTACCAGAGGATTGGAATCGCCCGGCTTCTTTGCCAGCGCTCCCATATCTACGTATTTCAATGTTACGACAGATTTCGCACCGCTGACATCATAGGACACCTTGTCTCCTGTGGTCTGGATATAATCTGCCTGTACGGTAGCATCTATGTCTGCCGTCACATAATCTGCGGCTTTCAGTTTAATTGTTGCAAATACATCGTCTTCTTCTGTCGCTGTGTAACCAACGCCCTCTCCATTTACCGTCAGAAGAAGCTGTCCGTTACTGTAAGAATAAGTTGCCGTACCTGTCACATTCTTTTCATTGAAGACTACATCCGTAACCTTTAACTGTGACGGGATTCCAAAAGAAGCGCTGATACTCTTATAATTTCCTTCCGGGAGACTTGTCATCTTCACCGGAATCTCTACTTCCGCATTGGCAACGCCTGCTGCCTGTACATTTTCCATTTTGGCTGTTCCCGCATCTTTTGTTCCTTCTGTTCCGGAATTGCCATCCTCAATGCGGAAATAATCAAAATCTACATAACCGCCGGTACTCTTGGTCGCATAGTTAAACAGACCAAAACGGTATCCCATGAAATGAGCCAGGCTGTAAACCATCGGAAGTTCATCGCCGATCTTTGTCCAGCTCTTTCCATCCAGGCTATAATAGAAATAAGCCTTGTTGCTGTTAAAATCAAAATCAATCTTTAAGTATACTCTATCCTGGGTAAGTTCTACACTGTCTGCTTCATATGGCTCGAAGTTGTCACTTCCGTTTTCCTTTGTGCCAACCATTACCAGGTATTTCTTACCACCGTCCATCTTAACGCCCACATAGCCATACTTTGCGGCAAAAGCTGCAAGACCTGCTACGTCGCCGTTCTTCATATTTCCCACTTCCAGAGCTACATTACCGGAGCACTGCGGTGCATAGGTTCTCTGTGTCAGTGTATTTCTTGCTTCTGTGAGTGTTTTGCAGGTACTTCCTGTCGTCATCCTGAGATAACCGGCACGGTCTGTCAGGGACCAGCATGCATTATTCGGATTATGGTTCCACTGCCACTCAAGCTTCAGGTTCGAACCATTATAAGAACGCTCGTCCATCGTGGGCTGCTCAATCACTCTCTTGGTAACAACCAGGTCGTCCACATAGTAATCCATCCGGTCATTTTCCGGATCCTGCTCTGGCGTCCAGGATGTTTCCAGGAAGAATACGAGATTATCCGTATTCATGTCTTCCGGTACAGTGTAAGAACTACTGATTTTGGTCCACTCGCCCTTCTTCACATTTCCGCCGACAATATTCTTATAAGTGCCATCGTAAAATGCTGTCAGAATGAAATTCCTGGTGTCCGGTCCGGTCGTATATTTGATGTTGTAAGATACGTCAATAATATCTCCTGCTTCCAATAATCCGGATACATCCTGCTGAGGTCCGGAACCTGTCACTTTACGGTCTGTTACCTTCACACTGCTGTTGCCACTTACCTTCTCTGTGGTATCCAGCGTCAGCGTACAATTCTCTCTTCCGGTCCAGCGTGACAGCTCATCTTCAAATCCGCCATTCTTAATCAGGTTGTCGCCTTCCTCCTTCGGAATGCTCTCTGCAATGACAGACACATCATCTACATAGAAATCCATCAGATCATTGTCTGCCGTCGGATTCGCTGCCCAGCTTGTTTCCAGGAAGATTGCACTTGCAGAAATATCCGTGCCTTCCTTCACCGTAAACGTGCCTGATACAGTTCCCCATTCACCCTTCGTAATGGTGCCGCTTCCCATAATCTGGATACTGTCACCATTGACATAGCTCTTTCCATTATAAATACACATATTAAAGTTCTTTGTTGCCGGGCTGTTCGGATGATCGTATTTAATCTTTGCCGTGATCTTGTATGTACCACCCTCTACAACATCGCCGGTAATATCCTGGCGCGGGCCTGAACCTGTCGTTGTCCTGTTGGTAACCTTAAGGATTTTGTTGCCGTCCTCTTCTACCACTTCAATGTCAGCCGGATCATTGACCGTCCAATGTTCCGTTCCGTCATCAAAGCTGCCGTTTTCAATCAGCTCATCTCCGTCATACACTTCCAGAGCTTCTATTTCTTCATCCACATCTGCCGCCGTCGGCACTCCTGTAGCTCCATACATCTCATACTGCTTCGTATATGCGGCTCTTTCTTCGCCGTTGTAGAACTCATCTGAAGTAACGACACTCTTCTCACCCCAGGATTCAAGTGGCATAACTGCAGTATCGTCTACTTCGCCCTTTTCATTGCCCATCATCGGCCATCCGTCTGTCCAGGTAACCGGAACAAGTACCGGGCAGCGTCCTACCGGTCCCATGTCACGGAATACCATTCCATACCAGTCGCCGTCAACAGTATCGATAATGCCTCCCTGTGCAGCGCCTTTATCCTGAAGGACAATCTTGCGCTCCCAGTTACCATTTACGAAGTCTTCTATGGAATCTGCACGGAAGCATAATTCTGTACGCATTCCTTTCGTACCTGCATCTGCATTCTCCGCCGGCCATGTAATCATAAACACATAATACTTCCCATTAATTTTCTGTACATGCGTTCCTTCTGCAAGACCGCCCGTTCCTTCAAGAGCTGTCCCTTTCCATGCATCGCTAATCAGAACTTTCTCAGTACCCGGCTTAATCTGAAGGCCGTTCTCTACAATCTCCATCTCGCAGATTTTGATTGTACCGCCTCCATATGCCATATAGATCTTTCCGTCATCGTCAAAGAACAGTCCCATATCATGGTAACCGCCTTTTACTTCTGTATGGGTCCACACGCCATTTTCAATATCATCTGTCGTATAGAAATAAGTCTTACCTGTGGTATAAGACATAAAAGACACATAATATTTCCCGTCATAATACCTCAGGCTGCTTGCCCATGAACCATTTGCATACGCGCTCTGGCCGTTTCTCAATGACATAGCGTCCCCGTCATCCATAACGTCATACACATAGTTTACGATTTCCCAGTTCACCAGATCCTTTGATTTCATAATCGGGACGCCTGGTGACAGATGCATCGTCGTGCTCGACATATAATAAGTGTCGCCCACACGAATCACATCCACATCCGGCACATCTGCATAAATAACCGGATTGTTATAAGTCCCGTCGCCATTGTCCGAAGACGCTGACGCTGCTGCCGGCAGGGGAATCATACTGACTGCCAGAAGCAATGCAAGTATCACACGTGAAAAGTGCTTTACTGCTTTTTTACCTTTTTTCATAGCTTTTCTCCTCCTTTACCAAAATATATCCTTATTATCCCATAAGTCCTGTTTCTTTTCACCCCAACAAACTAAACCAAAAAAACCATACAAACTAAAATTCATTTAGTTTGTATGGTTTTCTATTCTTCGCTGCACTTCACGGGTCAGCTCTGCTTCATAGGCTTCTACATCCACCTCCCGCTCATATTCCTCCATATAGGATTCCCAGGCGCTCTCAAAATCTTCTGCCATAATCACCTGTGGAAGCCATTTATGTTTTACATCTGACATGGCCTGCTTCGCCTGTCCGTATGGTGTATCCTGCCCCCATAGATTCTCCGCCGTATACAGCGGGAACCAGGGAGGCGTAACCTCTTCAGGTGAATTCAAAAAATCCGTCCACTTCTCATATCCGTAACCATCCAGAACCTGTTTGTCAATCTCATCCAGTGTATCGTAATATTCTCCCGGCTGATACTCTGGAATAGCCGCATTCTTCCCATCTGCTGTCACTCCTCCATATTTGGGAAAGTAATCATAAGAGCAAAGATTCTCTGTCTGCCAGGTTTTATTATTCGCATTCTGTTTCTGCTCTTCTGTTCTATAGAAAATGCCATTCTCATCTACCTCATAGTCAATCCCCTCTTCTCCCCAGTACCGCATAATGTGAATCTCTTCCTTCAGCAAGTCATTCATAAATTGCAATGCGCCCTCCACATCTTTACAACTTACCGTAATTCCCATTCCATTTGCGCTGTTAAAAGCGACTCCGCTCCTGTAAGCGCCCGTTATGCTTTCATCAGCTACAATTCCCAGAGGGACATAGGTTCTGTCTACAAGCCCTTTGCCGTATAAAATATTCTCTGCATCCATAAACTGCCAGTACTGATCCACCACACCCAGCACATTCCCGGTACTTATTTTTTCCATATACTGATCATATGACAGCACGAACGTATCTGCTTGTATCATCCCCTTTCTATACATCTCATTTAATTTCTGAAAATACTGTTTTGCCTCCGGTATGGTGTCATACACAGAAGCTGTCTTTGTTTCCGGATCAACAATCGCACATCCGTCATTGGGATATCCCGCAAGAAACTGAGGCGGATTCTCCAGACAGAAATACCTCCAATCGTCACATAAAATCTGAAAGCCGGTATTTGCCGATCCGTCTTCATTCGTCGGATTTGCCGCCATATAATCCTCAATCACTCGGAAATACTGGTCGAGGGTCTTTATTTCCGGATATCCCGCCCAGATCAGCACTCTTTTCTGTATCCAGAATGCCTCATCTGCATACCGTGGATTCATATCTTCTCCCCGCACGGTCGAAAACTGCGGGATATAATAAATATGTCCGTCAGGCTGCCGCAAGGATTCCCATTGCTCCGGTGTCAGGTAATTCTTAAGCTCCGGATAATCGTCCAGATACTCGTCCAAAGGAATATAAGCATTCGCCTCCAAAAGCTGCGCCGTTGCATCTCCGCCATCAAGGAAATCCGGATACGTTCCTTTTTGGATCATCGAATGAATCTTCTCCGAAGCAGTCTGCCCTGTCAGATATTTAAGCTCTGCCTTGGCACCAATCTTTTCCGCTATTTTATTCTTCATTCTGTTGTCGTCCGGTATTTCTTTCCCCGGCACGGACACAAAAGCTGAAAATGTCTTGATTTCCTCCTGTTTTGTAAACAATTTTGTCCCGCATCCCCACAAGCAGAGAACGGACAGGAGACAAAAAATCCATCCTATTTTCTTTCTTCTTTTCATCAGTTTTCCTCTTTTTTTCTTTTCATCCGATACTGCCGCGGCGTCATGCCCTTTTCCTGCACAAATTTGTTAATAAAATAATCTGTGTTGTGAAACCCTACTTTTTCCGCTATCGCATATATTTTTTCATCCGTATCTGCCAATAGCTGCGTCGCTTTTTCGATTCTGACCCGGTTCAGATATTCCTTAAAGGTAATCCCGTTTTTCTTTTTAAATATCTGCCCGAGATATACATTATTAATATAAAACTGTTCTCCAATAGACTTCAGACTGATATTTTCGCTGTAGTTCTTTCGGATATACTCTTCCACCTGTCCCAGAACTCCTTCCGACTCAACCTTCCTCAGCCGTTCCAGATATTCTGCATAGGCGCAGACAAATTCCGTCAATTCATCCGCCGTTCCACTCAACACAATTTTATCGAAAGACTTCTGCCCGATGTGCTTCAATACCTCTTCCTGATTTGCTTCATTATCCAGCTCATTCGCCAGATCCACAAGCCGGTACAACAGATAATACAGCTTGGTCTGCAGTACATTCAGATTAAAACCACTGTTTTGTATCTGTTCATAAATCTGCTGTACTTTCCTAACAATCATTTCTTCATTATTAACACGGACCGCTTCTACCAGCTCTTCGATGTCCCGCGCACGCATCCCCAGCGCCGGCCTGGATTTTTCAAACTTCTCACCAACTGCTATCGGCTGATTACTGTCATCTGCAAACTCATGCATACAGCGCGTCAGACGGATGGAATAATAAGAATGACTGATATCTGCAATGCGGTTCACCGCCGTACCCACATACACTTGTGTCTTCCATCCCGTTTTTGCCTGCATTCTTTTCTGTAGCCAGGTGACATACTCCATCGCTTCCATCTGCTGCTCCCGATACATCTGTGGAATCAAAAGCACTCCGGCGCCCGTAAGCTGTTCTTCTTCATGGAGGTTGCTGACAACCTGCTGCTTCCAGTCCTTCAGTATAGACCGCATCTCCATTACGAACTGCTTCTGCAAAGAACTTCTCTCTTCCTCCGCCATATTCCGGAACATATCTGCATTTTTCTCGAATTCAAAGCTGACATACTGCCATTCGTCTGACTCCGGCATATACTGATTCACAATTTCCAGATCTGTTTCCATATATCTTCCTAATAAAATATGAGAAAGATGAATGTCAAGCTCATGGTTTAGCACCAGTTCTATATTATCATCCCGGTTCTTCTCTTTCTCTTCCTTCACTTTCTCCAGTATGCCGATCAATTCCTCTTTTTGAATCGGCTTCAGCAGATAGTCTTCCACCGCCAGGCGCAGCGCTTCCCGCGCATAAGAGAAATCTGCATATCCGGTAAGAACGATAAAGCGAATCTCCATTTCCCTTTCCTGCGCCGCCTTTATCAGCTCTAATCCGGACATCCTCGGCATCTTCAGATCCACAAATACAAGGTCTATTTCCTCTCCATCCAGCATTTCCAATGCCTGCATCCCATTCTCCGCTTCCGCGGCAATTTCATAACCATAAGACTCCCAGTCTATAATCATCCGCATTCCCTGTCTGATAAATGGCTCATCATCAACAAGCATTACCTTGATCTTCGACATTTTTATCCTGCTCCTTTCGGGGTATTTTAATAAATAATTCGGTCCCTTCCCCCGATGTACTGTCTATTTCTACTTCAACGGCTTCTGCAAAATAAAGCTTCAGCCGGACAACCGTATTCAAAATGCCAATACTCTTCGCCTTGCTCAGATCTTCAATCGAAGCATTCTTTATCTTCTCTCGCAATTCTTCCAGCGTTTTCTCCGGCATTCCGCAGCCATCGTCAATTACTTCCACGTAAATGCATTCTTCATCCGATGTAACGGCCACGGAAATGCTGCCGCCGTGAATCTGCGGCTCAATTCCATGAATACATGCATTTTCCACAAAGGTCATAATCGAAAACTTCGGAATATAAAGCTTCTCCGTTCCTTCCTGCACATAAACCGACCAGATAAGCCGTTCGCCAAACCTGCTCTTTTGTATATCCAGATAGGCCCTGACCGACTCTACTTCTTCTGACACCCGGACAAATTCCGACGTCCAGCGGGTCACCTGCCGCAGAAGCATCGAAAACTTTCCCATCAGCTCCGCCGTCTCTTTTTCATTTTTTACAAGGCTGTGCATACGGATACTTTCAAGTGTGTTATACATAAAATGCGGATTAATCTGCCTTTTCATTGCATCCAGCTCCGCCCGGTTCCTTGCAATCTGTATATTCTTCCGTTCCGCATCTTTCTTATAAACAACTTCTATTAATTCCCTAATCTTTACCGCCATCAGATTAAAGCTGCGAATCAGGTCACCCAATTCATCTTTTCCCTGATTCCCCGGAATCTCTTCAAATTCACCCTGTTCTGCCTTCTTTATATATTCTTCTGTTATCCGCAGCCGCCTTCCAAAGGAACGGTTCACAAATACGATCAGGATACTTGGCAGAATCAAATTAAGCAGCACCAGAAGCAGCAGAATGGTTTCCTGTCCTTCCAGCGCTTCTGTGACGCTGTATTTGTCCATTGTAATCGCAATATTCCAACTGTCTCCCAGCGTTTCTAAAGAGCTGCGGACTTCCAGTCCTTTTTTTTCATAGGCCGACACAGGCAGATAATCTTCCTTCGTATTCGCAAAAGAATCCGAACTAAGAATGATTTTTTCACCGTCATCCACATAAATATCCATCTCTGAAGACTCCTGCTCCAAAATCCTGTTCAGATCTCCATAATCAAAGTCAATCCGCATTACCGCATCGCCGCCGAAATTATCCATTTTTCTGACCAGGGAAATATGCCTTGCATGATTTAGAGATTGTTCATAGGCGTTATTTTCTTCATAATATGCTATTATAAAAATTCTATCTTCATTCTCCTGGTACTGCTGATACCACAGAGAATCTTTGACTTCATCTATATCACAAAAATAGGAACCATTGACAATACTTTTATTATCTACGCAGATTTGTATATTGTAAATGGAATCGGTCGTGTAATAATAACGGATAACACTGTTCTCCAGGAACTGATTAAAATACTCATAATACTCTGCATGGGAAGTATAGGTCCGGTGTACAAATTCATCCACCTTCTCATTCATATACAGGTAATCAGATATTGTCACCACATTATTAATCTTGGTATTCAGTTCATTCGTAACCTTGCCAAGTACCTCTTTCATAGTATCCTGTTCCTGCTGGCTTACATTCTGTGTAACCGTATACACAAAAAAAGAATCCGTCACCACCATTGGAATCAGAACACACACAATATATATAATAATCCGCTTTGTCTTTATCTTAAAATTATCCAAATACATCTCTGTCCTTCTATTAATTTACACAGACCGCCGCCCCTATGGTTCCCGGTCCCACATGACAGCAGATACTCAGCGGAAGTCTGGCGATTTCAATGTTGTGATCCGGATACATTTCCTTCCATTTTTCCGCCCACTCCATAACTTCTTCTCTGGCGTCCGCATGACCGACAAATATACGGACATTCTCAGCCCCATGCTTTCCCGCAAGGCGTTCATAATCCTTCGCAATCGCTTCCTCAATCATCTTCTTCGCTTTCTTTGTGCCCCGCGTTTTGCCATAGGCCTCGATTGCGCCTCCATGCAGCTTCAGCACCGGTTTCACATGCAGAAGCTCTCCCGCCATAGCGGCTGCTCCGCTGATTCGTCCTCCCCGTTTCAGATATTCCAGGGATTCCACCGTGATATAAATTTCCGCTTCCATGCAGGTAGCCTCCAGCTTCTCCTTAATTTCACTGGCGGCCATCCCTGCATCTGCCAGCTTCCTTGCATATTGTGCAAGCGCTGCCTGGGTCACAGATATCCGATTTCCATCTACTACCAGCACCCGGCCGCCATATTCTTCACTGAAAGTCACTGCCGTTGCATAACCGCCGCTTAACACCTTTGCCATCGGAATATGGATAATCCTGTCATAATCCTTCAGCAATTCTTCCCATATATCCGTCAGGTCTGCAATAGAGGGCTGTGAAGTACTCACCGGCACTCCCTTTTTCATACTGTCAAAAAATTCCCTGTCCGTCAGTGTAATTCCCTCTTTGTGTTCTTGTCCTCCCACGGAAAATGTCATCGGTAAGATATGAATGCCTTGTTTTTCCGCCTCTTCCCTGCTAAGTCCACTGTTACTGTCTGTTAAAATTGCAATCTTTTCCAAAATAAGGGTTCCTCCTGATTCTATAAAATATCACCAAAATTCCTTGTATTTTTCTCATCAACCGTTTAAAATTTAAGCGTTACAAATTGTAACATTTACCGCTGACAGATTCAATATTCCCATTTTTAACTGTTACAAATCGGAGGTTTTTGTTTATGAAAAGAAAAAATCAGTCCAATATCCTTGCAAGAGAATATATTACAACGGCATTAATTAAGCTGGCAAATGAAAAGCCGCTTTCTTCCATATCAATCTCGGAATTGACACAAAAAGCTGGTGTATCCCGTATGACTTATTATAGGAATTACTCTTCCAAAGAAGAGATCCTTGAAACATATATGAATGAAATCGTGGCTGCTTACCGCGTGGATCTGGAAAAAATGGGAACACCAAAAACCTATGGGAATTATGAAAATATTCTCCACTGTTTCCGGTATTTCAAAAAATATCAGTCCTTTTTAAACTGTATCATTAAAATAGGGATGGGCAAACTGCTATTAGACGCTCTTACCTCCTACCTGCTGGAAACCTACCACAAAGATTCCACAGACACCGCCCTGTATTATTCCCTGCAGGCATATGCCGGCGCCCTTTTCAATATCTATATGGCATGTACTGCCAATGGCTACAAAGAATCTATTGAAGAGCTTGCCTCTATCATCCAGAGTCCGACGCTCACCTCCGGAGCAGACAAGTAAACAGCGCCTATTTCCGGGCAATTTCATACATAGCCGCCGCCGTGATTTGAATGGAGCGCACCAGATTATCAACTACTGCAAATTCATTCGGCGCATGAATAACTTCCTCTTCTCCCGGGAAGACCGGACCAAATGCCACCATATTATGAAAAGATTTGGCGTAGGTTCCACCTCCGATGGCAATAGGCTGTGCTTCCATATCTCCCGTCTGCTCACGATATACTTTCATCAGCTTCTGCACCAGCTCGGAATCTACCGGTACATAAAGCAGATTGTGAGCCTCAACCTCAGCCTCCAATCCATAATCCGCCAGCTTCTCTTTCACGCTGCCAAGAACCGTCTCCTCTGCCGCATTCTTTGGATACCGAATGTCCAAAGAAAAAGAAAGCTTCTTTTCATCGCATTTGATAACGCCAAGATTTACCGTTGTATTTCCTGTCTCTTCATCTTCATAGCAAATACCAAGTGATTCTCCATTCGTCTCCCAACCAATCTTCTCCATAATAAAATCTATCATTTTCTGCAAATCGCCGCCAAAATCATTTCCCTTCAATGCGTCAAAAAGACGGATTGCCGCATTCTCTCCCTGCTCCGGCGTACTTCCATGAGCACTGACGCCTTCTGCCGTTACAATTGTCCGCCCGCCTTCTTTCCTAACGGTAATATACTCTTTTTCCTCAACTACAAGTTCTCCCTCTGCTTCCAATGTACATTTAGGCGTTACTACATTTTTCGCTTCGCCCCCTTCAATAGAGAGAACTCTCACAGCAGACGGTTCTTCCACCTTCTTCGTAACATCCCAGAAACTCTGCCCTTTCTCACAAAATATAACCGGGAACTCCGCATCCGGGGTAAATCCGATGGTCGGCAGCTCTCCGCCTGCCTTGATATAGTGTTCCACACAGGAAGAACCGTTCTCTTCATCACAGCCGAACATTACACGAATTCTTCTATCGATTGGAAGCCCCAGCTCTTTGATTGCTTTTAACGCATAAATCGCCCCAATGGTCGGACCTTTATCATCCTGAACTCCCCGCCCATACATCTTACCGTCATGCACTTCGCACCCAAGCGGATCGTAGTTCCATCCTTCTCCTAATGGAACTACATCCACATGTCCCAGTACAGCTGCCATCTCTTCGCCATCGCCATACTCAACATAACCAACACGATTATCTATATTACCAGTTTTAAATCCCATCCTTTCGCCCAATGCCAAGGCATGATCCAATGCTTTTTTCACTTCTCTTCCATAAGGAGCATCTGGTTCTGGTTCTCCCCTTACGCTGCAGATTGCAACACTCTCTCGGATACTATCCAGCATTTCATCTTTCATTTCCTGTATTTTCTCATTCAATCTTTCGTAACTCATATCTTTTCCTCACTTCTTTTCATATATAATATCACTCTTAGGACAGACATAACGCGGCAAATCCTTACTGTGTTTACCATATTCAATCGCTTCTTTCGGGCAGCGGCAAATACAAGCCATACAGTGAGTACACTTATCTCCCCACACCGGCCTTCCATTTTCAAGCCGAATATTATTAAGAGGACAGACACTTACACATTTTCCGCAAGAAATACAACTATTGACAGTATAAAACTTTTTTGCATGAACAAACACCGGATAAAAAACAGCATTTACAATTCCGCTGTTTATTTTATCACTGAACGAAAGCCCTGATTGCGGAAGTCTCTCGCCATTCTTTATCAGGGAGGCTGCATGGTCTATGATTCCTTCTGCCTGTTCTATAATTTGCATAGCTTTTTCCTTAGTGGGCGTGGAGAATAATGCAATATAATTTTCCGGCATCGTAATGCCGATGCAGCCGTAATAATTCATCTTCTTTCGAGCGCAAAGTTTTTCAAGATATTTTCCTGCATTTCCGATGCTTCCGCCGCAGGTCATTACAAAATAAATATCCTTACTTCCTGTAAGACTTGTACTTTCCATCCACTTTTGTACAATGCGGGGAATTCGCCAGGCATAAGTGGGAACTACAATAACCCATTTCCGTTCAGAGTGCATACTGGAAAAATCGTCATTTCTAATTTTTTCAAAAAGATCCATAACTTCATCGCCAATTTTTTTCCCTATTTTTTTGGCTACGTATTCGCTATTCCCTGTTCCCGAAAAATATAAAATCATAGTGTCTTCTCCTTGCCATATATGAATAAACTAAAACCTCACAAATATTGACATTTGTGAGGTTTCTTAAGCTCCCCGAGTTGGGCTCGAACCAACAACCCCACGGTTAACAGCCGTGTGCTCTACCATTGAGCTATCGAGGATTATCACTATTTAATTATAGCCCTTTACAACCGTAATTGCAAGGACTTTTTCATGTACCTTCAAAACTGCATATAAGAAATACTTTTCAATCCATCTTTTTCCTATCCACCATTTTCAAACCCTCAGAAAGCCCATTCGAGAACTCTGTTCTCGCTTTCTTCCTGTTTGCTCAGGTTATGCCCTCGACCGATTAGTAACAGTCAGCTCCACATGTTGCCATGCTTCCACCTCTGCCCTATCTACCTCGTCGTCTTCAAGGGGTCTTACTACTTTACGTAGGGATATCTCATCTTGAGGGGGGCT
>NZ_JAOQJU010000014.1:0-9314 GCF_025567385.1 Dorea acetigenes
GAACGCCGTGTGCGGTGAAAGTCGCATGCACGGTGTGGAGTGGGGGAAAAGCCCGAGATGATATCAGAGGCTTACCTATCACTATAGAACTCGGATTTTATCTACATGCTGAACCAGGCCCAGGGAGACCGGCAGATTTTGGCGAAGCAGTTGGGGATTTCCCCGCACCAGCTTTCCTATGTGACCCATTCCGGCCCCGGCGAGGGGCTTCTGTTTTTCGGGAATGTGATTATCCCCTTTGTCGATCATTTTCCGAAAGACACCCTGTTATACAGCGTACTCACAACACGGCCTGATGAAGTGGCAGGTGCATAAATTCCCGAAAATAAAAATGACTGGAGGTGATAACAGTGCCGCGGGAAAAAGAATTTCAGAGGAAAAAGAAAGATACCCGGATGCCGGTCCGTGATTCCCATGCGGAGGAATGTATGGACACCCGGCAGAGCGAACAGGATTTTAACCTGCTGCGGGTCAGGGACGCCCCTTCTTCTTCGGGAACGGCCCGGAGCCGGAGGTATGAAACCGCAGCACAGCAGGCAGCGGATGATACACAGCCTTTCAAAGCGGATGTACCGCAGCAGGCGGATATTTCCATACCGGAACATTTGGAAAGCAGGGATATGGACCATGAGCCGGCACGGGCACCTGAAACACGGAACCCTCTGGAACCGGGAACTTCTGCACCGGAACCGCGCCGGAGGGATTTCAGATATGTGGATTCCCGGCGTGCGGATTCTGACAGTGGCAATTCTGGTACAGAACGCCACACACAGGGAGAACCCGGTCAGGCAGAACGCCGTTCCCGGATGCACCAGCATGGCAACAAATACCAGCAGCGTTTCCAGGAGGCGGCCAAAGCCGAGAAACCAAAGGAGAAACCGCCGGAGGCAGCCGAAGGAGAACCGAAACGGCCTTCCAAGCTGGAATTTGCCGCTGACGAGCTTCCACCGGAAACAGCGGATAAAAAACTCACCCAGGCCAGACGGAAAGCGGAACGGACAGCGGAAAAGCTGGAACAGGCGGAAAACCGCCTGCCTGCCCGCCGTAAGCTGCGGATGGAAACATCTTCTGATCCTGATACGGGTAAGGCCAAAAAACACTTGAAATTTGA
Organism: Dorea acetigenes; assembly: GCF_025567385.1. Lineage (NCBI taxonomy): Bacteria > Bacillati > Bacillota > Clostridia > Lachnospirales > Lachnospiraceae > Dorea > Dorea acetigenes. The sequence goes on from NZ_JAOQJU010000014.1 coordinate 1,112, forward strand.
AAAGGAGGTGAAATCCCAGCGGGCCCATGTAAAGGGTCCTGTTCCGATGCGCCCGGTAAAGGCCGGCGCAAATATGGCGGTTGGTTACTCCCATAAAAAAATCTATCAGGCGGAGGATGAAAATGTCGGCATTAAAGCGGCCCACCGTACCGAGCTTGCGGGCGAAGGGGGGTTACGCTATGCCTACCATAAACATAAGACCGCGCCATACCGCAGGGTGGCAAAGTTACAGCAGAAATCAGCCAGAGCCAATGCCCGGCTTGCCTACCGGCAGACATTACAGGATAACCCGGAACTGAAGAAAAACCTTCTTGCCCGGATGTGGCAGAAACAAAAAATAAAACGCCAGTATGCCAAGGCAGCCAGGGAGGCACAAAAAGCCGGAAAGCGGGCAAAGGACACCGCCGTTGCCACGGAAAAGATTGCTGCAAGTGTGGTTCACGCTGTCAAGCGCCACCCGGTTCTATGCGGAATCGTGATCCTGCTCCTTTTGGTATTTTTCCTGATCGCTTCCTTGTTTTCTTCCTTTTCCAATATTGGAACCGGAGGGCTGGGGAGCCTTGCCGCCTCTACTTATCTGGCGGACGACGCGGACATCAACAATGCGGAGCTTATATATACCGAGTGGGAAACGGACCTGCAGATGCAGATCAACCGTGTGGAATCGGACCGGCCCGGTTATGACGAGTACCGCTATAATATCGGCCCTATTGAGCATGACCCTTATGTTTTAATGGGGTATCTCACCTCTGCGTATCAGGATTTCACCTATGCACAGATCGAGAGCGTCCTCCGGGAGCTTTTTAACGGGCAGTATTCCCTATCCTTCACGGAGGAAACGGAAATCCGCTACCGGACAGAAACAAGCATTGACCCGGAGACCGGCGAGGAAACCGAAGAAGAAGTGCCTTATGAGTGGCACATCTTAAATGTAACGCTTACTTCCATGCCGCTTGAAAACCTGGTGGTTTCACGCATGGACGCAGACCAGAAAGAAATCTGCGAGATTTTATTGCAGACCAAAGGAAACCGGCAGTATGTGAAAAATGTGTTTGGCACCAACTGGCTGCCCTATGTCACCAGCTACTACGGCTACCGGGTACACCCGATCAGCGGGGAAAAGAACTACCATACCGGCGTTGACATCGGGATGCCCCAGGGCACGGAAATTTTGGCCGGGCATGACGGCACGGTCACGCTGGCAGGAAATGCGGGCGGCTATGGTCTGTGCGTCGCCATTGAAGGCGAGGCTTACGAGGGGCACTCTCTTACCACCAAATACGGCCACTGTTCACAAATCTTAGTATCTGCCGGACAGGAGGTAAAGGCCGGGGATGTGATCGCAAAGGTCGGCAGCACCGGAAACTCCACCGGGCCGCACCTGCACCTGGAGGTATTGGTTGACGGACAGTATAGGAACCCGTTGTATTTTGCCGATACCGGCGATACCAGCGAGCGGCATCTGCCGGCAGCAGGCGCAGGCGGCGGGGGGAATTATTTCAATTATGATGTACCGCCGGAGGCCCTTGCGGATGAAAAATTTGCGGCTATGCTTGCGGAGGCTGAAAAGTATTTAGGCTATCCGTATGTGTGGGGAGGCGCAAGCCCTTCCACTTCCTTTGACTGTTCCGGGTATGTTTCCTGGGTAGTTAATCACTGTGGAGTGGGCTGGAATTTCGGACGCCTGACCGCAGACGGGCTTTTAGGCGTGTGTACGCCAGTATCAAGCGCCGATGCAAGGCCCGGCGACCTGATCTTCTTCCAGGGGACCTACAATACCAGCGGCGCAAGCCATGTGGGAATCTATGTGGGTAACGGGATGATGATCCATTGTGGGGACCCGATCTCCTACGCAAACATCAACACAAGCTACTGGCAGCAGCACTTTTATACATTTGGGCGTCTGCCCTGACAGATTGGAGGTAATAAATTGAACCCTAAGATTGAAAAACTGGAGAAAGAGATCGACAAGACAAAAAACAAGATTGCGGAGATGCAGGCCAGGCTCCGCGGCCTGGAAAAACAGAAAACGGAGCTGGAGAACACCGACTATGTGGCGATTGCCCGCAGCTTCCATCTGACGCCCCAGCAGTTGGCCGAATTTCTGAAATCGCAGCAGGCCGCTCCGTCCGGAGATGGCCCGCTTAAGAAACAGGAGGACATGAATGAGGACTAAAAAAATCTCTCTGCTACTGGCGCTTGTGCTTGTCATAAGCGCCATCGCTTTGCCCCTGACGGCTTATGCTGCCGGGGACAAAGATACCACACCGCCGGAGCTTGCGGCTTCTCTGGACGGCGGTACGCTGAAAGTAGAAAGCAGCGACGACAATTCCGGCGTAGAAGCGGTCTTTGTGGACGGGAACCGTATCAACTCCCTGACCAATGGGGCGGCTACCGTCACCTTAAAGGATTATGCCGGCACAGGAAAACAGGTAAACGTGTATGCCCAGGATTATGCCGGGAACCGCTCAAAGACCGTGAAGTTTGAAAATCCCTATTATGAGGAACCGACGCCCACGGAAAAACCTGCGGAAACGGTGCAGCAGAACCAGAGCAGCAAGCCGGTAAAACCGGCACAGGTCCAGGCTGCTTCTTCCGGCAGTACCAATCATAATGCCCAAAGCAGCAATTCAGGCAGTAATGCTTCCGGGAATAGTTCTAATGCGGGTACCAATACCGGCAGCAATACAGCCTCCGGCACAAATGGCGGCAGCTCCAATTCCCAGGAAGAAACGGAAACCACTTCCTCTATCCCGGATGGCGCGTTTACCCCGGAGGGAACCGGCACAGTGCTGGATGAAGCTACTGGCGAGGGTGACGATAAGCAGTTTTACACGATCACCACCGAGGCCGGAAATGTGTTCTATCTTATCATTGACGGCAAGCGTGACGACAACAACGTCTACTTCCTGAATGGTGTTACCGAAGCTGACCTGATGGCTCTGGCGGAAAAGAACGAGGGCACCATGAGCGTGATTCCAACAGAGGACGTCTGCACCTGTACGGATAAATGCGAAGCCGGCGAAGTCAATACCGCCTGCTCGGTCTGCAAGAATGACCTCAAAGGCTGCACCGGAAAGGAAAGACCTGCGGAAACAGAGGAACTCGCACAGACCGAACCGCCGAAAAAGGACAACGGCAGCGCCGGCACGATTATCTTTATTATCGTTGCCTTGCTTGCGGTAGGCGGCGTTGGCTATTATGTAAAGATCGTCCGTCCGAAGCAGCAGGCAGAGGATGACGAAGATTTCGAGGATGACGGCTACGGCGAAGGCTTTGACCCGGATGAAGCCTATGGAGAGCCGGAATATCTCTCCGAAGATGATTTTGACGACAGGATCGATGATGAACAGGAGGACAGCGAGTAAAGCTGTCCTTTACTATTTTAAGAAAGCGAGGATTTTTCATGGAGAAAACAAATACCCATTACCGCAGCGGCGTAAAGCGGCTGCTGGCATTTCTGCTTTGCGCAGTATGCGTCTTTGGGATGATCCCTACCCAGGCGTTCGCATTTTCGCTGGGACAGAAAGCAAGCTCCTGGCTGGGCGATCAATATGTAGGGTCTGACGGACAGCATTATTATGCGCCGGCGCCTTACACCTACCTTGTTTACAATTCTGATGGAACGATGGATGTGCGCAGCAGTTCCGGGGGCAACGCTTATCGGCACTATATGCTGACAGCTTCGGACGGGAGCAGCCAGCAGGTATATTGCGTGGAAAGCGGCATTGCCTATAACACTTCCGACAATACCTATACATCGGAAAGCGGCACCAACAGCAATTACTTAAACCTGCTCCCTTCCGAGGCAAGACGGGGGATCACCCTCACGGCAATCTACGGCTGGAAACCCGGCACCTCCCTCCCTGTGTCCGGCATTAACGAGGACGATTACAAAATGGCGACGCAGATCATCCTTTGGGAATACCAGCAGCAGCTTCGCAGCGACCCATACAGCCGGCACGGGAACGGCCATGCAGATGCCAACCAGTATTTCAGTGTGATTGCCGGACGTCCTGCGGAAAAAGCCTACAACTGGATTTTGTCACAGGTTGCCTCCCATTCCACGATCCCCTCTTTTACTTCCACGAAGAAAAGCGAGGCCCCGGAGCTGGAACTGAAATGGGACACGGAAAAGAAGATTTATACCCTGACTGTCACGGACACCAATAACCTGAAAATCGACCTGGAGACTTTGAAAGGCAGCGGCGTTTCCGTCACAAGAAGCGGGAACAAGTACACGTTCACCAGTAAGAACATGATTATGGACCCCGTCACCTTTGAATTCCGAAAGGACATCCCGGTTGCCAATGACATGCTGATCTGGGGCAGACCCGGCTACCAGACTATGATGACCGGCGCCAGCGACCCGGTTTCCTTCTTTGTAAAGATCAAGACCGAAACCTACGGCACCGCAAAGATTGTCAAGACCAGTGAGGACGGTATTGTGTCCGGGATTCCTTTCCAAATTTCAGGCACGGACATTTTGGGAAATAAAGTGGATGAAACCGTCACTACCGGAGAAAACGGGCAGATTAAAGAAAAGCTGCTGCCCGGCACTTATCTGGTGAAAGAGCTGCCGGTGGACCGTTATGTGACCCCTTCCGCGCAGTATGTCACCATTGAAAGCGGCCAGACCTCCACGGTGCATTTCAGCAATATCCTGAAAAAGTTCCGCGTCCATGTGGTAAAGAGCGACGCTGATACCGGCACCGCCCAGGGCGACGCCACCCTTGCCGGTGCAACTTATGGCATTTATAACAATGGCGAGCTGGTAGACACCTACACCACCGGGCCGGACGGCAGCTTTATGACCCGCTACTATGTCTGCGGTGATAACTGGACGGTGAGGGAGATTGATCCCAGCACCGGCTACCTCTTAAACGATACGGTCTATGAGGTGGGCGCTTCCCCGACCCTGTATGAAGTGGAACTGAATACCACGGAAAACCAGGTTACGGAAACGGTCATTTATGGAAATATCCAGCTGGTGAAGCATACGGACGACCTGGACCCGGATGTGTCCGGGGATGAAAATACGGACGAACCCAATGAGGGCGTCATTGAACGCCCGGAGGCCGGTGCGGTCTTTGAGGTTTACCTGAAGGCGGCAGGCAGCTATGATGCGGCAAAGGAAAGCGAGCGTGATCTGCTCACCACCGATGGAGACGGCTTCGCTTCCTCCAAAATGCTCCCTTACGGCCATTATACGATCCACCAGGTTTCCGGCGAGGAAGGAAAAGCGTTTATCCCGGATTTTACGGTCTTTATTTCCTCCAACGGACAGACTTACAGTTATATCCTGAATAACCGCACCATTACCGCAAGGCTGCGTGTGGAGAAATGCGACGCGGAGACCGGCAATATTATCCCCATGACGGGCACCGGTTTCCAGATCAAGGACCTGTCTACCGGGGAATTTGTCACCCAGGATATTTACTATCCGAACCCGGAAACCCTTGATACCTTCTATGTATCGGATGAAGGCTGGCTGATGCTGCCGGAGCCTCTGCACACCGGGGATTATGAGCTTTACGAGGTGGCGGCGCCTTACGGGTATGTACTTTCCAGCGAGCCGGTGCCGTTTACCATTGACGGCAGCGAGGCCGTTGTCACGGTTACGCAGTACAATATGCCGCAGAAGGGGCAGCTTACCATCACCAAGACCGGCGAGGTATTCGCTTCCGTCCAGGAAAACGATGGTCTGTACCAGCCGGTGTATGAGGTCATGGGGCTGCCGGGCGCAGTCTATGACGTGATCGCGGATGAAGATATTTATACCGGTGACGGAACGCTCAGGGCGGCAAAAGATACGGTTGTGGAAACCCTTACCACCGGGGAGGATGGAACCGCCCAGAGCGGGCTTCTCTATCTGGGCCGCTACCGTCTGGAGGAACGCCAGGCGCCGGAGGGGATGGTCTTAAATACCCAGCCGGAATATGCCGAGCTTACTTATGCGGGTGAAACTGTGGAAGTAACGCAGACCGCCATCGGACTTTATGACGAGCGTCAGAAGGTGGATGTGAGCCTGTTCAAAGCACTGGAAACGGACGATCTTTTTGGGCTTGGCATGAATGAGGAATATCAAGATATTTCTTTCGGGCTGTATGCGTCCGCTGACCTGACGGCTCTTGACGGCAGCGTCATTCCGGCGGGCGGGCTCCTGGAAGTGGTTTCCGTTGACCCGAATGAGGCGGGCGGCTATGACGCTTCCTTTGCCTCCGACCTGCCTTTTGGCAGCTACTATGTGAAGGAACGCACCACAAACAACGCCTATATCCTCTCTGATACCGAATATCCGGTTATTTTTGAATACGCAGGCCAGGAGGCGGCGCTGGTGCAGATTCTTGTAAATGAAGGCGAGGTTGTTTCCAACGACCTGCTGCGCGGGCGTGTGGACGGCGTAAAAGTCGGCGAAAACCCGGAGGGCGGCGAAGATGTGAAGCTGTCCGGGGCACTGATGGGATTATTCAGGCCGGACACGGAAGAATTTACCGGGGAAAACGCACTGCTTACTGTCACCACTGCCGAGGATGGCAGCTTTTCTTTTGAGAATATCCCTTACGGCCACTGGATCGTAAAGGAAATTTCCTCTCCGGCACTTTATACGGTAAGCCCGCAGCAGCACCATATCTATATCGGTGTGGACGGCCAGCGCATTGAAATCAAAGTGGAAAATACCCTGATCCGCGGCAGCGTGCAGGTGATGAAAACCGAGGCAGTAGACGAGCCTTCTTCTGTGAAGAAAGAGGACAAAGATAATAACACCTTCCTGCGTTTCCTCTCCGGCGCGGTATTCGATCTGTATGAGGATGCCAATGGCAACAAGGAATTTGATTCCGAAGATATGAAGATCGGTACCCTGAAAGAATCGGAGGCGGGCTACCACACCGCGGAGGGCCTTCTGGCAAAGGGCTACTTTGTGAAAGAAAGCAAGGCACCAGAGGGCTACCAGCTTGACGAGAACGCCTACTACTTTGCCATCACAGAGGACGGCCAGGTGGCGGTTGTGGAAAATGGCGAGGCCGGACGGGGCTTTACCAATGAGGCGTACCGCGGGAACCTGAAGATTACAAAGGATTCCAGCGACGGGCGCAAGGATGGATTTGCTTTTGAGGTGAAAAGTGCAGACGGTTCCTACTGTGAAACTTTCACTTCTCCAAAATCCGGCGTGATCGAGGTCAAGGGGCTGCGCGTTGGCATTTATACCGTAACAGAAATCTCCAACCGGGCAAGCAAGGACTATATCATTCCTGACGCTGCCACCGTGGAGATCAAGGCAGACGAAACCGCAACGGTCCAGTTCTTCAATGAAAAGCCAGAGAAACCGGCTACCCCGGATAACCCGGATAATCCGAAAACACCGTCCAATCCGTCCACACCATCTAATCCTGATAAAGCGGTACCGCAGACTGGGGATGACAATTTCATTTTCCTGTATGGCGGGCTTCTGGCACTGGCGGTGATTGGCGGCGGACTGTTTGCCGCAGTCTATTTCAAAAAGGGCAAGTACAGCAGAAATACCCCAAAGAGAAAAGTTGTTGGTATTGCGGTGGTTTCCCTCTGCGGGTTGTTGGCACTTGGCAGCGGGTTCCTGATGGTACGCGACCTTAACCAGTATTCCGAGAGCGCCGGAGCCTATAAGGACATTGCTTCCCATGTAGAGCTGCCGGAGCAGACCGAAGCGCCGGAGGAAGATAATACGGAAACGGAACCTGCCGGGGAGGACCCTTCTGTGGTCCTCCCCGCAGTGGATTTTGAAGCTCTTAGGGAAACCGGGCCGGACATCATCGGATGGCTTACCCTCCCTGATACGGCCATGAACTACCCGGTAACGCAGACAGACGATAACGAGTATTACCTGCACCATCTGTATGACGGCACCTATAATAAGACGGGCTGCCTGTTTGCAGACTATGAAAATCAGGAGGATTTTTCGGACCGCAATACCATTATCTACGGCCACAATATGCGGGACGGCTCCATGTTCGCCACGCTGAATGAGTATGACGAACAGAGCTATTTTGACGGACACCCGCAGATGTACCTTGTCACCCCTGGCGGCGGCTATGTCGTGGAAATTTTCACGGCGTTTGTGGCAAAGCCCAGCGAGTCCGGCAGCGACACTTCCCCCTGGCGTCTTAATTGGAAGGATGACGGTGCCTACACCACATGGCTTTCTGAAATGGCGGGACGGTCTGTC
>NZ_JAOQJU010000014.1:9590-16597 GCF_025567385.1 Dorea acetigenes
TTCTATGATATGCCGGAAAATGAGGTCCGGGAAATGCTCTACCTTCTGAACACGGCAAACCTGGACTGCTACGAGTATTACCACCCGGAGCGTGATGTGATCCAGAGCGGGCCAGTGGCTTTTAGCGGCTGGCTGGAACATATGGACTGCCGCCCTTACCGGACAGAGGTACAGCTTTATAAATCCCTGCTGTTCTTAAAGCGCAGCATTGACCGGGATCTGATCGTGACCTCACAGCGGGAGGCACTGCAGACGCTCCGCTGTATCATTTCCAACCTGGAATACCGCTTCTATAAGGCGTATGGCATGGAGATTGAGGACAAGCGGACCGTGTACGGAGAATGTACCTACCATATGGTACCCAGGGAGGACGAACCCAGTGTGTGCCTGATGCACGACTGGATCTACCTTCCCAGCGCATAATGCCGGGAACTTTATATAAATTTGTCCCGAATAATAGACAAAATTCGGGACAGTTCATTTTCAAAGGAGGGATGCCATATCACACAAAAGGAAGTCAATGCCGTATTTGACGAGCAGGTGCAGCTCTGCGCTGACATTCTGCAAAAGAAAACCAAAGAATACACCGGGGACGATACGGACCGGCTGGGGGCTTTTAAGGCGGCGGCAGCTTTGCAGCATACCACGCCGGAGCGTGCCCTTGCCGGGATGCTAGCGAAGCATATCGTCTCTCTGTATGACATGTGCTTTGATGGTGATACGGATTACGATATAAGCACATGGAATGAAAAGATCACAGACAGCCTCAACTATCTGTTCTTATTGAAAGCTATTGTAAAGGAGGGACATACCAATCAACCAAATTGAAGTGAAGATTTTGAACTGCCAGGCGGTTGCGGAGGCCGAGAAAAACATGGTCTTTGCTGCCCGTCTCACGCAAAGGGGCCACCGGATCACTACAATGGATGATCTGATGGCTCTTTATGAAAAATCGTTCAATAAGAATACCGTGGCGGCAATCAGCGGTCTTCCGCACCCCACGGTTCAGAAATTTGCGGTGATCACCGTTGCTGTTGTGGGGGCAAGCAGGCGATTCCTGTCGCAGATCACCAGACACCAGAACGAAGTAAAGTTTATGAGTGCGTCCTTACAGTACAGCAATTATACGGGGCAGGCAGATTTTGCCGTGCCCTATGAGATTCTGGCCGCCCCGGTTGCGGTCCGGGAACTGTACTTAAAAAGCTGCCACGAAGGCATGGACTGTTACGAAAAGCTGTGCGCCGAAGGAATCGGCCATGACGCGGCGGGATATGCCACGCCCCAAGGGCTTCGGAATGTGCTGATGATCAGCGCCACCCCCTATCAGTGGAAACACATCATCGGCCAGCGGGTATGCCGGCGCAATACGGACGAGACCCGGATCGTGCTCCTGAAAATCTGGCAGGAGCTTTATTCGTTAAGCCCGGCGCTGTTTGCCCCCGGTCTTACAGGGCCGTTCTGCCAGCAGGACAAATGCTTGGAGGGGAAAATGACCTGCGGCAGAAAAATAGATGCGGATATGACGCCGGAGGATCTTCTGAAAGCGGACTATCCGGCACTTTTTGAAGGAGGCGCGCATGAAGATCAAACTGATTGACTTTGGCGTGCCAGAGAGCCGCCGCCCTTTCCGTCCGCATGGGAACGATGCAGGTGCGGATGTTTACATGCCCTATGACTGTACTTTGCAGCCGGGAGAGATCGCAAAGGTTCCTCTTGGATTCGGGATTGAAGTGCCGGACGGCTATGCGGGCTATGTGTTCCCACGTACCAGCATGGCGGTAAAAGGGCTGGTCTGTGAACTGCCTCCTGTGGATTCCGGCTACCGTGGGGAAATCCATGCGATCATCAGTAATGTAAGCAATCAGACGCAGGAGCTTTCCAAAGGCTCCCGCGTGGGCCAGCTTGTGATCACCCCGGTTGTGATCGCGGATTTTGTTACCGAACTTGGCGAGCAGCGCGGCACAGGCGGATTTGGAAGTACAGGAAAATAAAAAAGTGACTTTTAGAGAGTAATTAGGGAATTATCGCCGGTAGTGAGATTGGGCATATCAGGAAGATTGCAGGGTACAATAAAAGAAAGGCAGAAGGCAGCAAAAGGCGGTACACTGTCATAGCGTACCGCCCTGCTGCTTAAAACTGCTTTAATATGTCGTGATGCCCTACGTCCACCAGGATAATCATTTTGTCGCCTTCGTAATACCAGATAATGCGGATGTCCATGTTGACGCTGCACTCAAAAAGATCCGTGGTTCCCTGGATGCGTTTAGTGCGCAGCGACGGATGGGAAGGATTTTCGGCCAGAAGTTCCAGCTTGTTTTTAAGCTGCTTCTTCTCCTGTACGGTCAGACCCTTAAAATGCTTTTGGAAACGGGGCGTAAAGGTAAACTCATACGCCATCATTCCGCCTCCAATTTGTCAAACAGGGCGTCCACGCTGTCAAAGACAGGCTGCTCCCCGGATGCGATTTTTGCTTTTACATCCCCGATTTCTTCTTTAAGCTCGCTTAAATATTTTTTGGGGTAGACAACCACCGGCATGATGCAGATGGAACCGTCCTTCTCGAAGATGTCCAGTTTATCGCCTTCGGACAGACCGAGTTTAACGATGATTTCCTTTGGAATTGTGACCTGGGCTTTTTGACGCAATTCGGCCAGCATACGATCATCTCCTTTGCTTTAAGTTTGAAAGTAGGAAATTCTTACTTTCTTACTTATAGTATATCCACTTTGTGGGATTTATGCAAGGGGTACGAAAAAAATTTACAAATAAAGCGGCCAGCACCGTGACCGCTTACTTTCTGCTATTGAGTTCTTTCATAATACCGAGGATATACTGCATGGATTTGGAGTCGAGCTGTTTCGCCTCTGCGATAAATTCCCGCAAGGCTTCGGGGCAGGTGTTACCCTCATCAAAGAATTCCTGCGGTGTTACACCCAGGTATTCACAGATATAGAAAAAAGACTGCATGGCGGGAAGTGACTTTTTGTTTTCAATGTTGTTGATGTAGTTGTTTGCCTGTCCTAACGATAGAGACATATCGCGCGCAGATACGCCTTTCTGTGTCCGCAGCTTTGCCAGCCGTTCCGGGACAAAATCTTCATACATCGCCTTCACCTCCCATTCTGTAATAGATTGTACCTCACGACCTTGCATTATTCGCAAATGGAAAAAGGGTGTTTTCGTTGACTTACTAAATTAAATCTATTACAATATGAAAAGTGAAGAATAATACCTATCGGACGGAGGAATAAAAATGGAAGGAAAGACCTGCTGTGTCACCGGGCACAGGGATTTACCCCAGAAAGAGATCAACCATGTAAAGACCGCCCTGCGGCGTGAAATTGATTCTGCTGTTGCGGACGGGTTTACCCGCTTTATGAGCGGCTTCGCAGACGGCGTGGACCAGTATTTTGCCAAGATTGTACTGGAGAAGAAAAAGACAAATCCGGTGCTGGAGCTGATTGCTGTCATTCCCTATCAAAAGCGCCTGGACAGCCTGATGGCAAAGGGCCGGACTTATGAAATGCTGGAGGCTTGCGCGGATGTTGTTGTCATGCAAGAGAAATACCACCCCAGCGTCTATTCCCACCGGAACCGCTACATGGTAGAACACTCTGACCGGGTGATCGCTGTGTATGACGGGAGGGAAAAAGGAGGCACGGTGAGGACAATCCGGTTTGCCCACCAGATGAAAAAGGTACTGCGGGAAATCCCTGTCGGGGAGATTGTTCTGCCAGGCCAACCCATTGCGAAAAGAAAATGAAAAAATGGATAACTGATACTTGATGATGCGCTCACTTTTCGGTGGGCGTTTTTCTTTACCTATTTTTTAGGAGGATTTTTTATGTGGAACATGATTACACACTTTCTTACATTCACCGGGGGAATGTCTGCCGGCGTTGTGCTGATGTGTCTTATGCAGGCCGCAAAGCAGGAAGATGAATGGTTAGAAAACAGAAAACGGGAGGAAAACGAATGAATCAGGAATTTGCAGAAAATATAAAAAACCATATCCGGGAATATCTGCCGGTGGACTATCAGGATGCAAAGATAACCCTTGAAAAAGTCACCAAAGGAAATGACCGGATTCTTACAGGGCTTATCATCCGAAAGGATGATGAAACGGCTGCACCGTCCATTTATCTGGAACACTATGAGGAACAGTTTGGCAAAGGTCGCCCGATGGACGACATTATGAAGGAAATTGCACAGATAAAAGTGGAAAACAGCCTGGAACTTCCTATTGATGTGAAAGGACTTCAGGATTATGAAACAGCCAGGCCGCTGCTTGCGATCCGTCTGTGCGACCCGGAAAAGAATCAGGAATATTTGAAAGATAAACCCCATACCGCATGTGGGGAACTGGCGGCAACCTACCGTATTCAGATCATGGAGGACAGCAGCGGAACGGCTTCCGCTGTTGTTACAAATGATATGTTGAATCTTTGGGGAATTACACCAGAGCAGCTTCACCACGATACGGTGTCAGCAGAAAACGCCCGGAATCCTGTCTGTTTATACACAATGGATGATGTGATGTCAGAAATAATGCTGTCCGTAAAGCCTGAGAATCTTTTTGAACAGACGGAACCATTAGAATCTGAAATGATACCTATGTATATCCTGACAAACCAGAATAAAGTAAATGGCGCCGGGGTTCTGGCAAGAGACGGCGTACTGGATAAAATCGGCGAGCTGCTTGGTTCTGATTTTTATGTCCTCCCATCATCGACCCATGAAGTTATCCTTGTGCCGGATAACGGGAACATGCAGACTAAAGAACTGGAGAATATGGTAAAAGAAGTGAATGCTACCCAGGTGCTGCCAGAGGATTTACTTTCTGATAAGGTGCAGTATTATGACCGGGCAGCAAAAACCCTGGGACGAAAACAGGAAAAAGGTCTTTTAGAGCGTCTTTCCGAAAATAAAGCAAAGATTCAGGAGAAAGAGGCAAAGGAACCCAAAGAAAGACATAAAACCAGACAGGAGCCGAGCTTATAAAGGGCAGCGGCTATGCTGCCTTTTCTAATTCAAAGAAATGGAGGTTATAGGAATGAAGTTAGTAATTGCAGAAAAGCCCTCCGTCGCCATGTCGCTGGCGGCGGTTCTGGGTGCGAATGAGAAAAAAGACGGCTACATGGAGGGCGGGGGTTATCTGGTGAGCTGGTGCGTGGGACACCTTCTGGAACTGGCGCAGCCAGAGGCTTATGGGAAACGGTATGCCAGATGGGGTTATGGTGATCTGCCGATCCTGCCGGAAGAATGGAAATACGAAGTGTCGAAGGATAAGAAAAAGCAGCTTGACCTTCTTTGCCGGCTGATGAAAGACAAACGGGTGGATTCCGTGGTATGCGCTACCGATGCCGGACGGGAGGGCGAACTGATCTTCCGTCTGGTCTATGAACACGCCGGATGCAAGAAACCGATGGAACGCCTCTGGATTTCCAGTATGGAGGACGCGGCAATCCGTGACGGGTTTGAGCACCTGCGTCCTGGCAGCGACTACGATAAGCTCTATGACGCGGCGGTCTGCCGGGCTGAAGCCGACTGGCTGATCGGCATTAACGCCACCCGGCTTTTCTCTGTCCTGTATGGCGTCACGCTGAATGTGGGGCGCGTCATGTCACCCACGCTGGCCCTTCTGGTACAGCGGGAGGCGGATATCCAGGCATTTACGAGCAAGCCCTTCTATGTGCCGGAGATCACATGCGGCGGCTTTACTGCCTCTGGGGAAAAGCTGTCCGGGAAAAATGAAGCTGAAAAAATCCGTATGGGCTGTGACGGGCAGGTCGCTTCGGTGCTGTCCGTGGAGAAGCAGGTTAAGACGGTGCAGCCGCCCCGCCTGTATGACCTGACGACTTTGCAGCGGGAATGTAACCGTATCTATGGCTATACGGCCCAGCAGACCCTTGACTATGTGCAATCCCTCTATGAGAAAAAGCTGGCGACCTATCCCCGGACGGACAGCCAGTATCTGACCGAGGATATGCAGGCAACCGCCGCTTCTCTGGTTCTCTGGCTGCGGGATCATATGCCTTTTGGAAAGGGCTGCGCAGGGGAACCGGATATTGACCGCGTAACGGATGGCAGCAAAGTCACCGACCACCATGCCATTATCCCTACGGTGGAGATTGCCCGGACGGATTTATCGGAGCTTCCCTCCGGGGAACAGGATGTACTGACGCTGATCGCCGCAAGGCTGCTTTCTGCCACGGCTCAGGCGCACCGGTTCGAGGCGGTGACGGCGGTTTTAGACTGCCGGGACCGTTCTTTCACGGCAAAAGGAAAAACCGTATTACAGGCCGGATGGAAGGAAGTGGAACGCCTCTACCGCATGGGATTGAAACAATCCAAACCGGAGGATGACGAGAATACAGACGCCTCCCTTCCCGTGCTGCAGGAGGGGCAGATTTTTGAAACGGTTTCTGCCAGTGTCCGGGAGGGCAAAACCTCCCCGCCGAAGCATTATACGGAGGATTCCCTTTTGGCAGCTATGGAGACCGCCGGCACCGAGGACATGCCGGAGGACGCCGAGCGCAAAGGATTAGGCACCCCGGCCACCCGTGCGGCTACTTTGGAGAAACTGGTCTCTGCCGGATTTGTGCAGCGGAAGAAAAAGCAGCTTATCCCCACGGAAAAAGGTACGAACCTGATTCTGGTCCTGCCGGATAACATCAAATCGCCCATGCTCACCGCGGAATGGGAATCCATGTTAAAGCAGGTGGAGCGCGGCGAAGTTCCGGCAAAAGATTTCATGGATGGGATCGCAGATATGAGCCGGGCGCTTGTCAAGGCCCATACCGCCCCGGAGGAATGTTTTACCGGTCTGTTCCCAGATGCAAAGAGAAACGGGCGTGAAGCTGTCGGCGCCTGCCCCCGATGCGGCGGAACCGTATATGAGGACAAAAAAGGATTCTTTTGTGATAACCGGGACTGTGCCTTTGCGCTGTGGAAAGACAATAAATTCTTTTCCGGAAAGAAGAAATCCATAACAAAATCCGTGGCGG
>NZ_JAOQJU010000014.1:16819-70712 GCF_025567385.1 Dorea acetigenes
TCCGAAAGCTGGTAACAGACCTTTGCGCCAACCATGACAATCAGGATAGGCTCTGCCTCCCCTTAGACTGTCCCTGTTACATGCTGCATAAATGGTGGACCGGCTCTTTCTGCCGGTATTTTCAGGAGGCGGTGCTACCGGTGGACCCGGTGCTGGAATCTGCCATTACCGGCGAGGACACTTCCCTGAAACAGAAAACATGCCCGGTCTGTGGGAAAGCCTATCTGCCTACTACCAGCCAGGCCTATTGTTCGGATTCCTGCCGCGCCTTTGCCAGACGGAAATCCGAGCGGGAACGCAAGCGCCGGATCAGAAAAAATTAAAGGTAATATGTCCGCAACTTAACCAAAATGAGGCTTGATTTTAGGGGCTTTCGGGCCCCGGTTTGAGGGGCGGCTGTATAAGAATACTCTGACGCCCCAAAACGGGTATAAGTTGCGGACAAATAAACAAACGGGAGGGATGTGGATAGAAAAGACAGCGATTACAAAAGAGCTTATGCGGATTGATACCAGGAGGCAGATAATTGATATACAGCAGATTGATAACCGGCGCTTTATGTATAACCCGAAAACAGGCATATTGGTCTTAGGTTATCAGTATGCAGCTACAAGTACAATGGTTTCCAGCCATGCCAACGAACTGGCCGACGCCGGGATCACAAAAGGCTATGACGATTTTGTCCGGGGCTGGATCGGCACCGGCGGGGGCTACCCCAAAGGGGTGATCCACTTTGCGCCCTGTGTAGATAAGAGAAATATCACACTGTTTGACCGGGCTTTTGACACACTGAAAATGTTTCAGGAAAACGGTGCGCTGGCGGGCACGGTGGTCCGTGGCTTCGGGGAAAGCTGGGAGCAGCCGTTATCCGATATTTTTACGGATATGCGAGAACCGGAGCAGAAACCCTCTGTCCGCAGGCAGCTAAAGAAACAGCCGGAGGCAAAAGCCACCCGGCAGAAAACCAATCATCAACAGGAACGATAGGAGGCGATTTTTTGAATATCAATACGATCACAACCGATGACCTGCGGCGCATGGAAGGCAAAGACGGCCTGATCCTGCAGGGCTGCGGCGGGGATTTGAAGGAATGGGTGGACGGGATCAATGAGATGTTCACCGAGGCAGGAATTTTGAAGGACGGCAGTAAATTTGAGAATGTTTCCACTTTCCAGTATGGAGAGCTTACCTGTCTGCTCTACCCTTTCGAGGATGTAAAGCTGGACATTGGGAAACTTGCCATGTGGCGATTGCAGACCCATGATACTTTCGGCGGCACATGGCTGTCCGATTTTGTACCGAACCGTCTGGGCGGTTTTATCGGGGAGCCTTCGCCGGAGCCGGAAAAACCGGATTGTGCGCTGATCGGCCAGGATGGCAATATCTTCAATCTGGTAGGCATTGCGGCTCGTACCCTGCGGGAGCATGACCTGAAGGACCAGGCAAAGGAAATGAAGGACCGGGTGTTTGCTTGCGGCAGTTACGGGGAGGCGCTTTGTATCATTGGGGAGTATGTCAATATCACGGATTCCGAAGCGGAGCCGGAGTACAGGCCTTCTCTCCGGCAGCAGATAAAAGACGCAAAGCAGACGGAGACGCCCCAAAAGCAGAAACCATCAAAACAGCAGGAACGATAAGGAGGATCAGAATGGGAAAAGAAACAACCTACGGCGTATGGGCGGTGCGCAGCGGCGCTTCCATCTTCGGCCATGCTGAGGCGTGGTGCAAGGAAGATGGAAAGCCTTTGGAATTTGACTCCCGCGAGGCTGCGGAGGCTTACGCCAGGGAAATGAACAGCAAAACCTCCACCAATGTCCATTATTACGCACAGGAGAAAGAACCGGAGCCGGGCGCCGTCAAAAAGACTTCCGCGCAGGCACAGCCGGATTTGGATGCCCGCGCCCATGACGAAGTGATGCCGAGAAATGACGCGGCAGAAAAGCAGAATGAGATTCCCGGCAGACAGGTCATGCCGGAGGCGGACCCGCTGGTGGAAATCCGCTCTGCGGTCCACAGTAACTATGTGGGCATGGTTGCCATGCTGGGTGCGGACAACCGGGTGTACCTGGGGCGTGAGGAACGCTGCCACTATCAGGATATGCAGGCATCTTATTATGACAATCAGGACGGCTCCCTGTGCTTTGTCTGCGACCAGCCGGATATGTACTATTTTCTCTATGGTGAGGGCTGGGCGCATACCCAGGCGGAAATGCTGGAGCGCGGCCTTTCCCTGCGCCAGTATGAGGAATTTGCAAGGCTTCGGGACGGCGTGCTCTCACAGTTCACACCAAGCCGTGAAATCCTGTTCGCCGGGCAGCCCTTCCAGCCGCCGGAGAGCTATCTGCGTAATGCGGAACTCTACGAGGAAGGACAGACCGGAAACTATAATATGCTGGATGGCCGGCTGAATAATGAGCCGCCGGAACGCCCTGACTTAACGGACGGCCAGACCTATGAGGAAATCCGGGAGCTTGCACCGGAGACTTTGCCGGAGGAAAAACCTTCCCTGATGGAGCGGCTGAAAGCGGAACGCCCGGAGCATGAGGCGAAACAGGCAGCGCCGCCTGTGCCGGAAAGGGAACGCTGATGGGCGCGGTAAAATTTGAGGGCGTGGATGTGCTGGACTTTTTAGGGAAGGTTGTAGAGCTGCACACGCAGCATTATAAGGACGATTTTGATATTGACAAAGAGCTGATACAAAATCTTGCGGCTTGCAGAAATGAGGAGAATGAACAGCTCTTATGGATGTCCAGAACCTGCGGCACGTACTGTTTATGGGAAAGGGATGTTTACCTGCAGGACAGCCACGAAAATAAGGTGTGGCGGTTTTACCATGAGCAGACGAAAGATTCTATCCTGGCGTATGCAATCCGGCTGGACGGCATACAAGACGGGAAAGTCACCGGCTGTATCTGGCCTCTCGATTATCACGCCCATGTAGAACGGGTCAAGCTGCTTTCCTGTGCGATTGAAAAAGTATCAGTATTGTTCCAGGATGGCACACAGGCGGTATTCCCCTATGATTCCTATATGCAGCAGATTAACATGTTTAAGGCCGAGCATGGAACTTCCAAATGCGTGACCTGGCTGCCGGAAAGTGAGCGGGAATTACAAACAATCCTGCGGCGGGAGCATGTTAAGCGAGATTACCATGCAAAGCCCGGTGATATTCAGGAATATATGGATAGCCTGAAAAAGAGCACACTGCGGGGGAAACTGAAAGAGGTGCAGGCGGCAGCCGCTTTCACCCGGAAACCGCCTTCCCATAAAAAGGAGCCTGAACGATGAAGGCCGGGCATAACAAAAAATCCGTCCGGGTGGAATTCGTCATGTCCGAACAGGAGGCGGAGCTGATAAAGGGGCGCATGGCGGAGCTCGGCATTACCAACCTCTCCGCATATCTGCGCAAGATGGCGGTAGACGGTTATATCATCCATCTGGATATGAGAGACATTCAGGAAATGATACGGCTTCTTCGTATCTGTTCCAATAACTTAAACCAATATACCAGACGCGCCAATGAGACCGGCAGTATTTACGCTGCCGACATGGATGATCTGCGCACACGCCTGGACAGTTTGTGGGATGGCATGGATAAGCTGCTGCGGGGATTTGCGAACATTTCGTAAACGGGAAAAAACGCCGTTGCTTTCCAGAAACCGGCACGGTAGAATTTTGATAGAGGGAGAAATATGTTTCTCTTTGAAACACCCTTCGGGCATACCTGAATGTCCTGAAAAAACGGACATGGAAAAGGAAAGGAGGCGGGCGTATGCGTCTGATTGGCAAACTATTGGCACTTCCCTTTGTACTGGTTACAGGAATTCTTTATCTTGTATGCAAATTTCTTGTGGTGATTTCCGGCGCTGTTCTGGGAATTTTATCCGGGATCGTATTTCTGGCGGCGTTGGTGCTGTTCTTTGCAGCCGGGTTCTGGCCGGGGCTTTCATGGCTGGTGATCGCGTTCCTGATCAGCCCCTACGGTCTGCCAATGGCGGCGGCCTGGCTGGTGGGGATCATCGGCGGCGCAAACAGCGCGTTAAAGGATTTCGTATTTGGTTAAACAGTTTCGGCGGGACTCATTGGCAGCCCCGCCCTTTTTCTATAATTATGGCTGTCTGCTATGGCAGCTTTTTGATTGGAGGGATTTGATTGAAAGATACAACGCCAATTTATTTTCATTCTGCCACCTATGCGCATGAGCATGGGGAGCTGGATCAGTACCGTGCTTCCCACAAGGCAAACATTGCGTGTAAAGAGGCAATCGAACAGGCCATTGCGGACAACTACCGGGATAACCGTTTAGGCCCCGCATGTGTGCAGCAGGTCTTACAACAATTTGATCCTGGCCGGATTTTCTATGTCCTTGCCAACACGGTCCGGCAGAAAGAACATGACGGGCGAATTTCCCGTGATAACAAAGCCTGGGCGCAGACAATCCCGGTCTGTGAAGATAAGGACGGTTTCGGATATGACAGGAATGTTTCCTTTGTGGTAGACCGTAGCCATCCAGGACTAATGGATTTATTTCTTACCCAAGCCAGAGACATTGCAAAGGAGGATTTCAAGATGAATCAAGAGTTTATGAGCCGTAACCAAGTGGAGTTTATACGTCAGACCTACCCACCGGATACCCGGATTTTGTTGCAGCACATGGACGATCCCTATGCCCCGGTGCCCGCTGGCACCCGTGGAACTGTCAAGTATGTGGATGATATAGGCCAGATTGGGGTTGCCTGGGACAATGGACGCAGCCTTTCACTGATTCCCGGTATGGACACATATCGGAAACTGACCCAACAGGAGCTTACTCAGGAACAAGGTGAAAAGCCTTCCATACATGACAGTCTGGGCAAACATGCCGGTCAGCAGGCGGCTCACAGCGACAAACCGAAAATGAAAAAAGAACAGACACGATAACAGAGCCGGTTTTACAGTAAGGGGGTGATGGGATGGCGACCACACGGCTCATGCCGCTGCACGTTGGGAAAGGCCGGGATGTTTCCACGGCCATAGCGGATATTATTGACTATGTGGAAAATCCGCAGAAAACCGATTTTGGAAAATTCATTTATGGCTATGAGTGTGACACCCGGATCGCCGATGCGGAGTTTCTTCTATCCAAGCGCCAGTATGCGAACCTGACCGGACGTAACCGGGGCGCGGACGATGTGATTGCCTACCATCTCCGACAGGCGTTCAAGCCTGGCGAGGTCACGCCGGAAGAAGCGAACCAGATCGGGCGGGAGCTGGCATTGAAGCTGACGAAGGGAAACCATGCTTTTGTTGTCTGCACCCATGTGGATAAACACCATGTTCATAATCACATCATCATAAATTCTACCACACTGGATTGTCAGAAAAAATTCCGCAACTTCTGGGGTTCCACCTGGGCAATCCGGCGTATGAATGACAAGCTCTGCTTGGAGCATGGGCTTTCTATTGTAGAGAATCCGAAACCCAGCCGAGACCATTACGGCACATGGATGGGAAGTCAGAAACAGCCTTCCCACCAGGAGCAGCTACGATGGGCCATCGACGCAGCCCTGGAAGAAAAGCCGAAGGACTTTGAAGAACTTTTGAAGAAGCTGGAGGCGGCTGGGATTGAAGTCAACCGGGAGCGAAAGTACCTCCGTTTTCGCTTGTCACCGGAGGATAGATATACCCGGTGTGACACGTTAAAGGGCGACTATACCGAGCAGGCCATCAAAGAACGGATCGCCGGCACCCGGACGGTGAAGCCGCGCCGTACCTCTCCCCCAAAGCCGGTTTCCAAAGTCGGACTGCTGGTGGACATTGAGGCGGCGGTCCGTTCCGGCAAAGGGCCGGGGTATGAACGCTGGGCGAAGGTGTTCAACTTAAAGCAGCTTTCCCAGGCGGTAATCTATCTCAAAGAGCATGGCGATATGAGCTATGAGGATTTGCAGAAAAAATCAGATGCCGCTACCGCCAGCTTCAATGCGCTGTCGGTACAGATCAAGGAACTGGAATCACAGATGGCCGCCAACGGGGAGCTGCAGAAACAGATCGTAAATTATGCCAAGACGCGGGCGGCCTATGTGGAGTACCGGAAAGCCGGGTACAGCAAAAAATTCCGTGCGGCGCATGAGACGGAAATCCTTCTGCACCAGGCGGCGAAGAAACACTTTGACGAGGTTGGGATTACAAAGCTGCCCTCCGTCAAATCTCTGCGTGAGGAATATGCCGGACTTCTGGAACAGAAACGGAAAGCCTATTCTTCTTACAAACAGGCCAGAGCCGATATGAAGGAGCTTTATAATATCCGGGCAAATGTGGAGCATTTGCTGGACATTCCTACCGGACGGGAACCGCAGAAGGAATCGCAGAAGTCGCGGCAATAGTTTTCCTTCTGCTTTCGGTTTTCAGCGTTCCAACGGAACGCGCAGCCATCACCGCAGGTGATGATCTCAGGGGTTTGGGGATATGTCACCAACAAGCATTTTGGCAGGAATACCGGAAACGGATTCCTGCCAAAATACGCAATCTTACGGAAGATTGCATTGCTTGCCAGCGACAGTGGGTATAAATTTGAATCCGTAATATAAGAAACGCCGGACAGATCCAGTCATCATGTCCGGCGTTCTTTTTCCTTAGCTTCTCGCATTTACAGCTCAGGATAGGTGAACTTTTATAGCCCTAAATTCATAAACAAAAAAAGGGGGTTGTATCCTGAAGCCTCTTTTTATACCAATGTCAAAAAATAAGAGTTGTTTTATAGCCGCAGTTCAGCGCACTTTCAATTTTCATTGTACCACTATGTGCTTCTACAATTTGCCGTACCAACAATACACCAAGTCCATGACGGAGGTTTAGTTTTTCATCTGTGCTTTCAAGATAGTGCGTTTTGGCATTCAATTCTTGCAACTTATCAGCAGATACCCCCACGCCATTATCCGCAACAATAATTTCTGTATGTCCATCCGTACAGTCAACCGAGATTGTTATTGCACAGCCGTTTGGATTGTGGCCGATGCTATTTTGAAGAAGATTTGTAATCGCCCGCTTTAAGAGCGCTTCATCACCCAGCATATAGTGCAGCTCGCTTTCTTCATCCGATTGAAAATCAATAGAGAAGCTTTCATCAAGCCCACTATCCAGAAAATCACATACCACTTGCCGGGCCAATTCTACTGGGGAAATTTTCTCAGTTCGTAATGGCTGCATATCATATTCCAGTTTTGAAGTCAAATTCAAATCCTCAATGAGCTGCTTAATTTTGGTAGCCTGCTGGCGGATTGCCACAATCTTTTCTTTCTGTTCTGTGTTCAAATCCCGGCTTTCCTCTAAGCTGCTGGAATAGCCAAGCACCATTGATAGAGGTGTGCGGATGTCATGTGAAATACCGCTGATCCAGTTTGCCCTTGCCCTGTCCCTGCGTTGCAGGGTTTTGGCGACCTTATTCAGCTTTGCGTTGATTTCCGCCAATTCCCCCCGTTCAACTAACTGTGTTTTCTTCCCAGATGAAATTTCTTCTATGCCGGTGAGGATCGGCTTAATGGATTTTTCAATCTTGCGGTTATTGTGAATGAACAGGATCAGCACAATGATGATATTGAACAAAAATAAAGTAACCAATCCAAATATGTCTATTTTAATGCTGTCAGAAGTTTTGTAAGCAGACAGTTTCCAAAAACTATCCTGCGGGTAGCCGACAACCAGCAGACCATAAGATTGATTTGACACGAATACTGGATAATCCTCTAAGTACCACCTTGTCATTTCTGCAATATCGCCCGGTGTATAGTGCAGAGGTAATTCGGACGGTATTTTGTAATTCCAGACCACATCGCCGGTGTCATTGCTTATCAGCATACACCATGCGTTTTCATTTGTCATTTGGATAGCCGTATTTTCTGAAAGACGGTAGCTTTCTTCACTTTGCTGCAAGTCTGCGGAAACCTGCTCTAATAGTTGCGTTGGGCTATGGCTGCCCCGACTGCTTGACACCACAGCCAGCACAACAAAAAGGACAATGTTTATCAGGATAAAGAAGCAGAACAGCTTCACACTGGAATGAACATACCGCTTAAAAAATCGTTGAATATTATTCATAGGCTCACCTTGACTTGTCCTTTAAGATCAACTTATATCCAATGCCTTTTACCGTTACCAGCGAAACCGGCGAAGATGGTTTTTCCTCAATCTTTTCCCGGATATGGCGAATGTGCGACATAAGTGTTTTCTCATAGCCTATATAAATATCCCCGCAAACCGTTTGGCAAAGCGCACCCAAAGTTACAATGCGGCCCGCATTTGCATACAGTTTTTTCAATATCTCCACTTCTTTTGCGGTCAGGGAAACTGGTTCCTGTCCCTCACGATAGACTTCTGCCTGTTCTAAGTCCACTTTGCAGGCATCCAGTAAGAAGCTGCTTTCCTCACTTTCTTTATAGGTTCGCCGCAGAATGGCCGTAATGCGCCATACAAATTCCTGCGCGATAAATGGTTTTACCATGTAATCATCCGCACCGGCCTCAAAACCTTTTGATTTATCGTCGATTTCTCCTTTTGCCGTCAAAAAAAGAATAGGGATCGGGTTCTGTTCTCGGATTGTCTTTGCCAACATAAAGCCGTCCATATCCGGTAGCATAACATCCAAAACAGCCATATCCGGCTTTGCACTCATTCTTTCCAATGCGCTCAGGGCGGTATTGGCGGTTACTATATTTTCAAAACCATTCTCTTTCAGAATGGATTGGCACATCTGTAAAATTGCCGGTTCATCATCAACCAGCAAAATAATTTTGTCCTTGATTGTACCCATCGGCTCACTCCTTTCCTTATGTATTATACCATATCTTTTCATATTTGCAGCTTTGATCGTGAAAATCAAGGTAAAATCAAGGTTCTCTCCAATGCAATGCAAGGTGGGGGCTATATGATATAAGCAGCTTAGGAAAGGAGCAAGAAAAAATGATTGTAGCAACAGATAATTTGTCAAAAGAATATGACGGTGTTTACCGTGTTCAGGAATTAGATATTCGGATTAAAGAGGGCGACATTTACGGCTTTCTCGGCCCGAATGGGGCAGGCAAGTCCACCACCATGAAAATGCTGCTCGGACTTGTCAAACCCACCAGCGGAACCATTGAAATTATGGGAAAACCGTTCAACGAAAAGAACCGCCGTGATATTCTCGCGTCCGTTGGTTCCCTGATTGAATCCCCGTCCTACTATGGACATTTGACTGGCCGCGAGAATATGGAGATCATTCGCAGGCTGCTTGACTTGCCCAAAAAGAACATTGAAGAAGCGGTGCATATTGTCCGTATGGAAAACCAGATGGAGAAGAAAGTCAAAAACTATTCTCTCGGTATGAAGCAGCGGCTCGGCATTGCAATGGCACTGGCCCGGTTCCCGAAACTTCTGATTTTGGATGAACCGACCAACGGGCTTGACCCCGCAGGCATCGAAGAAATGCGGGAACTCATTAAGATGCTGCCGAAACAGTATGGCATGACAGTGATGATTTCCAGCCACATTTTAAGTGAGATCGATCAGATGGCTACTGTTGTCGGCATTATCAATCAGGGCTGCCTGATTTTTCAGGAAAGGATGTCAGTTCTGGATATGCAGCGGGAGCCACAGATTATATTGAGAACCAGCGATAATAACCACGCTTTCCAGCTTCTTAAAAAGGCCAACCCGCAGCGTACAACGGATGGTTTGCAGATCGGTGCGCTGACTGACGAACAGACCGGCGCTGTTGTGCAATGCCTGTGTTCCAATGGTATCTCTGTTTATCGTGTTGAGGAACACCGGGAAAGTCTGGAAGATATTTTCCTCAACCTGACAGGAAAGGAGCTGACACTGTGATGAAATACCTGTGCCTTGAATTATACAAACTGAAACGCAGAAAGGTTTTTCTGACCTTTGTGCTGATCCTCGGTGTGGAATTGCTCTTTGTATTTTCCAACTATGGAAACAATGAAAATTTCCTCGGTATGATTTCCGACCCCAATGCACCGGCATGGGAGGATTTGATCGTTGGGCCAGCTACTATGAATGGGCTTTTTCTTCCCATTCTGGCAGCGGTTATTGCCAGCCGCATTTGCGATATGGAACACCGGGGAAATACATGGAAGCTGTTGGAGTGCAACAATGAAAACCGCAAGGCAATTTGGTTCTGCAAGTTTACCGTAGTAGCCGTTCTCATGCTGGCGGCAATTCTCATTCAGGCTCTTGTGATTGTCGCCTACGGTAATGCTGTGGGGATTGTTGAGCCGCTGCCGGTAAAAACGCTGTGGGAATTTGTTTTGGGGACAGTAATGGTTACATTTGTGGTTGTAACTATTCAGGTGTTTTTCTCTCTTGTTTTTGCGAACCAGCTTGTCCCGATGTCTATTGGTATGATTGGCGCGTTGATTGGCTTTATTTCTACTTTGCTCCCCACAGGCATCCGCAATATCCTCATTTGGGGAAATTACGCAGAAATGATGGTGCTGGGGCAGGACACTTCTTCCGGCAATTTGCAATCCAGTGAACTTGTCGTTCGGAATATTGACTTTCTTCCGCTTACGATCCTCTTTATTGTTGGATTGATTGCCTTTGTCCTGTTTGAGAAGAAGTTTCAAAAATACGAGTATTAAAGGAGGGATTGTAATGCTTATCAATGCAATTCGGGCGGAAAATCTGAAAAGCCGCCATTCTAATATGTGGGTAGCAGTTCTCATTCTGCCACTTTTGACCGCCGCCATTGGTGCAATCATTTATGGCATCAATGCTTCGGCCAATTTGTACGACGGCGCAGTATGGCAGCAGCTTTGGCTTCAAACAGGGCTGTTCTATGGGTATTTTTTCTTTCCAATCCTGATTGCCATTTGTGCGTCCTATTTGTGGCGGCTGGAACACACAAATCACAACTGGAACAGCCTTATGACAACGCCGGTTTCCCGGCCAACCATTTTCATTGCGAAGCTGGTTGTGCTGACAAAATCTATTCTGACCGCACAGGTTCTTTTGATGGTGTTTATCATTATCGTAGGAAAGGTTGTGTTTCGGTTTGAACAGCCCATCCCTATCAATATGCTATGGTGGCTGTTTATGGGCTGGTTTTCAGCTTTAAGCGTTGGTGCTGTTCAGCTTTACTTGTCCATGCGGATCAGGAGCTTTGCGGTGCCGGTAGGTTTGGCGGTTTGCCTTAGTATCGGCGGTCTGGCTTTCCATATTGCTGGTTTAAGTGAGATGTTCCCTTATTCGCAAATTATTCTCGGTCTATCGTCACAGGACGAAGTGTTGCCCATTGACAGCATAATGACTTTGGTTCCAATGGTTCTTGTTTACACGGTATTATTTGTGATTTTGGCTACTAATCATCTGAAAAAGGCAGATGTTGTAGCCGGATAAAGGAGAAAAAATGAAAGCAGAAAATTTAGGAAGATTATCTTTGTTGGTAAGCGTACTCCCATTGACCCTGTTTATCATCCGGCACTTGAAAATCGGCATGGAAGCGCCGTGGGTTTATATCATCTTTGCAGTGTACGCGCTTTTGATTATTGCGGGCTTTGTATTCGCAATCTGGCTGGTGAAAAACAAAAGGACACGGACGGCCACATCTAAAGCGGCATTAACGCTTAGTTCTCTGTATGTTGCGTTTTTCAGCTTCTTTATTTACCTAACAGTAGCAGCCAGAATTTGACCTAATGGAAGCTGATTATAGCAGCAAACTTATTTCAGATAGCGAAAACCTGCCAGATGACGGCAAAAGGAAAAAGCCGTTGCATAACAAACACATTCAAATCACTTATGGGACAGAAATTTTGAATAAAAAATGGAGGTGATGATGTGATGGGACATTAGCTGTTTTTGATATAGAAGAATCCGGAAAACAGATTGGCGAAAAGTTATTTCTGCTTCTTAACGAGGAACAAAAGAATGCTCTAATGCAATATATTTTGGAACAAGGAGTCTGTCATGGAACGGTATTCAATTCCTGTCACACTTCCTTTGCTGCAAAGAAGAATCCTCTAACAGAAATACAGGAAGGCGAGCTTTATCTATGCCTGGAGCACCGCACTGTCAGGGTTCGCGAACGGATTATCAACCTGACAAGTAAGGAGTTTGATATACTGGCATTACTCATTGCCAATCCCAAACGTGTTTTTACTTACGAACTGATTACCGATTTGGTTTGGAAAGAGGATTGTGATTTCTATTCGAGAAAAGCCATTCATAATCATATAAGTAAGTTGCGTAAGAAATTGCGCTTTGAACCAGATCTTCCAAACTATATTGAGAGTGTCGCCGGAATCGGCTATAAATTTGAACATTTGTAAGCTAAAGCCACGAGATTTTCTTGTGGCTTTAATTAACATCCACTTCCAAACGCTTAATATTGAAGGTTGTATTGTTCGAGCTAAAGAACTATAATAGATTCTATGGAGGTGCGATATGGAATATATGACACTAAAAGAGGCCGCCGAAAAATGGGGTGTGACGCCTCGTAGGGTAAATTATTATTGTGCTGGTGAACGTATCTCTGGAGCAGTAAAGATGGCCGGTATTTGGCTGATTCCCAAAACTGCAGAAAAGCCGATTGATGGTCGGACAAAACAAGGGAGAGAATTGCGCCATGAATAAAATTTTGATTATAGATGATGACAGAGAACTATGCGCTTTGATTAAACGCAGCGTACAATCGGAACATATAGAAGCCGATTTTTGTAATACCGGAAAAGAGGGATTGCAGAAATTAAAAGAACAGGAATACCAGCTTGTAGTGCTGGATGTAATGATGCCTGGTATGGATGGCTTTGAAACGCTGGAAGAAATCCGCAAAGAGAACAGCCTGCCGATTTTGATGTTCACATCCAAAAATGACAGTGCTTCTAAAGTGCGGGGGTTACGGGCCGGAGCGGACGATTATCTGACAAAGCCGTTTGACATGGACGAACTGATTGCCCGTATTGCGTCCCTCATTCGCCGCTACACTCGCTTTAATCAGCAAGCTGGAACTATGCAAAAGCTGGATTTTGACGGATTGCAGATTGACCTTGAAAATCGTTCCATTACTACGGGAAACGGCACTTTTGAGCTTCCTCCAAAGGAATTTGATCTGCTCTTGTACTGTGCAAAACATCAAGGGAAAATTTTGACAAAACAGCAAATTTATGAGGAAGTATGGGGCGAAGAATATTTCTACGATGACAGTAACATTATGGCGATTATCAGTCGGCTTCGTAAAAAATTAGAAGTCAATCCTTCCAGTCCAAAGTATATCCAAACGGTTAAAGGGATTGGCTACCGCTTTAATAAGGAGGTGTAGCCGGTATGGAGATTATCGTTTTCTTGTCCATTGTGATTGCTGTTGTGGCTGTACTGACATCCATTGTTCTCGTTCGGCGCGTAAAAAAGCAAATAGCAGAAATGACCGACGCTCTGGTTGATGTGAAAAATGGAAATGGCAATCGGCGTATTTTGTCTGCAACAAATGAACTGGTATCCCCTCTTGCCTATGAAATCAATGAGATTGTTGTGTCCTATGAAAGCAGACTTTCGATTGTCCGGCAGACAGAGGAAATCAACCGCCAGCTTATGACGAGCCTTTCCCACGATGTTCGGACACCCCTTACAACCCTCATCGGGTATCTTGACGCTGCATATAAAGGGCTTGTTACAGGGAAAGACCGGGATGATTATATCGAAATTGCCCGCCGGAAAGCTCATGATTTGAAAGAATATATTGATGTACTCTTTGACTGGTTCAAGTTAAATTCCGACGAGTTTGCTTTGGAAATCCAGAGCGTTGAAGCCGCAGAGTTGACAAGAAATATCCTGATCGACTGGATACCGATTTTTGAAGATAAGCAAGTCGATTATGACATTGATATTCCCGAACAGCCTGTCCGGGTAAGATTGGATACGGACAGCTATATGAGGATTATCAATAATCTCATTCAAAATGTAATCGCTCACAGCCATGCGGACAAAATTAAAATTTCCCTGTCAAAGCAGGGAAATAACTTGAGGCTGCTGTTGGCAGATAATGGTGTAGGAATTGAGAAAGAAGATTTGAAACACATTTTTGAACGGCTTTATAAGTGTGATAAAGGTCGGTCTGAAAAAGGAAGCGGTCTTGGTCTTTCTATTGTCCATCAGCTTGTAGAAAAGATGGGTGGAAACATAACAGTTGAAAGTTTGCTGGGAAAAGGAACGGAATTTATGTTGCTTTTTCCTTTGGAGATTTAAGCGGGTTCCCGTCTTTATGGCGGGAACCTTTGTCATTTTGCCAGATTTCAAATTGCAAGGTTAATGCAAGGTTGCGGCAAGGTTAATGCAAGGTTGGCATGATAGAATACCTTACAGAACAGGAGGTTTTGAATATGGACACAAATTACATCATTGAAACGAAAAATCTGACGAAGCAATACGGTTCACAAAAGAGTGTGGCTGACTTAAATATCCATGTGAAGCGTGGGAGAATTTATGGTCTGCTGGGCAGAAACGGAGCCGGAAAAACTACTACCATGAAGATGCTGTTGGGCTTAACGAAGCCGACTTCCGGGGAGGTCAAAATCTGGGGAAAGCCCTTGCAGGGGAATGAAAAGAAATTGCTGCCCCGTATCGGAAGCCTGATTGAATCCCCCGGTTTTTATCCAAATCTGACCGGCACAGAGAACTTGCGTATCTTTGCTACTCTGCGGGGCGTACCAAACAATCATGCCATCAAAGACGCTCTGGATTTGGTAGGACTGCCCTACAAAGATAAAAAGCTCTTTTCACAGTATTCTCTTGGTATGAAGCAGCGGCTTGCCATCGCCCTTGCCGTTATGCACGACCCAGAGCTTTTGATTTTGGATGAGCCGATCAACGGGCTTGATCCCATCGGCATTGCAGAAGTACGCTCCTTTATTCGGGAGCTTTGCGACGCAAGAGGAAAAACCATTTTGATTTCCAGTCACATTCTTTCGGAGATTTCCTTGCTGGCTGACGATATTGGAATTATCGACCACGGAGCATTGCTGGAAGAAGAAAGCCTTGCTGAGCTGGAGCAAAAAAGCAGTAAGCATATCCGATTTACACTCTCTGATACTGCACAGGCGGCAAGAATTTTGGAACGCAATTTCCATGAAAATCATTTCTCTATACAGGACGACCACAATCTGCGTCTGCACAACCTTGATCTGCCTGTGGGGAAAATTGTAACTGCCTTTGTAGAAAACGGATTGGAGGTATCGGAGGCGCATACCTGTGAAGAAAGTCTTGAAGATTACTTCAAGCGTGTGACGGGAGGCGAGGGAATTGCTTAAACTGATTAAATGCGAATTTTGGAAATTAAAGCGGAAAAGATTATTATACGCACTGATGTCATTATCGTTATTTTTTCCGTTGATTTTGGCATATATGGCAAAGGCGGGAACAGGTGCAGATACAACGGAACATTATCTTCAAACCCGATTTGATTATGTTTATACAATGATGTTGGGATATGGATTGGTTTTTTTGCTTCCATGTCTAATTGGTATCATTGCCGCTATTTTGTTTTTTATAGAAAGAGATTGCGATACTTCCAAAAACCTTAGAACAATTCCTGTTACAAATACACAACTCATTATGGCAAAAATTTCTATGCTCTTTATTTTTAGCATTGCGTTTTGTCTGACAAGCACATTATCTGTTGCGTTGTTTTGTAAACTGTTTCATGTAGGAATGGTTTATGGTATGACTTATAAGATATTTATGAGCCTTATTTTTGGAGTTCTTATCGTAGCAGCTTCTTTGCCGATTGTATTTTTAATTATTTGTTTTAACAAAAGTTTTTTGCTTTCTATCCTGCTTGCGTTTTTTTATTCTATTTTTAACTGGGGCATACTAGGGACAGTTGGAACATCTATAAGTGCTGCAAAAATTGCTTTCTTAAATTCTTTCCCAGTTATATGTGTTATGAACTGGACAAGCGGCTTAATGATGGATCATTTGCAAAAAGACAATCTTTTGCCGGAAGCCTATGCGATTGTACCAACCACTTGCCATACAATTTTTATTCTGGCAATTACTGTTACACTTTCATTGTGGTTGATCATTCGCTTTTATAAAAAATGGACGAGGTAAAAGATATGGGAAATATAATAAAAACTGAATTTTTAAAACTAAAACGCTATTCCGTAATAAAAGCCGGAATTATTATGACAGTGCTTTCGCCGCTGCTGTCACTGTTTTATTCCACAGCCAACAGTGGACAGACATGGACATTTGACTATTTTATGCAGCAAGTTATGATTAGTAACTGTACCTTGTTTTTTCCGATTATCATTGCACTGATAGCAGGTTATATTATAACAAGGGAATATACAGACGATACGATGAAGAATATATCAACAATTCCTATCCCATATAAACAGTTGCTTTCTGGAAAACTACTTGTTCTATTGTTGTTGACAATCATCTTTAGCCTTATAGGTTGTGTGATAGCATTAGTAATTAACATTATTGCCGGATTTCCGGGAGCGCATTTTGGCAATCTGTTTAATATGTTTATTCGTGTTACTGGGGCGAATATAGGGATCTATATTTCAGTCTTGCCGATTATTTTGCTATTTTGTTGTTCGGCAAATAATTTTTTGGGTGGGGTTGCACTAGCTTTTGTGTATGGATATTTCGGAACTTTTGAAGGAACACTGTTAAATTATTATCCGATTAAAGCAAGCATGATTTTAGTAGACCCTACTTGTGGTGCGGAATATGGTTATACTTATCACATTTTTCCTGCCCTGATCACAATAGCTTTGACTTTTTTAATTTCTATCATTATTCTTGCAAACAAAAAGAAAGCACCCGGTACATTGACTGTCACTAAAAAGAAAAAAGTAGTTAGAAAAAAGGGATGGTGACGTGATGGGACATTAGCTGTTTTTGATATAGAAGAATCCGGCAAACAGATTGGCGAAAAGTTATTTCTGCTTCTTAACGAGGAACAAAAGAATGCTCTAATGCAATATATTTTGGAGCAAGGAGTCTGTCATGGAACAGTATTCAATTCCTGTCACACTTCTTCCGCAGCAGAGAAAAATCCTCTGACAGAAATACAAGAAGGCGAGCTTTATCTATGCCTGGAACACCGTACTGTCAGGGTTCGTGAACGGATTATCAACCTGACAAGTAAGGAGTTTGATATACTGGCATTACTCATTGCCAATCCCAAACGTGTTTTTACTTACGAACTGATTACCGATTTGGTTTGGAAAGAGGATTGTGATTTCTATTCGAGAAAAGCGATTCATAATCATATAAGTAAGTTGCGTAAGAAATTGCGCTTTGAACCGGATCTTCCAAACTATATTGAGAGTGTCGCCGGGATCGGCTATAAATTTGAACATCTATAACATGAGCCCACAAGGTGTTGTTTTCCCTTGTGGGCTTGCTTTTTGTAGCATATATTCTAAGAGCAGAATATGTAGAAAATTGCGAATATAAAGAGTAAAAAGCGAATGTCTGCGGACTGATACAGGAAACATAAACGATATAATTTTCTCCCAAGGAGGTATCAAGCAGCCGATTCAGGTTCCTCCTTGATGGGAGGAAATGCCTATGCGTCTATGCAACACAGATCCGCAGATAAACTGCTTTACATTCAGTCACCTATACGTCGTAGTCCAGCTCGTATGGATTGCGGCGTTTTTGGTTTCGACAAAGTTTGAGCATTTTCGCTGTCAACCTCCCGGAAAAATTTCATACTGCTGCTTTGGCGCGCCTGTTCTTTGTACGGGCGCGCTTTTTTGTACCCTTTTTTTAATCAGAAAGAGACTTAGACCTTATCGCTGCCGCAGCCCACCCTCTGATTTCGATTTTTGCCATCAACTCAAACATCGAAATTGGAGGAAATTACTATGAAGAAAATCAATCTTCGGGATTATTACCCGTATTATACACAGGACATGATCGTTGAGGTGCCGGATGAAGTTGCTTTGTTGCTTCGGGAGTATATGTTGCTGGAAGAAGCCTATCGGATTCGTACATACCGCTATAAAGCATTTTACTCCCTGGATCGAGACGAAGGTATTGAGCGTGAGATATTGCAAAAGCCTCTTAACCCGGCAGAAATTTGGGAACAGCGTCAAATGACGGAGTTGATTTATAAAGGTCTTTCCAAACTTCCGGTAAAGCAGCGCCAACGGATCTATGCACACTTTTTTCTTGGCATGAGCAAAGCAGATATTGCCAAAGCGGAAGGAACACACAAAAGCCGGATCACCCGTTCTATCGAAGCCGGATTGCGTAGTCTGGAAAAATATTTCAAAGAAATTTTATAACAGACGGCAACTTTGCCCCTAAAAATGTACTGAATAGTAGAGGGACATATTCGGCGGGACAAGCTGGACGGGTGTGGTAAGGAAGCATATATCTCCTCCCACCCCAACTGCAATATCAATTTGTCTGCCATGCCCCTTGCTTGTTCCTTGACAACCGAATATACGCTGTTACAGGTACTTCATTCTGTGTTCCGAGCGGCAGATGGGGCGGCGCGGTGACAGGCGGCCTAAGGAGGTGATGAATCCAGGCTGTCCGAGCGATAAACGCAACCTACGAAACCGGCTGTGGCAGGCCGGACGCGATAACGACGCAGATCATAATGGTACTTCTTCACAGCTTCCTAAAGACTTGGGGAGAGTTCCTGCGGCGTTTGCTTGCTCTGGCAAAGCGGCGGCGTATGTGGGACTATGATGCGGTGACGCTATCCGCAGCCTGTAATAGCCCCGTCCTTATAACAGAAGGACTTGCCGGGGTGCGTGGCAAATACGGCAGTAAAATCGAAATCAGATATAATGGGCCGGATTTATGTGTGTAACAACCGTAGATCCGACCTATTCATGTGGTTTTGATAACACAGTTTTCAGAAGGGAGTTGATACTATGGAAATGAACACCATTGTCAGTGAAGTGGGTACGCTGGTAGACATTCGGGATGTTTCTGTCAACAAAGAACTTTCCCGTGATGAACGGATTGCAGAATTTGTTCAGCAGATAAAAAATCCATACCATTTTAAGTGTGGCCGTTTTACTGTACAGGCCAGCTTTTCTGCTGAAGGTGCTACCCTGGAAGAATGTATCAAGGGTATTTTACGATAGGCGCAATTTTAAGAAAGGGGCTGACTTTTCCGTAAAAGCATGGTAGAATAAGAATCGGAAAAGGAATTGAATATGGACTAACCACACTTCTTGAATTGCGGGGATTTTTCTGTGCAACGAAAGGAGTGTTTTTTTATGCAGGTTTACAAAGCGATTAAGTACATCCGTCTTTCTTATACGGATGATAAAACAGTAGAAAGTGACAGCGTTGCCAATCAGCGGCGCCTGATCGATGATTACATAGCCCGACACCCGGAAATTGAGGTTGTGGCAGAAAAAATTGACGATGGTTATAGTGGCGTTTTGTTTGATCGCCCGGCATTTCAGGAAATGATGCAGATGATCGAACAAGGCGAAGCTAATTGCGTGATTGTCAAAGACCTCTCCCGCTTAGGTCGTGAGTACATAGAAACAGGCCGCTATATGCGCAGGGTGTTTCCAGCCTATGGAGTGCGTTTTATCGCAATTAACGATAATGTGGATACGGAAAATGACGCTGCCGATGATCTCACGGTTTCTGTCAAAAACATTATGAATGAGGCTTACTGTCGGGATATTTCCGTTAAGACACGGAGTGCCCTGGAAGTAAAACGGCGCAGCGGGGATTTTGTAGGTGCTTTTACCATCTATGGTTATGTGAAAGTCGGCGATAAACACAAGAGCCTGGAAGTAGACGAATATGCTGCCAATGTTGTGCGGGATATTTTCAGAAAACGGCTGGAAGGATTCAGCGCTTCCCATATAGCGGATGAACTGAACCGATTAGGAATTCTTTCACCGTTGGCGTATAAGCGCAATCACGGAATGCCTCATGCAAAAGGTGGCTATACAGACCGAAAGGATTGCAAATGGTCTGCAACTACAATCATCCGCATTTTACAGGATGAAACTTACACCGGAACACTGGTCCAGGGCAAGCAGACAACGCCCCATTTCAAATTAAAAGAGCGTGAGGACAAACCTTCTTCGGAATGGATTCGTGTGGAGGGAACCCATGAGGCAATCATACAAAAGCACGATTTTGATCTGGTGCAAAGGCTCCGCAGGATTGACACAAGGACTTCTCCTAAATCGGATAAGGTTTACCTGTTTTCCGGCATTTTGATCTGCGGCTGCTGTGGCTGCCGTATGACCCGCAAGACGAACCGCTATAAAGATAAAGAGTATCACTATTATTACTGCCCGACCGGTAAAAAGAATGGCTGCACATCGTCGGTCATGCTGAAAGAGTCGGATCTGATTGAATGTGTACAGGACAGTTTGAAAGGACATATTGAAAATGTTGCTTCTCTGGATGCCCTGCTGTCCAGTATCAGTCAAGAACGGATTAACCGGGAATTGGCGCAGGAATATGCCGCACAGATCAGAGTAAATGAAAAGCGTGTGGCACAGACCGAGGGCTTTAAGGCAAAACTCTATGAAAATCTGGTGAGTGGAATTCTGACAAAGGAAGAATTTCTCTCTTACAAGCGAAAATACAATGCAGATATTGAACTGTTCCAAAAAGCAATCGCTGAATGGAACGAAAAACTTACAGATGTATTAGAAAACCGAAGCGAACGAAACCGTTGGATCAACCATTTTATGAAATTTTCTACTATGGAGGGTATTGACCGTCGGGCAGTCATGCAGCTTATCCGAAGCATACGGGTAATGGGTAAAGATGAACTGCATATTGAATTTAATTACCAGGATGAGTATCAGAAAGCAATCTCTTTGGCGGAACAGATTGCTACAAAAAACGAAGAAAGGATGGTGGGCTAAATGGCAAGAAAAAGCAGAAAACAGACGGCAGCTCCCATGCCGGCACCATCTTTGTATGTACATGTGGCTCTGTATATCCGTCTTTCTGTGGAGGATAACAAAAAGCGGGGCTGCTCAGTAGAAAACCAAAAGTTGGTACTGAATGACTTTCTTTCAGATAAACCGGACTTCGTTGTGTATGATACTTATATCGACAACGGAGCAACAGGGACAAATTTTCACCGCCCTGGATTTCAGCAAATGCTATCTGATATTGAAGCAGGCCACATTAACTGTGTGATTGTTAAGGATCTTTCCCGATTAGGGCGAAATTCTATTGACACAGGTTATTATATCGAACAATATTTTCATGCGCATAATGTTCGGTTCATTGCTGTTACGGATCAGTTTGACACAGCGGATTCCGGAAATCTTCATGGCGGTATCATGCTGCCTTTGAAAAATATGATCAATGAAGCCTATGCTCTGGACATTGGGCGAAAAATCAAAGCACAGGCGCGGCAGGCTATGAAAGATGGCGACTATATTGGTGCACGGGCACCTTACGGTTACAGGAAAGACCCGGATGATTGCCATAAACTTCTGATTGATGAAAATACTGCCCCTGTAGTAAAACAGATTTTTGAATGGGCACATGAACATGTGGCACTGAACCGGATTGTCCGCAACCTAAATGAGATGGGGATTCCGGCACCGAGCCATTATAAAAAGACCACTGGCGAGATTACCAGTCCGGGACTGATCGGAAGCGGCAAATGGCAGACCCGTACAGTGATGAAAATCTTAGAAAGCGAAGTTTATACAGGCGATCTGGTGCAAGGGAAAACAAAGATTGTAGATCATCAGCAGGTCAAGGCTGGAGAAGATAATCTGATTATTGTAAAATGCACCCATGAACCGATCATCAGCCATGAGTTGTTTCATGCAGTTCAGGAATACAGAAAACAGATCTGTGAAGAAAGCAAAGCAACTCCAAAACGTCCCTACACACCAAACATTTTCAAAGGTAAAGTGTTCTGTACTGATTGTGGCAGAAGCCTTCACAGGCAACGCGCCGAGCGCCGGAAAGGACCCGACACTTACTGGTTCCACTGCCTTACAAACAGCCGGGTAGAAAAAGATAGCTGCAAAGGTGCGATGATACAGGAGAAAGAACTGATTTCTACTGTTACGGCTATTCTTGAAAAAGAGCTGACAGTTGCGCTGGGAATGTCGCTGCCACTCTTTCAGTTGGAGGCAAGACAAAAACAGGAAAAAGATAAGCTGAAAATTCAGATGTCGGCCAAACGACAGGAAATTGAAAAAACACGCCGGCTGATCCGTGGCCTATATGAAAATTTTGTACAGGGTATTTTGACAAATGACGAATACTTTGAATTGAAAGCGGATTATGAACATGCTATCAATGCTCTGTCTGGTGAGATTGAAGTATTTGAAAAATCTATGGACTCCCTGGACAACCAGCTTGCCAGATACCGTGCAATGGAAAAGGATGCAAAAACACTGGCACAGGATCATGTACTGACTGCAGAACTGATTGAACGGCTCATTGAACGAATTGAGATCGACCACGAGCGGAATATTCATGTAACCTTCCGTTTCAAAAATGAATTTCAGGGAAAGGCGGTGGAACCGTGCGCAACTATGTGATTGCCCTTTATATCCGTCTTTCTGTGGAAGATTTCAAAACCGAAAGTTTGAGTATACCAAATCAAAAACTGATTCTTCGTGAAAAAGCTATGTCTCTGCCGGAATGGGATAACAGTGAGATTTTGGAATTTATTGACAATGGTCATACAGGGACAAACTTTGAGCGTCCGGCGGTGCAGGAACTTTTAACAATGGTTCAGGCTGGAAAGATCAACTGTATTATTGTAAAAGACCTTTCCCGATTTGGACGTAACAGCATTGAAACCGGCTATTTTATTGAGCGGGTATTTCCTCTTTACCACACCCGTTTTATTTCCGTCAGTGATGATTTTGACACGGCTAATTTCAAAGGTGATACCGGAGGGATTGATATTGCTTTCAAGTATCTTATTAGCGAGTGTTATAGCCGGGATATGTCCATGAAAACCAAAAGTGCAAAATACGCAAAGATGCGTCGTGGAGAATATCAGAGTGTCATCTGTCCTTACGGCTATCGCAAGAGTGCAGACGGACGTATGGAACCGGACGAGGATGTTGCCCCGAATGTGCAGATGATATTTCAATGGGCGTCTGAAGGCAACACCGCAGCCGAGATCACAAGAAGATTGTATGCTATGAATATCCCCACCCCTGGGGAATATCGCAAACTTAAAGGCAAGGACTATTACAATGTTTCCCGAACAAACGGCGTTTGGAGTACATCAACGGTCCTGCGTATTTTAGAAGATCAAAGATATATCGGTACCTATGTAATTGGCAAGAGAAAGGTAAAAGAGATTGGCAGCCGACATACACAGTTAAAGGATGAAAGTGAGTGGTTCAAAATACCGAACCATCATCCGGCTATTATAAGTGTGGATCTATTTGAGAAAGCCAATGCTTCAATTAAGCGTTTCTCTCTGTCAAATAAAAAGCCGCGTGATTATCTGCTCCGCGGTAAGGTATTCTGTGGATGCTGCGATCATGCAATGTCTCTACGAAATGGTGCGTGGTTTTATTGCCGTCATTCCGAGGTGGCTGAAACGCTTCCTTGTCATGGTGTGCGCATAAAGATGGCAGATCTGGAGCAGGTTGTATTTGAAATAATTCGGGCTCAAATGTGTCCGGCATTGGGAATTGACAGCAATAAGGATAAATTGGATTTGCAGACAGTCCAGCAGGCCGAACATGAAGAAAAACTCCGTTCTATTCAAGACAGCAAGCGGCATCTTTATGAGCAGTATGCACTCGGAGAGATTGATTTGGAAACCTATCGAACACGAAAAGCGGTTTATGATACGGAACTGGTACAAGCCAAAAATGTTCATGCTGTCATCACTGCACAGACAAAGCAGATAAAAAGTGATTATGAGATTAAGCTGAAACAACAGGAAATTGTGCAGGAAGTCGGAAACGCCAACATGCTGACAAAAGCTCTGATTGACCGGCTTATCAACAAAGTTTACGTCTTTCCAGGAGATCGGATTGAGATTGAATATGCAACACAGGATTTCTTAGAAACTAAGGAATCCGAAAAGGTATAACCGTGAACACCCATTTGAAACAGCTATGGGCAGCTATGAAGCTGCCCGAAAAACTTCAAAAAAAGTTATAATTTTTTTTGTCGTGGGCTTGACATACGGGTGCCGAAGATCATGCACACGGATTTTTTTCACACCGCTTGCTTTACATCCTCTTTCCATTTCATGGTTCAGATAATACTTTGTTACCGGGAAAATACGGTCATCCGGCTGCAGGCTGTAATATAACTTCAGACAATCCTGCATTTCGTCACATAGAAACTTCGGCATCGTCACAGTACGGATACTGTTCTTTGTCTTTGGCGTGCTGATCACATCTTCTCCTTTTAAACGCTGATAAGATTTGTTAATCCGCAGCGTTCTCTTCTGGAAATTGAAGTCCGCAGGAGTTATAGCCAAAAGTTCTGCTTTTGTCAATATAAGTCTAAAAAAAATTTGCTTTTAATTCGCAAAAAGCACCACTGTTTTCATCCAGTGATGCTCCATGCGAACAATCTTATTCAGTTTATGCTTTTTCTTCTTTGTAGAAAATGTCATCCACCTTCCAGTTTATCTCCATACGTCCTGGTTCATAAATAAAGACTTTCTCAATAATCTTTGACAGCTGTATTTTGTCAAAATCCTGCAATGCTGCAATCTCATTTACTTCCATTTCTTTTTCTGTTGCTTCATCACATTTTTTCTTCGCTATAGCAATCTCATTCTCCAATTCTGTTATCTGCAAAGTGATTTCTGAAATACGGGAAGTCGTTTTTTCCAGTTCTTTCATATACCCTTCCTTGTCCAACACTTCTGAACGATAATCAGAATACAGTTTCATCTTTCTTGACGAGAGTCGCTTTTTT
This sequence comes from Dorea acetigenes, assembly GCF_025567385.1. Taxonomy (NCBI): domain Bacteria; kingdom Bacillati; phylum Bacillota; class Clostridia; order Lachnospirales; family Lachnospiraceae; genus Dorea; species Dorea acetigenes. Next base: position 41,684 of record NZ_JAOQJU010000014.1, read on the forward strand.
TCACTTTCCAGTGTTGCGATATTTTCTTCTTTCAAAATTGTTTTATGCCATTCACTTTTCTTTTTCTCAAGAATTTCCGAAATAAATTGTGCCATATTTTTGGCTGCATCCAGTACTGTTTCTTCCGCTTCTTTCCTGTCCATTTTACTTTCCGCACACCCACTAAGACCGCTGATATGTGCCTGCATACAGCGATACCCAGTCTCTCTGCTGGTAAAACCAAGTCTTCTTCCACAGGTCGGACAAAAGAAAATAGGGCAGGCTACTCCTCTTTTTGTAAGAACTCTTTTCTGGTTAGTAAACGCTTTCTCATTTGCTTTCCGGAATAATTCATCGGATATAATTGGTTCATGTGCATTTTCTACAACAATCCACTCCTCTTTATCATTGGAAACCAATTTATTGCTTCCTGTTCTTGCCACTCTCTTTTTATTCCAAATAATTTTTCCAAGATACACTTCATTTTTGAGCATATCTGAGATTGTTGTAACTGACCAGAGTTTCTTTTCTTTTTCGTTTTCTCTGTGCATTTTCATACCTTTTCTGCACATATACTCCCGGCATGTAAGCACATGGGTTTCGTTCAGATATTTTGCTATCTGTCCTTTTGTTTTCCCATCTGCCGCCATTGTGAATATCAGTTTTACTATTTCAGCCGCTTCTGGGTCTATAACCAGATGATGCTTATCTTCTGGATCTTTAATATATCCATATTTGGGAAAAGCCGGCATATATTCACCGTTTTTAGCATGTGTTTTCATAGCAGAACGAACTTTTCTGGACAAATCTCTGCTGTACATTGCATTCAGCATATTTTTTAACGCTACACTCATTCCTCCAGTAAAGCCAGAGGAATTGATACTGTCAAAGCCATCGTTAATTGAGATAATTCGAATACCAAGGACTGGCAGGATTTTTTCCAGATAATTCCCCACTTCCAGATAATCTCTTCCAAATCTTGAAAAGTCCTTTATAACAATACTTTTTATACGTCCTGCTTTTGCATCTTCCATCATCCTCTGAAAGCCAGGACGGTTAAAGTTTGTACCACTGTACCCATCGTCTACATATTCAACTACTGGACAGTTAGTAAATTCGTCCTGTTTTTTGATAAATTCGTTTATCAGCATTCTCTGTGCGCTGACACTGTTACTTTCGGCTTTTATACTGCCATCTACATCATTATCCTCCGACGAAAGTCTGATATAAACAGCGATACATTCTGTTACTGGCATAACTCAGCCTCCCGTTCTTTTGCATATTTTCTTAATTCTTCCAACATATCATCATACACCAAACGTACCGTAATAGAACCGCTTTCATGTATTTCGATTTTTTCTACAAAAGCATTGACCATTTCCTTTGTCAGCGTTCTCGTATTGCGGTATTTATTGATCAATGTTTCCCATTCTTCCTCTGTTTGAAAATTTTTTTCATATCCAACCTGATGCTTTAATAAAATCTCCATGTTATTCTGGATCTCTTTTTCTGTTTCCGCATCCTGCTTTGAAAATGTTTCATACTGCTCTGCATCAATAATACGGCACACATAATCCTCAAACAATCTTTCCCGGTGTACTGCCACTTTTTCCAGTTCTTTCCGGCATTTCTTGATTTCCCTGTTAAACACATCATATTTTTTAATGCTTTCCTGTCTTTGATTCAACCGCCGAATCAAATCTACATTTTCAACATATACATTGATATGTGCACGTATCACACGCAGTACATAATCATTCACTTCCAAATCAGTGATAGAATGTGGCGTACACTTCCCGTGGAGCTTATTATTTCCACAGTAAAACCTACGATGATTGCCTTTTGTTTTCCCATATAAATACATGGTTTTTCCACAGTCTGCACATACAATTTTCTGCTTGAAAAAGTTGAAGTCTCTTACATTATTGCCATTTGATTTACGAGCTTCATTAACCCGTTTTACGATATGACCAATCTTTTCCTGTACCTCATCAAAATCCTTTCTGCTCACAAGTGCCTCATGGGTATTTTTGATAATGATCCATTCTTCTTTCTGATTCATTTTCTGTCTCTGTGCTGCCCAGGAATCATTGGTAAACTGATTATGCACACTATCACCGGCATAATATTGATTCTCAAGGATTTTATGGACTGTTCCTCCACTCCATGTCCATGTCACTGACTTTTCATTTGCTTTTCCTGCTTTATCCAGCTTGTAGGCTTTCGGGCAGAGATACCCATCCGCATTTAATTTCCGGGCAATCTCTGCATAAGTCATTCCATCAATAAAATACTGAAATATCTTTTTCACCACTGGTGCTGCTACCGGATCTGGAATCAGCTGATGAGGATTATCCTTGTCTTTTTCATAACCATAAGCCATCTGACCGGAAGGAAATTCGCCATTTGCCCAGCTCGTCCGGTATGAACTTCTTATTTTCTTTGCCAAATCTCTGGAATAAAACTCATTATACACGTTTGACATGCTGATCAGCAGGCTTATGTCATCTCTGAACGAATCATAATGATCATTCACCGAAATAAAACGCACATTAAAGAATGGGAACACTCTTTCAATATAGCTTCCTGCCTCTACATAATTTCTTCCAAGTCTAGAAAGATCTTTAACAATAACACAGTCAATATTTCCCTCTTTGATGTCCTGCATCATCTCATTAAAACCATCTCTCTCAAAATTAGTTCCGGTTTTAGATATATCATAATATTCCTTTGCAACCACGATATCTTTCTGTTCTTTTACGAAATTATGAAGCAGAACCATCTGCGTTTCTATCGTATTTCTTTCTCTGTTCTTTTCACTCTCATAGGAAAGCCTTGCATAAAGGGCTGCATGTGAAACTTTTTCACACTGGTTTTCAGCTTCTGTAACCAAATTTTCTTTATTTCCAACATTCACATAATCTACTTTTCTTGATTTTCGAGCCATTTATACGACCTCCCTCTTTTGAATTTCTATTCTTCCGTCCATACCTGTGCTGACATCGCAGCCCACCGACTGTATCTGCCGTAACAGAGATTGATAACAATCATCAAAATTAAATCTGACTTCAATATGTTTTTTGTCATATACTAATATCTGGTCAATCAGTTCAACAGCAACAGTTCTTGTAAGTTCCTGTATATTCTGATGCTCGGCAAAATAATCCAGCCAATGATATTTATCACTTTTTGATTCCAGGACTTCACTGATCTGTTGATCAATACTTCGGACTGCTTCCTCGGCTTTTTTCCGTTTTTCTGTGTACCCGTCATGAAGCTCTTTATAATCTTCTTTTGAAATGATTCCTTCACGGAAATCCTCATATAGATAATCTCTTAACTCCCGGCATCGCACGGCTTCTTTTTCTTTTGCTTCTTTTCTAATTTCCAGTTCTTTTATATCCAATTCTTGAAATGGTACTTCATGGATAAAATCCATGATTTTTTTCATATCAAGGATATTTTCAATATGGATTTTTACCAGTTCCAATACTGTTTCTTCTAGTTTACCCATTGGTATTCTGTGTGCTGCACACGCTTTCGTAGCCGCATGTCTGGAACAGATATAGTAAGCGTATACCTTTCCTCCTGCCGGAACATCCCGTTTGATCATCATTGCCCCACAGTCTCCACAAACCACAAGTCCAGATAATGGATATACCTTTTCCTCGTTCGGAGAAGTCCTTGTATCTATCCCTAATAATCTCTGCACCAGTGCAAATTCTCGTTCTGATACGATAGCCTCATGGTTTTTTTCAATTCTAACCCAATCTGTCTCCGGCTTTTTCATCAATTTTTTTACTTTATGGTTTGGTGTTGTTCTTTTTCCCTGCACCAGAGTTCCAGTGTATACTTCATTTTCAAGGATTCTTTTTACCGACATGGCGCTCCATTCTGCCTGTTCGTGTGTTTTAAAATTATCCTGAATCCTTATTCCAAGACTGTGCTTGTATTCCATTGGTGAAAGAACACCCTGTTTGTTCAATGCATTGGCAATTGCTGTCTGACTCATACCTGATAATTTCATGCGGTAAATTTCTTTGACGATACCTGCCGCATATACATCTATCACCAGTTTGTTTTTATTATCTGAATCTTTCTGGTATCCATACGGTGTAAACGCTCCAATATATTCCCCATTTTTTCTCTTTACTTCCAGGTGGCTTCTTATTTTGATAGAAATGTCACGGCAATATGCATCGTTAATGAGATTCTTGAAGGGAATTACGATTTCGTCTGCCTGACTTTTCCCTTCCAGGCTGTCATAATAATCATTGACCGCAATAAACCGCACGCCAAGTGCCGGAAATAATCTTTCGATATATTTTCCGGCATCAATATACTCACGTCCAAAACGGGAAAGGTCTTTTACAACGACACAATCCACAATTCCTTTTTTGATATCTTCCAGCATCATCTGAAATGCAGGACGTTCAAAATTAGAACCGCTGTAACCGTCATCCACCCGTTCTGATACAACAACTATATCCTTTTTATCTTTTAGGAAATTTTTTATCAGATCTTTCTGATTTGAGATACTGTTGCTTTCACGCTTTCCAGCAGTAGCAACATCGCCATCTTCTTTCGATAAACGAACATAAATGGCTGCATGATAGATTTTCTTTGAATTGTTAATTTGATTCATCTTCATCCTCCTTAGTTTTACCTTTCCATCAACATTGGTAAAACCCAGAGGGTGAGTCTATTTTGTCCTGATATGAATGAGGAGTCCTGAATTCCTCGTCTCCATATTAACATAACTCTTCAGATTTTACCATCACTTTTTATACAGAAAGCAAAAGTTCCTCAAATGCATCTTCAAAAGATACTCCATTGTTTGCAAACCTTATTTTCACTTTTACATTTCCTATACAGACAAGATAGGGATTTCCCACCTGTCTGAGATATTGAGCTATTCTTTTTTCCTTCGTCTGATTCCGGTCAATCCTTATTTTTCGGATATCCTTCAATTCCTTCAGATCCACATCATCAAAATCCGTTTCCAGATAGTTTCTATATTCTTCCGCAGTCATGCCCTTCTCCTTCCATTCCCATCTGAATCCGTACTGCTTTCAGTACCCGATCCAGGCTCCACTTGTTCACTCTTCCGCATTTCTCAATAATACATTTCGTAGAAATGCTCATAACCTGTTCAGCCAGTGCCAAACTTCCTTTTCGGATTCCCGTCATATCATATTTACTGATAAATACATGTGTTGGCAAATACCGTTTCTTATATATTCTTGATGTCAGCGGAACTACCGTTATGACTGAACTGTATGTATTGGCTTTATTATTGCTCACTACGATCACCGGTCTTACACCACTCTGAACAGATGTTGTAGGAAACATACCGAGATCTGCCCATAAAATATCTCCTCTGCGGATTGTCATTTGTCCTCTCTCCAATCTATTATTTTTATTTGTAAAGCATCCATAGCGCTATATTGGCTCCACAGGAATACGGCAGAGTTTCTTTCCTATAAGGAAAGCTCTGCCGCATAACCTCTATAGCCAATTTGATTATTAAACAGTGCTCGCTCGATTCTATTTATCCTCGATACCCCGAATCATTACTCCCGCATATGCAGGAAGGGAATAATAACCTGCCCGGATGCACGCTCCGGACCACAACCCGGAAACTCTCGTTTCTAGGCTCCAGCAGTTCATAGGTTTACCAGTTACAGACTTCTCAGGGTCTGCAAGTGTATCGCATCTCATACATGTCATCGCATCACCAGCCTGCCAGCTGGCTTCGGTCAGTGCTTTTTCGCAGCATTACGGACTGAACTAAAATCTTTGTTTTGTCTTATAATCCTATAGCGGCATCTTCCTCGTGCTCACTGTATGAAATGTCACATCAGTTATTATTGAATATTCAGTTATCATGGTTCATTTTAGGAAGTCCTTTAACTTCCTCTAATTACTAAAGTCAAATGACTTTGGCAGATGCAAAAGATTTTGAAAAATTTTTAAAAAAATTTATTCATATACATTTCACGCATCTTATTAAGAGTGGATTTCAGCTTGTATGACAGCATCTGTCTGGAAATCCCCATAATCTCCGCCATCTGTGTCTGTGTCTTGTTTTCAAAAAAAATGCCATAAATAATCATGCGTTCCTCTGAGTTCAGCTGATTGATCACTTTGTGAATATCCTGCTGTTCCATTTTTGTCAGTACACAGTGCTCCACATCACAGTTCAGATCTGGAAAATCCTCAATCATGAAGCCTTCTCCATCAATGGACTGACTGCTGTAAGGTACCTCCCGCAGCATCTTATCCACGACCTCACCCAGTTCGTTCTTAATCTCAACTTTTTTTGCCTTACTGCTTCTGTAAAAATTGTTCATCGCATACGCAACTTCTTTTGTAACCTCGATCATTTCTCCATCAATATTTGCGTAATACTTTCCTTCATAAAAATATGGATGTTCAATATACATGTCCGTTCCTCCTGAATTTGAAATCTTGTTGCTCGTTTCAAATCCAGAAGGCGGACCTCTGTTTATAATCATGCCTGCTCCGCCTTTATCCTGCCGGGACATACCCGCAGTTATTGGCTGAGAAATTCAGGCACGAAAAAAAGCCCCAGTAGTTTTTTCTTAACTACTGAGGCTTTCGTCTCTTTCTTGTATTCAGTTATCTATGCCTTCTTTCATCAGCATAATCATTGTATCAGGATAAAGTTCACAAAGTATCCGCAATACGTTCCCATAAGTTCATGTCATTATTAGAATCGTACATATTTCAGTGTAAAAAGTTCAGTATTCAGCTTCAAGAATAAATATGGCTTTTAGATAGTATTCTCCGGAAGAATGAAGTCTTTCTTTTGCAGCCGCCTCAGCCACACCGCTGGACATTATTTCACATGAACAGATGCAATGTCTACATAGCTGGCATCTGTGTAGAAGTCATAACCAGTTATCTTATCAGTATTCCACAGAGCCAGATCGTGAGTGCCGATTACAGGCACCAGAAGATTCTGATCTGCAATACCATTCAGAATCATTCCATAGATTTCCTGCACACGCTGAGAATCAGAAGTGGAGTCCAATTCTGCGAAAATTTCAGGATTCTCAAAGAAAGCAGAGAACTGGCAGAGGATCGGATCACCCATAGCGCCAGGAGCCATATTACTCATATCCGTTGCAGGGTCAAAGGAACCGCCAGCAGTATTGTAGAAGGTCAGATCATATTCGCCAGCCATCAAGGCTCCATACCAGGTGTTCATGTCTACTGCATCAATAGTAACATCGAAGCCGAGTTCTTTAAGAGAAGCTGCAATAGAAAGAACTGCATTGTCAACACTTGCAAGGCTCTGAGAATAGTTGAAATGAATGGCGAGAGAAGTTCCGTCCTTCTCCAGGATACCATCATCATTGGTATCCTCATAGCCGGCTTCCTTCATGAGCTGCTTTGCCTTTTCCATGTCAGTAGGATAGGTCTTAACCTCCACACCGCAGTTGGGCTTTTCATTCGTAAAGAGGGTTTCGGCAGCGGTCTCCAGGCCATCGAAAACAGAGGTTTCCAACTCCTGCTGATTAACAGCGTAGGATACTGCTTCCCTTACAAGAGGATCATTAAAGGGAGCCTTATTCAGGTTCATACCCAGATAACGGGTTTGGTTGGTGCTGTCATCCATGGCATGACCGAAAGCGGTATCCTGGGAAATCTCCGTGTATCCTTCTGCGCTAAGTCTGCTGGAGCCGAGAATTGCATCGATTTCACCGTTGCGCAGAGCAAGAATTTTTGCAGCATTATCAGGAATCACTTTAACCTTGAACTCATCCACTTCAGGAGCTTCGTCCCAGTAGTAGGGATTGCGGATAAAGGTATAAGTGTCCCCCTCAACCCGGTCAAACATATAGGGACCAGTACCCATAGTTGCACTCACGCAATTCTCGTAAGCCTTTTCTACGCCACCTTCAAAGGCTGCGGGATTCACAATACCAAGAGGCAGCGCCATGGTCAGATTGTCAAGAGCAGCGTAATAAGGGGTCTTCAAAGTCATTACAAAGGTTTTTTCATCCGGGGTTTCCAGCTTGTCAAACAAAGTAGTAAGCTTACCGAAGGCACCATTCTGGGGACCCAGATGGGTTACTACTGCTTCAAGGGTCATCTTTACTGCCTCGGAAGTCAGAGGAGTACCGTCAGAAAATTTGACACCATCACGCAGATGGAAGGTGTAAGTCTTGCCGTCATCACTGATTTCCCAGGTTTCAGCCAACTCGCCCTGGATCTTCCCGTTATCATCATAGCTTACCAGAGTGTTGTAAAAATTACGACTCCAGAATCCGGCACCATAAGTGCTGGATACCATAGGCGTGATAACAGGATAGAAGCCTACGGAAAAGTCCCAATTCTCGGTGACAGTGATTGATACCGGCTCTGCATCGGTCTTTGTGGTGGATTGCTCCGGATTCTCGTCAGGGTTTGTGCCGCAAGCTGCCATAGCAAGGCACATCACAAGTGCGAGTCCGAAAGCTAAAAGTTTTTTCAGTTTCATGTGCAAAATCTCCTTTATTTGTTTTTATATCATGCTTTTCAGCAGGGTATACATATTTATTGAATGGTTTGGCCCAGATATGGAGCAATAGAATGCAGCAGAAGCTTTGTATACGGATGTGTAAAGCAGTCTGTTGAACCGTGAAATGTACGATCTTCGATAATCTTACCGCAACGCATCACCATCACACGGTCTGCAAGATATAGCGCAATATCCAGGTCATGGGTAATGAAAAAGCAAGTCATTTTTCGCTCCTGATGGAGTCGCTTCAGCAAATCAAGAATATGTTTACGAACCAGGACATCCAGCCCACTGACTGCTTCATCAAAAATCAATACATCCGGTTGAGCAGCCAACGCTCTTGCAATACATACACGTTTTTGTTGTCCGCCGGACAGCTCATGAGCTTTTCGCAGCTTGATCTCTTCGGGAAGCTCCATCATGGTAAGAAGATCATTGATTTCTCGTTCTTCTTTCTTTTTGGTGAGTTTTCTGAAATTGCGAATTGGCTCTGCAATGATTTGGTATACCGTAAAGCGAGGGTCCATTGCTCCCTTGCCATCCTGAAGAATCAGCTGTATTTTAGATCGCAGTACCTGCTTTTGTTTGCCCCGGCAGAGGGCAATGTTTTTTCCCTCAAACAGTACCTCTCCAGAAGATGGGGCCAGCAGACCGCACATAAGCTGAGCCAAAGTGCTTTTCCCAGATCCGCTTTCTCCTACCAAAGCGCAAAATGAACCATCCTGAATAGTAAAATCTACATGATCAACGGCCAGAAGCTCGTTTCTTGTGCCTTGTTCGTGAAATTCTTTTGATAGGTTGTTGACTTTAATCATGATTCCGCCCCTTTCGTGAAAACGCAGGAAAGGGAGTAAGCTTCAATCAGTGACCTTGTATAAGGTTCTGTGGTGTGGTCGAAGACAGATTGAACTTCACCGGATTCTATAATTTTTCCCTCTTTCATCACCAACATGCTTCCACCTAATTGAAGAGCTGTTGCGAAATCATGAGTTACCATAAGAATCCCAACTCCATTTGCTTTCATCTGCGAAAATAAATCTATGATTCCATTTCTGTGAATCACATCCAAAGCAGTCGTCGGCTCATCGGCAAGCACAAATTTTGCATCAAGCATCATAGCCATTGCGATAATGACACGCTGCAACATTCCCCCGGAAAGCATATGGGGGTATGCTCTGTATACCCTGTCAGGGTCATCTAACCCTACATCATGCAGAAACTGCAGAATATAGTTGTAACGCTGCTGGCGGGATTTGTCCGAATGAAGCCGCAGAGTTTCATCCATCTGTCTACCAATACGCATAGAAGGGTCTAATGCAGTCATTGGATTTTGCGGGATATAAACAATCTGGTTTCCGTATATTCCTCGTCTCTGCTTTTCTGATGAATTCAAAAGATCCGTTTCGCCGAAGAAAACGGAACCCGACACCTCAAATTTTTTAGGGTCCAATAAGTTTAGCACCGCACTACAGGTCATTGTTTTGCCGCTGCCTGATTGACCTAACAAGATTAAAGACTCTCCTTCTTTTATTGCAAAGGATATTTCAGAAACAAAGTTATCGGTGCCTGACCGAAGTTTAATGCTTAAATAATCGATTATAAGTGATGACATCATATGTTGTCCTCCTCTGGCGTCAGAATATCACGGAGTGCTTCTCCAAACAAATTGAAGCCTGCTGCCGTTACGAAGATGCACAAGCCTGGATAGATCAGCAATTCCGGATGAGAGTAAAGCGCTGTCCTGGCATCATTTAACATGGCACCCCATTCCGGTGTGCCGGAGGGAAGGCCAAGTCCGAGAAAAGCAAAGCTGGAAACCATAATGATGGAAGAAGCGACACCAGTGGAAACATACACAAGAAACTGTGGCAGAATGTTAGGGATCAGATGTCTGAAGACCAGCTTTCCTGTATTGCACCCAGAAATCCGAGCTGCCAAGATATAATCTTTTCCCATTTCTTGAACGGAATAAGATCTGACAACACGAACAAACCAAGCCCAGGTCGCTATCACAACAGAAACAGCAATATTCTGGAGTCCATTTCCCAGAACACCTATGACGGCAATGGCGATGATAAGAGAAGGAAAAGCAATAAACACATCACAGAGTATAGTAATGAAATGGTCTGCTTTTTCTCCAGCGCAGGCACTAAAAGTACCGACAATCAGACCAATCACAGACAAAATCAACAGCACAGGTAAACTGATCCCGATGGAGTATCTGGCTCCATACAGCAGCCTTGATAAGGTACACCTGCCCAGTTGATCTGTTCCAAGAGGGTATTCTGCGTCAGGCTGTGCATACTTTTGCGATAAATTCACCAATTCAGGGTCGTGAGGCGAAAAAGCAGGTGCTGCAATCGCAATCACAATCACAATAGCAATCAGGCACAGACCGATGATTGCCTGCGGCCTTTTGAGTAGCTTATGTATCATTTTCTTCCCTCCCCATCCATGGACAAAGCAGACGGTTGATTATGTCTGCCATGAAATTTGCGACAACAAAAATTGCTGCAATGACGACTATACAGGTAGAAACTGAAATCGTATCTGCTGCAACCACACTGTCCACCAGATAAGTTCCGATTCCCTTGATTGAAAAAACACTTTCGACTACAGCCCCTCCGGCAATTAGAAAGCCGAATTGCTGAAAGAAAATTGTAACAACAGGCGGTAGGGCATTTCGTAGAATGTGGCATACCAGAATCCTGTTGGCAGATAATCCACGGGCTTTTGCAAACCGAACATAATCAGAAGATAATTCAGCCAGAAGAGAGGAACGCATAATTCGGATGAGCGAACACGAACTAGGAACTGCCAGAGCAAATGAAGGTAGCAAAAAGCCTTTCCAACCTGGACTTGGTAATACACTGAACCATTTCAGATGAACCGCAAAGAACAGGAGAAGAAGGAATCCCAGCCAGAAAGTTGGCACACAAATACCGCAGATAGTAATGCCTCTGGTAACCTGATCGAAAAGGCGGTTCCGCTTTCTGGCGCAGAGCAAACTGATAGGAACGGTGAGTACGATAATCCATAGAATGGCCATCCCTACAAGAGATGTGGTCGTAGCCAGATACTTGTGCAGATCCTTTACAATCGGTTGATGAGTGGTCAAAGAAGTCCCAAGTTCTCCTGTAAACATTCCGGAAAGCCACTGAATATATCGCACAGGGAGAGGTTGATCCAATCCCATTTCCACCCGAATCATCTCAATCTGTTCCGGCGTAGGATTGGATACGCCTCGGTGTGCAATAATTTCTGCAGGATCTTTTCCGGACCAAGCAATCAACAAAAAACTCAGGACGCTGACTCCTACCAGCACAATGAGGAAGCTAATGATCCTTTTTCCAATATATTTCTTCAAATAATGCACCTCCTCACGCTGGCAATCAGTTATACATAGTTAACCAAATGTCTTTAAGTTACCCTTCAGTGCGGCCTGCATCTGAAAGGTAACCTGCTTAGTAGTTAAATTTCTCTGCCAGATTGGACTTTTCAATCATCTTTCTATATGTGGGCGACTGTTTCAGCAGATGAGCATGCTTTCCGCAGGCTTCTACCGTACCTGCTTTCATAACGACGATCTTATCTGCATTTTCAATAGACTTTAGTCTGTGTGAAATAACAATCACGGTCTTGCCTTGAATCAAATGATTTAATCCAGTCTGTATCTGGACTTCTGTTTCCACATCTAACGATGCGGCAATCTCATCCAAAATGATAATCGGGGCATCCTTCAGGATTGCCCTGGCAATAGACAGCCGCTGACGTTCTCCTCCGGAGAGTTTGGCTCCATTTTCCCCGATTATTGTCTGGTAAGTGTCTGGCAGACGGTTGACAAACTCATTACATCCGGCCAGTTTTGAAGCTCGTATCACTTCTTCGTCAGAAGCATCCAGCCGTCCGAGGCGAATATTTTCCATAATAGAAGTATTGAATAGAATGACTTCCTGAAAAACAATGGAAACATACTTGAACAAGCTGTCAGTGTGAATTTCTCGTATGTCAGTTCCTCCAATTTGAACGGTACCGGAATCTGCATCATATAGTCTGCTGATGAGCTTAAGCATTGTTGTTTTTCCGCAACCACTGGGACCGACCAATGCGGTTACCTGTCCTTGCTCCGCTGTAAAGGATGCATGGCGAATCACCTGGGTGTCTTTCTGGTAGGAAAAACAAACGTCCTTTATTTCTACATTGAAATCTGAAAGGACTTCTTTTTCTCCACCCTGAAGTTCATGATTCTTGATTTCACCAATCCGTGCGATCCTTGCATCCAAATAAAAGATTTCAGTCAGATAGAGCAAAACACCACCCATGGCCCCGCTGAGTTTTGCTGCCATAATAATATAGCCCAGAAGAATCAGGACACTTACCTGACCGGAGGCAAGCATCGAAAGGCCAACAGTCGCCGTGATTCCAATAGGAAGAATAGATAAAGTCTGGCCGATTGTAACAGGAATCGTCTGGGTGATCTGAGCTTTCCACTGAAGATTTTCTGACTCATCCAACTGCTGGTCCATTTGAGCTTCTACCTTTTCTTTCAAGCCATAGCTTTTAATTTCCTGATTTAGTTCAATTGCATTTTGAAAGCTTTCGGAAATATCTCTCAATTTATCATAATGTTTATTTACATCTCTGACCTGCAGTTTCTTTGTCAGGAAAAGAACCGAAGCAGAAGCAAGAACGGGAAGCAATACACAGAGCCCTAATTTCCAATTCATGATTAGAAGTGCTGCGCTGATAACCAAAAAGTAAATTGAAAACCCAATGAAATTAGCCACTGCGTTCGCAAAAGCATGCTCAATCGAAGCCACATCTGCCATGATTGTCTGAGCAAGGTCAGACAAATTGTGCTTTGAAAAATAGGATAGGGGCAGCTTGGAAAGCTGTTCCGCCAGATCAATTCTTAAATTCGCAGATTCTTGGTAGGTTTCATCATAGGTCGTTTTATAGTTATAGTTAATAACTAAGTACATCAGCAGGGTCGCTACCATCATAAACAGGAGATATGCCACCGGTTTCCCGGTGTTTCCATTCAGCAGCCTGTCTGCAAACACAAAAACACAGATCATCGGCGGTACAAAAGAAACATAATAGAGAAAGAATGACCAGATTGATTTTGCAAGGCCTTTCACACCCGAATCACTAAGCTGGAAAAATTTTTTTAGATATGTCTTCATCACGCCAACCTCCACTGATTTGCCTTGTAGTATACATCCTGAAAATCCTTATAACGCCCATTGTAGGCCATCAGCTCATTGTGGGTTCCTTGTTCCACAACTTTTCCATTCTGGACAAACAGGATCTGGTCTACATTCTGAATAGAGGACAGCCTGTGTGCAATCATGATAACTGTTTTGCCCCTCATCAGTTTTTGGAAAGCCTGCTGCAACTCGTATTCATTTTCCGGATCTGCAGCTGCAGAAGCCTCATCCATAATGACGATATTCGCATTCTTTAAAATAGCCCTTGCAATAGCAATCCTCTGCACCTCACCACCGGAAAGGTATACGCCCTTTGCCCCTATGACAGTCATCTCCCTTTGGGGAAATTTGTCAAGGATAGATGTGCAGTTCGCTGCGTTAAGTGCATCCATAATCTGCTGCCGTGTTGCCTGAGGATTTCCGATTCGGACATTTTCGTAAATTGAGGTCTTCAGTAATTGACTGTGCTGGAAGACAAATGCTATGTTTTGAATGAGAGCTTTTTCAGAATAACTCTGAATGTTCTTTCCACCAATCAGAATCTCGCCGCCATCAACAGGATAAAATCCTGAAATCAGCTTTGCAATGGTAGATTTGCCTCCGCCGGAAGACCCGATAAGCGCATAAGTTCTATTCTGATGCAGTGTCAGGTTAAAATTCTTCAGCACGAAGGTGTCATCATATTTAAAGTCAACATGACGAAATTCGATATCGAAATTTGGGAAGTTCTCTTCGCTTCCATGCGGAATCTTTGCCTGATCCATTGAAGCAGTCAGCTCATCAAGCTGATTCAGCGTATTTTGTGCGCCAAAGTTATCCTGCCCCGTAAACATAATCGATGTGAAAGAAGTAAATACAGCTCCGGAGAATACAGCAAAAAAAACAATCTTTGCCAGGATCAGCATGGCAGGTTCTCCATAGCTGATGAGTATAACTGCGGCTGGTACGGCAAAAGCATAAAACACGTTGAACAGAACCTGGAATCCAACATAGGGATTCTTACAACTGAGGCTATACTGATAAACGTACTGTTTGTACTCCTTGATCGAGTCAATCAGAGTTTTGTAATACTGTACAGTTACACCGAAGATTTTTATGATCTGCATTCCTCTGACATATTCTACTGTTGCTGCACTCATCTTTTGAAGTGCCGCTGAATAGCCAGACAGAAATTCAGTACCATCGGACATTTTACGATACTGAAGAACACCAATCACAGTTGTAAGGGTCAAGAGAATACCAAGGCGGTAGTCAATTGCAAACATCAACACAAACATTAACACTGGTGTCATAACAGCAGTGATATTGTCTGGAATCAAATGGGCCACTGTTTTGTGTGTTTCTGCAGCGTTATCATCAATAATTTTTCGAATCTCTCCAGAGCTGTTATGGTCAAAAAAGGAAGAAGATGCATCCAACAATTTATGAAGCCCATTTTTTCTTAAGTTTGTTTCAAGACGGAAGCCTAAATAGTGGGAACACGTTGCCGATGCAATGTTGAGAACGCCTCGTAAAATCATAAGTACGACTACAATAATTGCATCATACATGGCCTTCTCATATGTAGGAATAACCAGAATAGACACAATGGCTTGCCAAAGAAACCAATATGCTCCCATATAGGAGCAGACGGCAGCGGCAGATAGCGCCATAGAAGAATATGCCCAATTTTTTTTATCTGGGACATATTGAAATAGTTTTTTATATAAACTGCGCATTGACTTCAAATCTACATCTCCTTTTTGCTTAAAAAACGGTTTGACATGCATCACATCTTTCATTATAATTAGTTCTAGCTAACTGTAAAGAACAAAACAGATATAAAGTCTAATCAAGGTACTAATAAATCTAACCGAGGTATCTTTTGGAGGAGCCAATGATAGAAGTTAAACGAGATGATTTCTTTATTGAATCAATAAAGAATCCAATAGAGTACGGAACATATTATAAGATCAACCCAAAATATGGAACCGGATTTCAATGGACGAATGAGGTTCACTACGATTTCATCATCACAGTGACAGATATTCGATTTAACCAGGAAACCATGGTCGGAGAACATATTGGGTCTGGATATGTACTTGCTCTCTATATTAGTGGCGCAGGAGATGAATTCTATCCGTATCAAATTGTTTCTCCGAATACATTACGCTGCTATGAACCATCTGAAAAGTACAAAGCTATTTATCATCCTCAGATTCCATTAAGATGTATTACTGTGCAGTTTGACCAGGAATTTATTGATCAGTATCTCCAGGAAATTTCCGGTGATCTTGAGGTGAACTTTTCTGATTTTTTCAAAGAAAAAGGAAAATTCTATTTACCAAATGTCAATCGTGCTATGCAAAGCCTATATGAGTATCTGCTTTCCATGAAAGCGTCCAGAATTACAGTAGAAGCAAAAATATATGAAATCATCTCTTTTCTTGCTTCTTATTTGAAAGAAAACAGACTAAATGAAGAGAATGGCCAATCCATTAGCAAAACAGATTTGCAGGCATTAGATGAACTAACGCATTACATGGACGAACATTACAGTTTTAATATTACGTTACAAACGCTTTCCACCATTGCATGTATGAGTGAAAGCAAGATGAAAAAGCTATTTAAGTCAGTTTATAATATGTCCATTACTGAATACATTCAGCGGAAAAGGATCTCTGTAGCCGAGCACATGCTTATTCAAACTGACCTCACCATTGCGGAAATTTCAAAAATTGTTGGATACTCCAACCCCAGTAGATTGATTGAAATATTCAAAAGGTATTATGGATTTACCCCATCAAAATACAGAGGATAAAAGTGTTATACTAATTTCGATTTTCTTAACACTCTGCAAACCACAAGCGCCTATATACACTGCTTGCGCACATAGGCATTTGTCTTGATTATCGGCACCACCAATCATCACAAAATATCCCAATAAAAAACCCCTGTTGCTCACGCACCAGGGTTTTGATTTATCCATCCATATTTAACACATGATTAAGCTTCTATTCAACTTCTGAAAACTGATCTTTTCCAACATTACATAATGGGCATTCAAAATCTTCCGGAACATCCTCCCACTTTGTTCCTGGTGCAATACCACCTTCAGGATAACCTTCCTCTTCATCATATTCCCATCCGCAAACATCACATACGTATTTCATTCGTTGTTCCTCCTTGTAAATATATTAATACACAGCCTATATTGCTGTTATATTTGTGTTCCTGAACACGAATCCATTTGTTATTCTTATTTCAAATTCATTCAAAAACATTGGCAAAAGGGAGGACATCACATGGAAATACGGGTTCTAAACTATTTTCTTGCAGTTGCAAGAGAACAAAGTATCATTCGTGCAGCGAAATCTCTGCACTTATCTCAGCCGATACTTTCTACACAGATTCGTAACATGGAAAAAGAACTTGGGAAGCAGCTTTTAATTCGTGGTACGAAAGGCTCACGAAAAGTCACCTTAACAGAAGAGGACATGATTCTCAAAAAACGTGCAGAAGAAATTTTGAATCTTGTTGATAAAACAGAAAAGGAAATCACGCTCTCTGATCACGTGATTGCAGGAGATGTATATATCGGAGCCGGTGAAACAGATGCCGTCAGACTTCTCGCAAAGGCTGCCAAAGAAATTCAAAGCAGATATCCCGGCATTCATTATCACATTTCCAGCGGAAATGTAGAATTTATTTTAGAACAATTAGACAAAGGGCTGATAGATTTCGGATTAGTATTTGGGCATGTGGATTTTGACAAATATAATGCCATCAAAATTCCTGTCAAAGATACCTGGGGAGTGTTAATGCGCAAAGATTCAGAGCTTGCCCATCAGAATACCATTACTCCGGAAGATTTGCGGAATAAGCCCCTCATTATCTCCCATCAGAAAAACCAGAGTGGAGAATTTAGTTCCTGGCTAAATTGTAACATAGACCAGCTAAATATCGTAGCTACCTATAATTTATTGTTTAACGCTTCACTTCTCGTAGATGAGGGACTGGGGTATGCGATTGGGCTTGATAAAATAATCAATATGGGCGAAAACAGCAATCTGTGTTTTCGCCCTCTGGCGCCAGTCGTTGAAGCTGAACTATCAATCATCTGGAAAAAATATCAGGTTTTCTCAAAGCCGGCTGAACAGTTTATGATAAAGATTAAAGAACTCCAATAAACAATGCGATTGATGAGTTTCACAGCTCCAATCTTGAACAGGAATTCCTTAAACAGGAGAAGTCCTGCATCGAAGGATAAATTGCCTCCATCAAAATTTATTTTCAAGTACTTGTTGCTTTCTAACGCGGTGTCGTTTAAACTATACATAAGGATTTCTCCTTTGTTTTTATTTTGATTAGACACCTTAATTTTAACAAATTTGAAGTCCTTTTTCTATGTGATTTTTCTTCACTTGTTAGATGAAAGCAAAAAGTACCAAAAACATAGTAACTATACGGCGTGAAGCACCGTCAACAATTATTGGATGAATAATTCAGGTTTATATACTATGTTCGTAAAGGAGATAACTGTTATGAACTTCGAAAATTATTTTCCACTATGGAATGACTTAAACATAGCACAGAAAAAACTAATTTCAGACAATTTAATCACACAGAATGTAAAAAAAGGAACGATCATTCACAATGGAAACCTGGACTGTACTGGGTTATTACTGGTTAAATCCGGGCAGCTTCGGACCTACATACTTTCAAATGAAGGACGAGAGATTACACTTTACCGTCTGTTCGATATGGATATGTGTCTTTTATCCGCCTCATGTATCATACGATCCATTCAATTTGAAGTAACCATTGAAGCAGAAAAAGATACTGACCTTTGGATCATCCCTGCTGAAATCTATAAGGGCATCATGAAAGAATCCGCTCCTGTCGCAAACTATACCAATGAGTTAATGGCTACCCGTTTTTCTGATGTCATGTGGCTGATTGAACAGATTATGTGGAAGAGTTTGGATAAGCGTGTTGCTTCATTTCTTTTAGAAGAAACATCCATTGAAGGAACAAATGAACTGAAAATCACTCACGAAACTATCGCAAACCATCTTGGTTCCCACAGGGAAGTTATCACTCGAATGCTTCGATACTTTCAAGGCGAAGGACTCGTCAGACTCTCTCGCGGCAAAATAACAATCCTTGATTCGAAAAGACTGGAAACACTACAAAGATCATAAAACGTTTTTTTCTCTAAAGAATCCTCCATTTATCAGAATTATGAAAGTCATTCTAATAAATGGGGGATCTTTTTATACTACAATCAAACTATAAAAATATTTTATTTATTTCTAATAATCCATACCACATGCATATGATCTTTCAATCAGTGCATGGTCATTAGCCACTGCATCATAAAAGCGGAATCCACCTGAAAAGTTGTATGTTTCATATCCATTTCCTTCCAAAATACGGCTTGCAATATAACTGCGTAGCCCACTCTGGCATATCAGGTAAACAGGCTTTCCCTTCTCAATTTCATTGATACGTTCCCTTAGTTCATCTACAGGAATGTTTTTGAATCCATCCATATGCCCCCTGTTAAATTCACCTACAGTTCTCACATCCAGCAACACAACACTTTTATCTCTAGAAATCTTATCCATATCTTCCAGATGCCATTGTTTTAAGGTACCTTTTGCTATATTGTCTATCATGAATCCTGCCATATTTACAGGATCTTTGGCAGAGGAATAAGGCGGTGCATATGCGAGATCCAAATCCTTCAGCTGGGTTGCCTTCAGCCCTGCATGAATTGCTGTTGCCAGCACATCAATACGTTTATCAACTCCTTCATATCCAATAATCTGAGCGCCAAGCAAACGATAGGTCTCTTTTTCAAAAACCACCTTCATGGTCATCACTTTTCCACCAGGATAGTAACCGGCATGACTCATAGGAGAAAGAATTACTGTATCTACCTCTAATCCTGACTTTTTGGCATTGGTTTCATTGATACCTGTAGTAGCTGCTGTCATATCAAATACTTTGATAACGGAGCTTCCCTGACTGCCCAGGTAACGACTATCACCGCCACAAATATTATCAGCGATGATTCTGCCCTGTTTATTGGCTGGTCCTGCCAAAGAAATCAGCGCATCATTACCCGTAACATAATGTTTTACCTGAACTGCATCACCTGCAGCATAAATATCCGGTACAGAGGTTTCCATTCTGTCATTCACTACAATACTTTCCTTGATGCCAAGTTCCAGGCCGGCTTCTTTTGCTAATACTGTGTCTGGTGTGACTCCGATTGCCAGAACTACCATATCAGCCTGAAGGGATGGATTATCTTTCAACAGGACCTCCACTCCGTTGTCTTTTTCTTTAAATCCTTCTACTGTATAGCCCAGTACCAGTTTTATCCCATGCTTTCTCATTTCATTATGGATCATGGATGCCATATCCAGGTCAAAAGGGTTCATCAGCTGCTTAGGCCTCTGGACAATCGTAACATCCATGCCAAGCCCCCTCAAATTTTCAGCCAGTTCCAGACCAATAAAACCGCCCCCTGCCAATACAGCCGATTTTGGATGATTCTTATTTATATATTCCTTTATCCGAAAAGTGTCTTCTACAGTACGAAGTGTAAAAAGTTTATCAATACCTACTCCGGGAAGTCTCGGCTGTGTTGGCTTTGCACCTGGAGAGAGGATCAGCTTATCATAGTTTTCTTCAAATATCTCACCATTCTCTAAATTTTTCACTGAAACCGTTTTACGTTCCGGATGTATGGAGATAACTTCATGATGAATTTTCATGTTAATACGGAAGCGTTTAAAAAAACTCTCTGGTGTCTGTAGTGTAAGTTCTTCCGGGTCTGTGATCACGTCTCCAATATAATATGGAAGTCCACAATTTGCATAGGATATGTATCCGGATCTTTCAAACACAGTAATTTCAGCATGTTCATTCAGTCTGCGTATTCTTGCTGCAGCTGTAGCTCCTCCGGCTACACCTCCTACAATTATTACCTTCATCTTATTTTTCCACCTTTCCTGAGTAAGCTACAATGCCACCGATATTATTTACTTTAGAATATCCCATTCGTTGCAGTATCCCAGTTGCCTGGCGGCTTCGTGAACCGGAATAACAGTATACAAACAGTGGAATATCCTTATTCTTCGCTACAGAAGCAATATTGTCAAGTTGCTGCAACGGCACATTTTTACTTTCTGGTATATGTCCTTCCTGATATTCCTGCGGTGTACGTACATCCAGCAGAACTGCATCATCAGTCCTTTTATATTCTTCTATGCCTTGATTAATATTCGACTGTTTAAAGAGATCGAAAAATCCCATTAGCACACCCCCCTAAAGCATTTCTAAAATCGCATTCTTAGGTCTCGCACCTGAAACCTGCTGTACAATCTTCCCATTCTTCATAACCACTAAAGTTGGAATGCTCATAATACTGAACTTATTTGCCAGTTCAGGCTCTTCATCTACATTAATCTTTCCAACTTTAATATCTCTACGCTCACTTGCAATCTCCTCTACAATAGGTACTACCATACGGCAAGGCGCACACCAAGATGCCCAAAAATCTAAAAGAACGGGTTTATCGGAATTCAGTACTTCGTTCTGAAAATTATTTTTATTGATATTAATAGCAGACATTTTACAGTCCTCCTTATCTTTTTCTTTTTGTAGATTTATTATAGTCTTAATTTCATTTATTTTCCGTGATTACATCACCATACCTCATTAACTTAACTTCTTGCCATACCATCTACACTTAATATAACACCTGTAATGTAACTCGCCTCATCTGAAGCAAGAAACACAAACGCATTGGCAATATCTTCTGGCTGTCCAAGACGACGCAATGGAATTCTTTCAATCATAGGTTCGATAACTTCCTTTGGCACGGCCTTCATCATATCAGTTTCTGTAATTCCAGGTGCAACAGCATTAACACGAATACCTTTAGGTCCTAGTTCTCTTGCTAATGATACAGTCAATCCGTTTACTGCAAACTTCGATGCCGGATAAGCAAACCCACTTGGCTGTCCCGAAATACTCACCATGGAAGAAGTTGAGAGAATGACCCCCTTGCCTCTTGCCACCATACATTCTGCTGCTACACGAGTAGTATTAAATACTCCTTTTACATTTAGATCCATGACTTTATCAAAAGTCTCCTCTGTATAATCCATAAATGAGGTGTTTTCTGAAATCCCTGCATTATTTACCAGTATGTCGACACATCCATATTTTTCAGTTGCCTCTTTAAAAGCCTTTCTGACAGACTCCATGCTTGCTAGATTTGGACTAATTCCAGCAACTATTGCATTGGGATATTTTTCTTTTAATTTATCTACAGCAACATCTGCCGATTCCTGTGAACTTGCTGCCAACACAACTGAAGCACCTTCCTTCAAGAATTTATCAGCTGTAGCAAATCCTATACCACGGCTTCCACCAGTAATGATTGCAACTTTATCTTTTAATCTCATTTAGACTACCTCCTTACTTTGTTTGTAGTTACATTATAAGCAAAAGGTAAACCATTTTCTGTGATATCATCACAAACTATCGCAATAAAAAACCCTGTTGCTCACACGCACCAGGGTTTTTGTTTATCTATCCGTATTTAAATAATCAGAATTTTATTCAACTTCTGAAAACTGATCTTTTCCAACATTACATAATGGGCATTCAAAATCTTCTGGAACGTCCTCCCACTTTGTTCCTGGTGCAATACCACCTTCAGGATAACCTTCCTCTTCATCATATTCCCATCCGCAAACGTCACATACATATTTCATTAGTTTGTTCCTCCTTATAAATATATTAATACACAGCATATATTACTGTTGTATTTGTGTTGTTCTGTAACCTTAATATGTATAAATGCTTTTAGCATTTCCATAATCCATGCAGGTTACAATATGCATATACCTCTTCTACCTGTTCACCATCGCAAAGACAAAGATCTGCTACCGGCTCCTGCCCTGGATTTAACTGTTTTCTGTATATTCCCTGGTTTGTATTTAATGTAATCCACTCAATGAAATGCTCTTCAAGCATTGGATGTTTTGTCTCTCCGACCACGACATGAACATGACTGCCTTCTATCGTATATACAGGTACATGCTTCTCGACAGCAGCATCTGTCACTCCGGCTTTTAATTCCTGCATAGGTTCTCCGCAACAAATTACAGGTACACCCTTATCCTTTACCTTTTCAACAATGTTTCCACAATGCTTACAAATATAATACCTTACTTCCATGCCTTTTTCTCCTTCCATGTGTAAAATTTATAATTCAATTGTCTCCTTAATAATTCTCTTCATGTACTTCAAAATAGCTCTGTGGATGATTACATACCGGACATACTTCAGGCGCCTTAGTTCCTACCACAATATGTCCACAGTTACGGCATTCCCATACCTTAACTTCGCTCTTTTCAAATACCTGTGAAGTTTCAATATTCTTAAGAAGTGCACGATATCTTTCCTCATGGTGCTTCTCAATCTCACCTACTGCCCTGAATTTTGCTGCAAGCTCAGGGAATCCTTCTTCCTCAGCCGTTTTAGCAAAGCCATCATACATATCTGTCCACTCATAATTTTCGCCTTCTGCCGCTGCCACCAGGTTTGCCTTTGTATCACCAATTCCTGCTAATTCCTTGAACCACATCTTTGCATGTTCTTTCTCATTATCTGCAGTCTTTAAAAACAATGCTGACATCTGCTCGTAACCTTCCTTTTTCGCTACAGAAGCAAAATATGTATACTTATTTCTTGCCTGTGATTCCCCTGCAAATGCCTCCTGTAAATTCTTCTCTGTCTGTGTTCCTGCATATTTGTTTGCTGCCATCTCTTTTACCTCCGTTTTCTTTACTACTTTTTCAAAATCTGATGCCGGGTGCTTGCACAAAGGACATATAAAGTCATCTGGTAATTCCTCGCCTACATATTCATATCCGCAAATTCTGCAACGCCATATTGTCTGACTGTCCTCTGTTTTTCCAACCTCCTGTGGCTTAGGCTTAATATTATTCTGATAATAATCATATGTTACTGAAGGAACATTGCTTAAAACTTCCATATCGGTTATCTCACCGATAAACATCGTATGTGAACCCAAGTCCTCTGTTTTAGTAACTGTCACAGAAATGTATGCATTTGTACCTTCTGTAATATAATAAATACCATTTGTGCCCCTGGCACACTGCTCAAAGGCTTCAAACTTATTAGTATCTCTTCCTGATTGGAAGCCAAAATGTTTGAACAATTCAAATTGTGCCTTCTGACTTAAGACTGATACAGTAAATTTTCCGGTTCTTTGAATCATATCATGCGTATAATTTGCCTTATTTACACAGATACTTAACTGGTTTGGTTCCGAAGCTGCCTGAATAGCTGTATTAATGATACATCCGTTATCTTTTTCTGCTTCTTTAGCGGTCAATATAAACAGTC
This sequence comes from Dorea acetigenes, assembly GCF_025567385.1. NCBI lineage: Bacteria > Bacillati > Bacillota > Clostridia > Lachnospirales > Lachnospiraceae > Dorea > Dorea acetigenes. Next base: position 65,840 of record NZ_JAOQJU010000014.1, read on the forward strand.
CATAACTCAACTTATACATTGCTTTCCTATCCATGCTGTTCCTCCTTTACCTTCTCCCTGCATTTCGGGCAAATGCCTTTAAATGAAATATCATAATCCACAAATTCAATTCCATGAGTGTTATGAATTCTTTCCAGCAAATCCGGTATTTGATCCATATCCACATCAAAAATTTCACCGCACTTTATACATCTTACATGGTAATGATTTTTCAATATAAAATCAAATCGGTTCGGTCCATCCGGAACTTCAACCTTTCTTAATGCACCTTCCTCTACCAATATATCAAGATTTCTATATACAGTTCCTTTCCCAATTGTTGGATATGCTTCTTTTATAAATTCATACACTTCATTTGCCGTAACGTGTCTTCTCATTTCGTATACGGTATTTCTTACAAGATCTTTTTGAATGGTATTTCTTCTACTTGTCATTCGTCCTCCTTATTAGGATTAGTTCTTAATAAGGATTATATACCACTATTATCCTGTTGTCAATAAAAATAGTAATAGTTCTCATTATTATTATTTTATTTTGCGTTCAAATACATATTCTGAATCTGAAGATAAATCCGGCCTAAACGAATATCCGAGTCTGTCAAATTTCTGAATTTCCACCGGATTTTCAATATTATTTTCCGCTATGAATCTGACCATTTCACCACGAGCCATCTTGGCATAGGTACCTTTTGTTACAAATTTATCTCCGGATAACTCACAAAATACAATCGTAATATATCTGTCCTGTGGTGTCAGATACTTTTCTATACATTTTGAGTATTCTTTTGATGCAAGATTAATGATAATCCTACTGTCATCGATTACTGAGCGGTATAACAATTCTCCCCAGTACTCATACAGATTTTTTGCATCTCCAATTCCAACCTTTGTCTGCATTTCAAGACGATAAGGAGTCACACCATCCATTGGTTTTAAAATGCCATAAAACGCAGACAAGATTCTTAAATGATTTTGCAAATACTCAAACTGCTGGATTTCAAACACAGATGGTGCCATATATTGAAATGCAATCCCTTCATATGCTAAAACAGCCGGAGTAAGCCTGTTATAAAGATCCATATTTTCCAATCTGTTAAAGTTCTGCTCTGCAATCTTGTCATTACATTTCCATATAGCTTTCAATTCTTCTTTTGATTTGCTTTTCATCCAGTTTAATACTTCTGCTGTCTTATCAATATAGACAGGCAGTTCAACCGGTGCTAAGTTATCGGTATCTACAATCATCTTTTTTGCAGGTGATAAAATAATCTTCATTATGCCAATTCCTTAAGCATATTTTCAGGATCATCTGCCGCCTTGACTTTATCATTTGCCTTTATAATGATTCCCTGCTCATCAATAAGATATGTAGTTCTTACTACACCCATAGATACTTTTCCATAATTTTTCTTTTCTTTCCAGACATCATATGCTTCAATAACTTTACGCTCCGGATCTGCTAATAGCGTAAATGCCAGTCCGTATTTTTCTTCAAATCTCTTGTGAGACGCTACAGAGTCCTTGCTTACTCCGAGAATAACAGCTCCCTTCTCAGTAAACTGTGGATAACGCTCAGAAAAGCCACATGCCTGCTTCGTACATCCTGGTGTATTATCCTTTGGATAAAAATATAAAATTATTTTTTCACGTAAAAACACAATAAAAATCTGATTATCCGCTAAAACACAGTATCTATCAGCATTTTCAAGGAAACAAACACATCAATTTACTACTTATTTACTACTAACGAATGAGCCTTGATACGCTAGTTTTCTTAGATATGCAAAGATATGGTACAGCACATCAGTATTGAAACAAGAAAAATTTAATATTTCATAGACTATGGAACGCCTAACATGACGTTCCTTTTCTATTTCCAGCCGTTCTTATTGGACGGCTATTTTATTACTCAAAACGAAAGGAGCATTAGACTTATGAAAAAGATATTAAAGCGATTGTGTACGGGCTTCTTAGCTCTTGCAACTGTCGTTACTGCTTTACCGAGTACACCCGTTCATGCAGAAAGTAAGCAATACTGGACGGAAAGTGCAGAGCGTGTCGGTATCATTGAAAAAGTAATGAATGACGGTTCTATCGGTTCTACATTCAATGAGGGCATGATGAAAGTTGAGGGCGAAACTGCCTATTGTATTGACATCAATACAGATTTCAAAAATGGTTACAAGACCAGAGCTGACGCAAGCTCACGCATGAGTGCCGACCAGATTTCAGATGTGGCGTTATCCTTAGAGTATGTCAAACAGTATGGCGAAGCTCACAAGGAACTGAATTACAAGCAAGTCTATCTGTTGGAACAATGTGTTGTCTGGCAGAGATTGAGCGTACATCTTGGCTGGCAATGTGATAACGTGCGAGCTTCTTATGATGAAATTCCAAAGGCAACACAGGACGAAGTTTTCTCTGGTGCAAAAGCCTTTGTCAAAGAGAATAAAGGACGCTATGAATGTGGCGGTTATATCTACTCTGGCGAGGGGCAGGAATTAGGACAATTCTGGGCGAAACTGAATGTCGGAAATGCGAAACTACAAAAGACTTCCAGTAATACCAGCATTACAGACAGTAACGGGAATTACTCTGTCGCTGGTGCAATCTACGGTGTCTTTTCTGATAAGGACTGCACGAAACAGCTTGCCACCCTTACGACTGATGAAAACGGAAATACAGATGTTGTAGAGGTAAAAGCAGGCACAGTCTATATCAAGGAATTATCCGCACCAGCAGGATATAAAGTAGATAAAACTGTATATTCCTTAAAGATTGAAGCTGGAAAGACAGCGACATTGAACGTATCTGATACGCCAAAAGTAACGGACACTTTGATTGAGCTTTTCAAGATTGACATGGAAACACAGAAAGACAATCCGCAAGGAAACGCTTCTCTAGCAGGTGCGGAATTTACATGGAAGTATTATGCAGGCTTCTATACTAAAGACAATCTCCCTGCCGAAGCTACTCGTACATGGGTTACAAAGACAATCGCTGAAACAGACAGCGATGGGACAACCCACTACATCACAAAATTAGCGGACGCATACAAGGTGTCTGGCGACAGCTTCTATATGCAAGACGGTAAAGCCGTTTTTCCACTTGGAACACTAACCGTTGAAGAAACGAAAGCTCCAAATGGCTACTTACTTGACGGTGCATATATGCAGGCTGGCGATAAGTCCGAACAGATTAAGGGCTTATATGTAACACAGATTACCGAGGACGGCGACCTTGCCGTATTATCTGGAAGTAACCAGTTTTCCGTTTCTGACAAGGTTATCCGTGGCGGTGTCAAAATTCAGAAACGAGATTTAGAAACGGGCGATACAAAGCCACAAGGAAGTGCCACTTTGAAAGATACTGCCTTTGACATCATTTCCTTAAAAGATAATGCAGTATTGGTTGAGGGCAAGCTATACAAAAAAAATGAAGTGGTAAAGACAATTCGTACCGATATTGAGGGTGTCGCTTCTACTTCTGCCGACCTTTTACCTTATGGAAAGTTTCGTATCGTTGAAAGTGAAGCTCCAAACGGATATTTGACTGACGGTGCAAAACCGATTGATTTTACAATCACAGAAAATGGAAAAATTGTGGACTTAACCGACAAAGCCCATTCTATCTACAATCAGATTAAGCGTGGGGATATTGAGGGCGTGAAAATCGGTGCAGGCACACACAAGCGTCTTGCTGATGTTCCTTTTAGGATCACAAGCAAGACGACGGGCGAAAATCATGTCGTGGTAACTGATGATAACGGGCAATTCTCCACTTCTGCTGACTGGGCTTCTCATAAGCACAATACAAACGCAGGCAAGACCAGCGAGGACGGTGTGTGGTTTGGGATTTCTGAACCAGACGACAGCAAGGGTGCATTACCTTATGATACCTATATCATTGAAGAAATGCGTTGTGACAGTAACAAAGGCTTTGAACTTATCCCACCTTTTGAAATCGTGGTATCAAGAAATAACCTTGTGGTTGATTTAGGGACGCTGACTGATGAATACGAAAAAGAAATCTCTATCCATACCACAGCGACCAGCAAGGACGGCGAAAAGACTATCCTTGCAGGAAAAGAGGTAACAATCGTTGATACAGTCAAATTGGACGGACTTACAAAAGGCACAAAATATCAGCTCAAAGGCTGGCAGATGTTAAAGGAAGAAAACACCGAGCTTATCATTGACGGGAAACGTGTAGAAAACAACTATACCTTTATCGCTGATGATGAGGAAATGAAAGTGGAAATTTCCTATACATTCAATGCGTCTGCTTTAGGTGGCAAGAACCTTGTTACCTTTGAAGAATTGTATAATTTCAGCAATCCAGACGAACCCGTAAAAGTTGCGGAACACAAAGACATTGAGGACGACGGGCAGACGGTACTTATCACAGAGCGTATCATCAAAATTCATACGACTGCTACCGATAAGGACGGCAACAAAGAGCTTGAAGCTGGAAAAGACGTTACAATCATTGATACGGTTACTTTAGAGGGCTTAGAAGTCGGCACAAAATATCAGTTAAAGGGCTGGCAGATGTTGAAAAAAGAAAATGCAGAACTTCTTATCAATGGAAAGCGTGTGGAAAGTGATTACACTTTTACCGCTGACAGCGAAAACATGAAAGTAGAAGTTGCCTTTACTTTTGACGCTACTTCTTTTAACGGAAAACAGCTTGTAACTTTTGAAGAATTGTACGATTTAAGCAATCCAGACGAGCCGAAGAAAGTTACCGAGCATAAGGATATTGAGGATAAGGGACAGACGATTTGATGTGGTATAAAAAAAGTTGACACCCCATTCTCAAGGATTTGAGATATAATCTAGAGAATAAGGAGTGAACAAAATGGCAGAAAACAG